>JANPGW010000318.1:0-23616 GCA_031424115.1 Saprospiraceae bacterium | reverse complement strand
ATTCGAAAAATTATACCCTCACCCAAACAACGCACTGCTCAAATACCGATCGCCCCTATCGCAAGCGATGAAAACGATGACCCCTTCGGTCAGCGTTTCCGCTAATCGGATGGCGGCTGAAGCGGCACCGCCGGAGCTCATGCCGGCAAAAATGGCTTCCTCGCGCGCCAAAAGGCGGGTCATGGCTATGGCGTCATCTTGCGAAACATCCATGACAGTGTCCACGCGCGAAGGGTCGAATATTTTGGGCAAGTACGCCTTTTCCCAACGGCGAATGCCGGGAATCGAGGCCCCCTCAGTAGGCTGACAACCGACGATTTGGATATTCGGATTTTTCTTTTTGAGATACATAGAAGTGCCCATGATTGTACCGGTTGTGCCCATCGAACTGACAAAATGAGTGACGGTTCCGGCAGTATCGCGCCAAATTTCGGGCCCCGTGGTTTTATAATGCGCCCAGTAATTGTCGGGATTGGCGAATTGATTGAGTTGCAGAAAAGCACCGTTTTGGGCTTTTTCTTCGGCGTAGTCGCGGCATATTTCAATGGTTTCCAACAAAGTCACTTTGGCGCCGTAGGCTTCCATGGTCAGGGTGCGTTCGCGGGTCGAGTTGGAGGGCATAACCAATTCAATATCAATGCCATACAACCGCGCAATCATCGCCAAAGCGATGCCGGTGTTGCCGCTTGTGGCTTCTATGAGTTGCATCCCCGGCTTGATGTCGCCCCGTTCGACGGCGCTGCGAATCATATTCAATGCCGGTCGGTCTTTGACACTGCCGCCGGGGTTGTTGCCTTCTAACTTGGCGTAAATCGAGACTTTGGGATTGGGGTTCAAAACGGATAGCTCGACCATCGGCGTATTACCGACCAAATCTATAATACTTGCCATATCTCAATTTTTTACTTCAAAAAACGATTTGCCGCCTCGTTCGGGCAAAATACTCACTGCCTCTTCGTTTTCAGCAATAATATAATACTGCACATTTTTTTTATCGAATACCACACCCCACACGCTGTCTCCCGCCGCACCGTCATTGTGCATGCCATCGTCGAGCATCGGCAGGTACCGATAAGCTGCGTTAAGGTCATTTCTGACCAAACACCATACCCTTGTAGCACCCGTGGTTTTCACCTTGATGCTCATTTGGTCGGCAGGGGTTTTACCTGATACGGGTAATACTGAGGGGGTCGGTTCGCCTTCAATTTTGGGCGTTATTTTTTGAAAAGGGGGAAAATTATGCAAAAATTCTGCTCGCGCTTTCATCAATTCTTCGATGCCGATAACCTTTGACGCCTCTTTACCGTCCACTATTTCAGAAACGGATAAAGATATATTTTTCTTAAAATCATCGTACGTGAAATGCTTATTTTTATCTTCATTCACCGCTTTGTCAATGAATTGAGCAATTTCTTTAGCGCGGGTCAAGTATTTGCCATTCAAAAACCAATCGTTCAGAATGGTTTTGATGTGCGCAACATAAATTTTGCGGTACATCGGAATGGCGAGGAGTTTTGAAATCAAGGGGCGTTTGGGGTCATTTTGATACAGAAAAGGATCAAGTTTGACCAGCTCCGTGCCAGGCGGCGCAAAGGCTCCGAAAGAGAGGTTAACATCCCACATCAAAGGGGTAAAACGCCCGTCGTTGATGCGATAGAGGTAATAATTATGCGAAAAAATGCCCGTATAGCTGTCTAAATTCACCATCACATTATTGAGCGCCAACATCCACAACACTTGGTCAACATTCAAAACCCGTTCAATTTTCTCCGGTTCGAGGTTCAAAATGCGGGTCATATTGATAAAATCGCGCCAAGTTCCCTTTTTATCAATGTCATAAAAAGGCGCGTAGCAAGTCGAATCTTCGCCCAAATACATCAACGATGCTTTGTCCGATTTGAGACAATTTTTGGATTCAACAGCTGCCCAATCCGGGTCGCATTTAACCAACCAGCCTTTTTTACCAAACTGATTTTTTAAAAAATCATCATTGATGGATTCAACATTGTTGTAAAAGCCCAGATAAGTATCGTTGACAAAAACCTTGGCAAAATTACACTGCGGGGTAGGCATATAAGTGCTCACAATATCATAACTCAACATTTCGCGGACAAAACTGGGGTCACGATTGACATTACTGAGTTTGAGGGTTTCATATTTGCCTTCAATCGTTTGCTTTTTATCCAATTTGATATTAAAAGGCAGTTTATTATTACCTTTTTTTCGCGTACCAAAATAAGACGAATTGCCTTTGTAGCGCACGCCGACGTTGTCGAAACGTTGACCGTCCACTGTCAGACTACCTTTCAGACGAGCTTCACCGCCTGATTTTTTGACTGAATCAAGGAATTTATCCCAATCGTTTTGTGGAAACGTCAGGCGTATCTCTTTGATATCTTTTGGATTATAAAGGTTTTGTGCAAATGAAAATGTCTGAATAATGCAAACAAAAATGATAGTAAAAATTGTCTTGAACATCCCGCTCAGTATTTAGATTTATTTATTCAACTCCTCAATTGAGATAGTGGCTTTTTCAGCCACGTAGTTGGTTGGATAAAAAGTGGCTGCTCCGGCATTTTCGGCAATAATAAAATATTCAATACTCGTGAATTTGCCGTTAGGATTCACCACCGCCCCGAATATTTTATCACCCGCCGACACGTCATGGCTTTTACCATCATCTAACATACTGACTTCGGTATAGACTTCCGTAGAGCCTAAAGGGCGATAAAATAAGCGCACACGGCGCGGAAATTTGTCCACTTTAGCCTTTATACGAAATTCAGTCACCGATTGATTCGAGAATTTTTTGCGATTAGAAAAAGTGACTTCCGACACCACGGGCGGTACCACCAACATATCGGATAATTTGCGGAGGAATTTGGTTCGAGCCATCATCAACTCCACAATGCCCGGAATTTTAGTGATGTTACCCACCGTTTCGGTGAGGCTGCGTTTAAAATCTACCATCGGATAAGGCGGCGTTTTGTCTTGCTCGTAGTAGGGCGTAATCATCTTCTGAAACTCTTCTGCTCTCCGGCGATAGGCATCATTTTCGAACCAATCGGCAAGTATTTGTCGAATATGGGCAAAATATATCTTTTTTAAATCGGGATTTTTCAGCAATTGGGAAACCAAAGGCTTACTTGGATTATCAACATCCAGCATTGGGTCAAGATTTGTCAAGCCCGCCAAATCCAAATCAGAATTGCCATTGGTATTTTTCAAGCTGCCAAAAATCAAATTCAACTCGGTAGGAATAAAATTGAACTGATTGTTTTTATCGCGGTATAGGTAATAATTGCCACTGTATTGACCATAATAACTGTTCAAATTGACCACCACATTGTTGAAAGCGATAAACCATAAAGCACGGTCAAGATTCATGGCTTTGTTGATGTTATGGGGTTCTTCGTTCAAAACACGGGTCAATTCAAGCAAATCATCCCAGCCGGCTTTTGACATCATTTCAAAGTTGGTCATCATGCAGCGCACATCTTTTTGGAGTTTCAATGCACCAAAAACCCGCTCACAGTCACCTTTGATTTCGGAACGAGTATCGGGAACGCACCTAAAAAACGACCCCTCAGTATGTTGAAAATTGCGCTGCAAAAAATCTTCATTGATGGCTTCCACGTTGATATGAATGCCTCGGCTTTCACCATTGACCGTCAAATTGACAAAATTAGCGTAGGGCGCAGGCATGTATTTTCGGGCAATTTCATAGCCCAATACTTCCCGAACCATGCTCGGGTCGCGAAGAGCTTGAGAGATGGTGAACTCTTTATAGCCTTGGTGGTTTTGCTTTTTATCTATAAAATTCAATTTAATCAACCAAGGATTGCGTTTGCCGGCTGTCATATAGGTCGGGCTATTAGCGTACGTAATACCGACATTGTCATATGTTGTGCCGTCAATTGTGACTTTGCCGAGCAAAAGGCTATTACCATTTAAACGCAATGAATCCAATTGCTCTTTCCAGTTTTTTTGTTCGAGGTTGAGTCTGATATCGTGAACATAAGTAGCGTCAAAAAGGTCGCCCACTTTTTGAGCCGACAGAAAATTGAGCGATAAACAAAGAACAATTAAAGTAGTTAAATTTCTCATTGTAAAGGTTGTATTCAATAATAAAGATGAGTCAGTTTGTAAATAATTGATTATCAAGATTTTATATGATTTAGTTTTAAATAAATTACTATTATTTTACAGGCAAAATTATGCCATATTAACGTAAATTCTCTATAAAAAGTATTAATTGCGAACAGTATATGTAAAACATGTCCATAAACGAGAACCTTGTTATAGGATTTTAAGATTTTTGACAATAATTAATTTCTATTATCATTGACATTTATCTAAACTCTGACGTACTTCGTCCACTGTCCAAATTTTTTCGGTATTACCCCACGATGTGCCGATATAATTCAAAATATTGGTGATTTCAAAATCCGACAATTTCGCAATCGGTAACATTTCCTGTTGACCGTATTCCACGCCATTCACCACAATTTTACTTTTTTGGCCTTTACGAACGATGCAAGGTAGCTCCGACCGAAAATTGGCTAAATAATCGGCTTTGGCTAAAGGCGGAATCAATCCTTTTAAGCCTTCCCCACCTTCCATGTGGCAGTTACTGCAAAAACTGGTATAGTATAATTTACCTTGTTTGTAGGGGTTGTCATCACAACTATTTATGATTAAAGTCAAAGCAGACAGGAAGAAAAAGATATTTTTTTTCAAAATATGTCAAATGTTTAGTAAAAGAAATACAAAGTAGGCATATATGCCCTAACATCAAAACTCCCCGAAAGTTATGAACTTTCGAGGAGTTTGAAGAAAATTATTAATCTGAATTCATAAGATTACCTTATTTTGATTGAAACGATACTTTTAAACCTCTAAAACCGATGTCTTTTATTTTTTCAAATTCGGGTTGTCCGTTTGCGCCTTGAGCATTGATGTCCCATTTCCCGTTTCTGTTGATACTTTCTTCCCATTCAAACATATTATTGGTGGATAAGGTTAGTACCACGTTGATATCTTCTGTTTCAGCACCTGATATACTGAGGGGGGTCTCAAACCTGCCCACCACATCGGCAGAGCCGGTCAGGGAAGGCGAGGTTTGAGCAATAGGGTTAACAAAAGTGATGCTGTTTTCAGCTAACTGACCTCTATAAACGGTATTCAAACTATTAAAAGCCGTATTGAATTTCGTTTCCAAACACCAATATCCCCTATCCTTGTTACCATTCACCACATCTTCTTTTTCCCAAATTTTATATTTGGAGATATAATTATTAGAACCCATGAAAGTGGCAAACGCCACCCGCTCGTCCGGTAAATTGCCCACAAAGGGTATATTGACCATATTCACCCGCAGGTCAAAGTTTTGACAAGAGACCGAAGTCCTCATCCACTCATATTTCCCCGGCGGAATATTTCTGATTGATGCCGACAGAAAAACATCACCGTCTTTCACTATTATCAACTTGGAATAATCAATAGCGGAACTGCCACCTGCCATCGTTTTGGGTATATTGAACAGCATACTTCCTTCACCCGTTTTTGAATACGCATTTTTCAAGATTTCTAACCCTTCAATACCGATGCTGTTCATCGCCGGCGTTTGTGCCGCATTACCGGAACCAATACCCGCAGATAATCCTTGACTATTTAACCTCTCTTGAAGCGGATCAAATTTAATTTTGAAATTGATTTTCGCATTATTTTGTTTTCTACAGCCCATAGAAAAAAGTATGATCGTACACATACCCAAAGCTTTGATAATGTCCATAGTTTGTCTGTTTTTTATAGTGCAATGATTTTGTATTTATACTTCAATATAAAAAATAGCCATCAACTTGGGGGTAATTGACTGAGATAAAATCGGCAATGCTCTAAATAATAAATTTTTAAATCGGCTTAGGTGAGTTTTCTGAGATTATAATAAATATGATAAAAAAAGTAAGAGCAAGCATCTTTGATACTGCTTGCTCATGCAAATATAATAACAAATATTCAAATTTCCTATAATATTCAATGAATTATTTATTATTTTTTATTATATTATATAGCTCATCAAGTTTGGGGGATAAAATAATTTCGGTGCGCCGATTTTTGGATTTGTTAGCCTCCGAATCATTGGGAGCAACAGGCAGATAAAAAGCTCGTCCGGAAGCGATGATGCGTTTTGGGTCAACCTTGTTTGTTGTCAAGATTTTTACAACACTTAAAGCCCGTGACGTTGAAAGAGCCCAATTACTGTCCGCTGTACCATCTGAATCGGTATGCCCTTCTACTTCAATGCCCACCTCGGTTGTAGTATTGAGGGCTTGAGACAGTTTTTTCAAGGCCTCAACTCCTCGAGGGTTGATAGTACTGCTGCCTTTCGCAAACAATAAATTTTCTGACAAGGCTACGTATATTTTACCATTTTCTTGACGAACAGTCAATTCACCGGTATTGAAGCCTCTCAGTATCTCAGCGATGCGATACCGCAATTCATTCATTTGAGCGTCTTTTTGATTTAAAGCATCGCTCAACTGCCTGATTTTCAATTGTTTTTCGTCTAAGTTTTTATTCAAATCGCCAATAGTACCTTTGTTGTTTTTGGTTTCTTCCAACAACAACCGCAAATCCTTATCGCGCGCATCCAATTCCCGGATTTTATCCGCAATTTGTTGTCTAAGGGCATCGTTATTGGAAGAAGAAACCAATTGCAACTGTTCATTTTGATATCGAACCGAAGTCAGTTCTTTATTGACGTCTCTTAAAGTTGTTTCGATACTATAATAGCGGTTTTTCCACTCATCCGCTTCTTGGATTGCACCTGAAAGACGGATATTCAACCGCACTAAACTATCAGCATAGATCAGTCGTTCGCGCTCAGCGTCGCGCATCCGATTAAAGTCATTTTGTAAAGCCTCTTTGCTTTGCACAAATTGGTCGTATTTTTTTTTTGACACGCAACCTGAGGCAAACAATGGGATGGTAAAAAGGAGTATTTGATTTTTCAAAGTCGTTTGATTGAATAGTTCTAAAATTTAATTTATGATGCTTTTGATTTATCGGTGTCGAAAACCCTTCAAAAATTCCCAAACAACTATCCCCACCGTGACGGCTATGTTCAAAGAATGTTTAGTACCATACTGCGGAATTTCGACGACAAAATCCGCCATTGCCATCGCTTCTTCGCTGACGCCTTCAACTTCATTGCCGAAAATTAAAGCAAATTTTTTATTTGTAAAAGATTGACTGTTAATATTTTGCAAAAAAACGGGGTTCTCAGCCTGCTCCACAGCCACCAAAACATACCCCTCAGTACGAAGCGTTTCTAAAGCTGATTGAGTGTCTTCAAAATGCCGCCAAGCCACGCTTTCGGTTGAACCAAGAGCCGTTTTTAAAATTTCGCGATGTGGCGGCTGCGCCGTAAAACCGCATAAAATAACTTCCGCACAAGCAAATGCATCCGCTGTTCTGAAAGCCGAACCGACATTCAAAGCTGAGCGGACATCATCCAAAACGATTGCAATCGGGGTTTTATCCGCATCTTTAAACGTCTCGACTGAAACCCTCCCCAGTTCTTCCATTTTTAATTTTCGCATAATGTCGTATTTTGCCGCAAATTTAGAATGTTTAATTCACAGACTATAAGTAAATTCAAATAAGCCCACTGATGAAAATAGGTTTAATGTCCGATACCCACAGTTTTTTAGACCCTAAAGTGTTTGAATATTTCAAAGAAGTGGATGAAATATGGCATGCTGGTGACATCGGCATTGAAGAGGTGGCGAATCAATTAGAGCAGTTTAAACCTTTCAAAGCGGTTTATGGCAATATTGACAGTGCCGCAATCAGACACCGTTTTCCCGAAAATCGGCGGTGGACGGTCAACGGTTTAAATGTATTTATGACGCATATCGGCGGCTACCCGGGCAAATACCCAACCCGCATCAAAGAAGAATTGACCGCAATTCGTCCCGGTTTGTTCATCTGTGGACATTCGCACATCTTGAAAATCATGCCCGATAAAAACTTTAATCTTATCCACATCAATCCCGGTGCTTGTGGCAATGAAGGCTGGCACAAAGTCAAGACGCTGGTCAGGTTTGATGTTTCAGAAGGTAAAATACAGAATCTTGAAGTGATTGAGATAGGATTGAGAGGTCGGTAAACTACAAATGTAACCGTTCCTTGCGCAATAACAGAACCTCTTGAGCCTCAACGTGGTCAGGATCCGGTACGCAACAATCTACGGGACATACGGCGGCACATTGTGGCTCTTCATGAAAGCCGACACATTCCGTACACTTGTCCGGCACGATATAGTAATAATCGTCAGAAACCGGCATTTGCTTGGTTTCTGCATCAATCACATGACCGTTACTATCGAGTTTGTAATCGCCTTTTACAGTGTTACCGTCACTAATCGCCCATTCTACACCGCCTTCATAAATCGCATTATTCGGACATTCCGGTTCACATGCACCACAATTGATGCAATCATCTGTTATCATTATCGCCATAGCTCTTTCAATTCTATTTTTTACATCCCCTCTGTATGAAGGTCTGCTCAATTAACAGTTTTATGAAAATGAAGTTCAAAAACGGTGCAAAATTAATGATATTGGCATGAATACTCACACAAATTTTAAGTTATGTTTATTTTTTTTCAAAAAGTATACAATACAAGATTTTTAGGGTAAATAACAAGACAAATTACTCTAATTTTACATCGTACCGATATAGAAATTAATTATAAAGCGATTTTAGCAATCGACTTTCCTAATGGACTTAAAAAAGGGCAAGAGTTGAATTTGTCAGGCAAGTCTATTTTTGAATTCGATGGTGATAAAATAATTAAATTGACAGACATTAGTAGATAAAAAAAAATAACGTCCACACACCATTTTAAACTTCACTTGCATCATTATTAACAGGAGCGAAAACTAAATTTCTACCCGTAGAAATATATTATATTGACACTTCTGAGTTTAAAACCTGTAACATTTAACCTAAACAACCAACTTTCATTGACTGAATACGATATTATACAACTCTGCATACAGCAAGATGCTAAAGCCCAAAAGCTGCTGTATGACCGATATGCACCGAAGATGTTCGGCGTTTGTCGGCGCTACCTTTTGAATCGGGAAGATGCCGAAGATGTTTTGGTTGAAGGTATGTTCAGAGTTTTTGATAATATCCACACCTATCAAGGTGCAGGTAGTTTTGAAGGATGGATTAGGCGCATAATCGTCAACGAAGCACTGATGTTTTTGCGTAAAAAACGGCTCCTAACGGTGGATACCGACGCATCCGAACTCCAAAATCTGGAGTTGAGTACCCCCCTCAGTATAGAGCACGAATTGGCCGCTCAAGATATTTTGAAACTACTCGAACGCCTGCCTACGGGTTATCGGACTATCTTTAATTTATACGTTATTGAGGGCTATAAACACATTGAAATCGCTGAAATGCTCGGCATTAGCATCAATACCTCCAAATCGCAATTAATTTTGGCAAAGGAAAAACTGAAAAAAATGGTTAGTAATGTCCATAAATGAAAAGTGAAAAGTGAAAAATGGAAAATGAAAAATGAAAAAGACATATTTGACTTACTGCGTGAGGAAAGCGAAAATCTGAGCGAAGCCCCTCCTTCCGATGCTTGGCAAAGGCTTGAGAAAAAGTTGACCATAACGCGGAAAACAAAGCGCAAAAGGCGTCCGATGGAATTGCAACTCATCGGCGTGGTGGTTGCTGTGCTACTGTTGATTGTTATTGGCGTAGTCAGTTGGTTTGTCACCTTTCAACATCAGGAAGTAATCAAGGGGCGACAAGAATTTGCCGGAATGCGGTTTTTAAGGGGTGAATGGTCACTGTCTGACAACAAAATGACGGATATTATGGTCTGGCAACTAACCGATTCATTGACTTTAGAGGGTGAAAAATCGCTTTTTTTTAGCGATAAATTGATTTCGAAAGCCCCTATTTCAATAAAAAACAAAGGAAAAAGCAATATTTTGGTTTTTGAGAATAAAATGTACTTACTCAAAAGCACCACTAACGACAGTTTTATTTTTTCTTCCGAGAAGAATCAAGTAGTTCGGTTGCGCAAAGCCACTAATAACCGTTTTACCATTTCTTTTGGTGAAGGTATTATTTTCGTATTTAATAGAAAACAAGAGTAAAAGTGAAAACAAGTCTTTAATTTTACGCCTTAATGAAAAACTTTGGATGTATAATAAATTCACAAATGGTAGGGGCATCGCCCTGACAGTTCGGTCATGCAGAGCTTGATGGCGCAAAATGCGCTCATAGTATTATCGAAAATGATTAATTTATCTCGCGGCAAAGCCGCATAAGAATTACATCTTTTACGGCTCTGCCGCTATACAGATATCTAATTCTCAATCAATCTACCGAACTGTCGGGGCGGCGCCCCTTGCTACTGAAGAATTTGTTATACACCCAAAAAATTTAAGGAAAATGTAAAAGAGGCCATACATATGTCTAAGAAAAAAAGCGGTGAATTCTCTTATGATGCGGCGATGAAGGAATTGCAAAGCATCGTGATGAATCTACAAAATGATGCCACAGGGATTGATGATTTGGCGGAAAATGTAAGCCGTGCATCCGAATTGATAAAACTCTGTCAGGAAAAACTCCGTCAAACTCAAATGGAGATTCAAAAATTAGAAGAACCAGAAGAGTGAATTTGTATTTTCAACAAAAAAAAATTTGGAATCAATAACGTGAATGTTTTTAGTATAACCTTACGAGGGTTGCAAAAACCCTCGTAAGATTATATTAAAAACAGCATAAAATTTGGTCAACAAAAAACCAAGACTCTCCTATCATTTCAAAAAAAATAGATATTGCCCGGAATAATACCCGTTTTCACTGAGTCTTTCAACACTTTACTTGACGGATCGAAAATATACAACGAACCGGCAGAAGAATAATTTTTGGCGTCGCCACAATACAGATATCCGCTTTTTGAATCAAAACCCAAACTATACGGACTTTGTAAATAAGGTTGAGTGATGTGTACTGAAGGGGGAGTTGCACCGAAGTTGAGAATATCTTTTTTATAAATTTTACCACCCGCTAAAAAGTATAGAGTGTTTCCCGTGGCATCTCTCGTGAGTCCGCTTGCATACTTAGGTACGTCAAACGAATATTCCACTTTGTCATTTCTAAGTTTGACTAATTTGCCCGGCGCGTTTCTATCGAAATAGCTGCCACAAAGCACCCAAATATCGCTATTAGCATCAGTAACGATGCTATTGGGTCCCAAACCAACATTCACTTTCGAAATCAAAGTGTCAGCATTCGTTTCAATAATAGCGACCGTTGAATCTTTACCGAATCCGCCTTCATTGACAACCCAAATACGACTACCCAATCTCAACATTCTGCCGGCGCCTTTACCGGTGGGAATCGTCTTAGC
This sequence comes from Saprospiraceae bacterium, assembly GCA_031424115.1. Taxonomy (GTDB): domain Bacteria; phylum Bacteroidota; class Bacteroidia; order Chitinophagales; family Saprospiraceae; genus JAAFJT01. The sequence goes on along the minus strand of JANPGW010000318.1, from coordinate 12,164 downwards.
CACTTTTTTTGTCGCATAATCCAATACTTTGATGCTGCTGCTTACGCCGTCAGCTCCCCAATCACTCACATAAGCTCTGACATTATCAATAGATAAGAAATATCGAGGCAACGTGAAGCCCTCAATAGTAGAAAGCAATTTGAAAGTTTTGTAGTTCACAACTGCCAACTTATTAGCATTATTGACCACTAAAAAAGCCGTATCATTTTTAAAAGCCATGGATTGGAGGATATTGCCAATTGCCGCCCCATTGTTCTCTTTAGTAAAAATATCGTTTTTAATACCGCCTACTTCGCGATTGTAAAAATCAACTGTTCCGGTTCCCGTTTGAAAGGGGCCTTCACAAGAGATAAAAACACCATTGCTATAGCTTTCCGAAGGTTTTTCATCTTCAGGATTACAAGCACTAAAAAAGGCTAATAGGACAATAAGTTTGACCCAAGCGTTCATTTTAAAAAATTTCATAACTGACTTAAAGTTTTATTGAAAAAGAATTTTTATCCATTAATGAAAAAGGAAAAAACTCGGTGAAGGGAAGGAAATCAGGACTTAATCAATTGCTGACAATTGATCATCAATCATTCGGTAAAACATAAACGATGTTTTCGACATAATCGTCTAAATATTTCCATTCTTCACTCATTTTCCCGTGAGTATTGAATCGTCGGATAATGGCAGGTCTTCTGACTTTATCGCTTTTTATCGTCTTCCCGACCCCTCTCAGTATATGAACGGTTTTCAGTGACATTTTGATAAAAAGTTTTTTTTGAAACCGATTAAAATCAACCGATATTTCAAAACGATATTACAGCTGCGGGTACAGTTCGGGGCTTTCACCCGATTCCCTATTAAAGCCTCAAACGATGAGGCTACCAAAATCGCTGCAAAATTATAATTGTTTTTTATAAAAAGGCTTTTAGTGAGTTAAAATTTATTTTATTCTCACTAAATGACAGAAAGCCCATCGGAAATATATCCGACGAGCTTTCTTTGAAAATTTATTATTCCATCATATCAACGTATCAAATTCACTTCACCCGTTACGGATTTGATGGATCCATCCGGCATTTTTAGCTTAAAGAAATAGACATACACATCTGACGGTAAATCAGTATCTCCCTTTTTACCATCCCAGCCTTTGAAAGTTTTATCATTCAGTTTGGCTTCACTTGATTCTTCAAACACTTTTTGCCCCCAACGATTAAAAATTTGGAATGATTGAACCACGATGTTGCCTTTCCAAAAACGCGGTCTTGGATTGCCTATGTTGAAAGAGCCTGATTTGTTGTCAGGGTCAAACTCAATATTGAATGTCGGATTTGTATTATCCCCATTTGGCGTAAAAGCATTCGGTATTTCGTATTTAGGGAAACGAACCGTTACTACTACCTGAGCCGTTGACTTGCAACCCGTTGATGCTGTAACATTAACTAAATACGTATGTGTCGCTTCTAAAGGTTTAACCGTTATGCTTTGGGTAGCACCGGCATCTTTGTCATTGTCTTTCCAAGCAAATGTAGGAGTCGGGGCATTTCCGGTTAAAACGGTATTCAAGGTAATTTGAGTCCCTTGGTCAACCAACCTTGTAATGCTGAAAGTATCCGGCGTGATACGAGCAGTGAAACCCGGAATAGCTGTTACAGCAATACTTTTTGAGATTGAACAATTACTTCCATAAGTAAAAGTAACGGTATAGTTGCCGGAAGCTGTAATAATGGGTGTAATAGTAGCAGTTGTCTGACCGGAACTCCAACGGTAAGCACCACCGATATTAGAAGTACCTGTTGCCGTAAGCGTGACGGGGTCACCTGTACATGCTTGAACATTAGGCGAAACTGTCAATGAGCCCGTTGCTACCTTTATTTCTTTTGAAAAAGTGCTTTTACAACCATTAGGTGAAGTAATCGTCACGTTATAGGTCGTTGTAACACTTGGTTTCACTCTTGGGGCAGATGCAGTACTCGTAAAGCCTGCAGGACTGGACGTCCATGAATAAGTATTTAAATTATTCGGCGCCCCATTCATCACTACGGAGTCACCCAAACAAAGCACATCGTTGGTTGGAAAAAGAACAGAAGGTGCCGGAATAACTCTGATAGTAGCCGTCGCCGACCCTGGACAATCGCCAATTTTTGCTTGTACGGTATAAACGTTTTCATTGGACTGAGGCGTCACAGTAACTATGGTTTTATCTTTCGAATTAGGTAATTCCTGACCATCAGGTCCCGTCCATTTCCAATCTTTAGCAGCTGGATTATCTGCCTTAGCTAACAAAATTACCGATTTTATATTATCACTACAAAGTGTTGTGTCTTTTGGAATGACAGTGACAATCGGAATAGGATTGACAATGATACCCACAGAATCTATCCGTTTGCATACACCGTTCGTCATCTCGCGGTAATACTTCTTAGGGGTTGTATCAGCTTCTATGACCAAGTTATATAATGTATCGCTTGTCAATTGGGTTCTTTTCGGTGTCCACTTAAAAGTGATATCAGGGAACAATATCGGTTCGTAGGCAGCTGAACGGAAAACCACTTCAGTTCCTTTACAAACAGTGGTGTCTTTAGGCAAAATGGCTGTATTGAAAGGCAATGAATCCACATAAACAACCGCCGTATCTTTGCGTGTACAACCCGATTGAGTGATTGAAGCAAAATAGCGAACAATTCGAGTTGGATTAACAGCAACACTGGTAGCAGAATCCGTCACTGAAAAATCATAGTCAGAGTTCCATTTCACCGCTAATCCCGTAGGTGTAGTAGCAGCTTTTAACCTCAAAGGGGTGCCTTTACATATTCGAATAGAGTCAACCGTATCAATTTTCATCTGTAAAATCACTCCTGTAATTTTTATTGTATCTTTTGATACGCAATTTCCAGGATTAGTTGCCGTCAAAACATAAGTATTGGCATTCGCTTGAACAGTTAAAGTCGGATTGGGAATATTTGTTTTGTCTAAACCCGTTGTTAGATTCCAACTGTAGGTTGTCCGCTCTTCAAGCGGGCTTGAACCCATTACAATTTGAGCACCCACGCACAAACTGGCATCCGCAATACCATTTAACACAGGCGGTTGATAAACATTCACAATCACGCTATCCGTAGAAGGTGCTGTACAAGCCCCTGAGCCGCCCGTAACAGTGACGTAATATTTAATATTTGAAGTCGGTGATACTGAGGGGTTACTTCCGGTGACTACACTTACAGGATTTGATGCCCACGTATAAACAGCTGATGGATCAAAACCTGATTTTAACAAATTAAATGTACTACCGATGCAAAGATTCGTATCTCGGGTAGATTTCAAAGAAGTAATTACTTCGTATTGAGCAACAATTCCGGGTGCAACTGTGATATTAAAAGTATGCGTCAATATTCCGGAAGGTGTCGACAGTGTTACTGTAAAAGTATGAATTTCAATAAGCCCTGATGTATTAGTGGCTTTATAAGTCGGAACTGGGCAATTTGTGCAGCTCAATTCTGACAAATGATTGGTGGAAGATGTCCATGACCACGTTGCACCGACACTCGGAGGGTACACTTCACCGGCATTAAATACCAATTGTTCGCCTTTACATACAGTTTGAGCCGGTATTTTATTGACATTGAAAATATCCACCTTAACTGTTTTAGGAACAACTCGACAAGTGCCTTGAATCGCTACATTATAAACTGTAGATTGTGTTGGGGTGGCTATTGGATTTGAAAATGTTGGATTATTCAAACCGCTGGCAGGCGTCCAAGTATAAGTAACACCTCCTTTTGCTGTCAATTGTGTACTCCTGCCGGGGAAAAGAATGGTATCTTTTCCGGCAGCAAAATTAACCAATGGGTCATTCAGGGAGTCTAAAACGCCAGTAGTGGTGCCACTGAAATTCAACCGAACACCGTTAGTGCCGATAGTCCCTCGATAATCATTGAGCCATATGAGATAATAATTGCCTTTTTTCACATCCAAGCGTTTCACCAAACCATCGCCTAAACCCTGCTCACAAGTATCCGTCACAGCAATATTATTTCCCAATGTGTTGATATAAGAATCAACCATACCGGTTGTTCTACCGGGAGAAGTTCTTTCTACGCCGAAACTACTTCTTAAAGGAGCGCTATTTTTTGCAAAAGCACAAATATCAGCAACGTTGGTAACGGGGCCATATACATTGAAGTCTATATCAGAATTGACATCTTGGGTAATCGGTGAAATTGTAAAACCGAATTTACCATCGTTGTTAGCCTTAAAATACATGAAAACGAAATTATACCGCGGTGAATCAATACCCGGAATAAAACCCAAACCACCGATACAACCTGCATTGGCTGAAGGTAGGTCAACTTGAATAAAAGATGAATCGCCCTGACTGGTTAGATCTAAAACAATATCGGAAGAAACAGAAGATGTACAGTCATTCAATGCCAATGCTTTTGAACAATAGCCCGCATTGGGTAGTCGGTTCAAACAGGGCACCGTATCAATTTGAATTGAAAAAGGCGTACAAGCTTCTCTACGAGATACCACAATATAATAATCACCCGGAATTTCCAAACGGGCATTACCAATTACAACCGAATCCCTTGAAAGGGTTACTCTCCCTGTTGTAATACATTCCCCACCATTTACACTCGGACATCCTCTATATATACCAACATTAATACCCGTTGGCTTGCCAAATAATCCAATTGTTGAAGAAACAAGATAATTCGTCAAAGTAACGCGTACACATTGTCCTCCATTTGAAGTGAATTTAAATATATGGTCTTTACCTTCCAAAAATTCATCGCTTGAACAAGGGCTACCGGTGACACCATCTAATCTATCATTGCAAGTAGTCGTTTGTTTTTTGAAAGGCAAACTTGGAATCACTTCCGCCGCACTGCAAAGTGTTGCTTTAGGTGCGTTACAAGACGGCAAAGATTTCCATGAAAGTTTAAAACCTCGACTCGTGGCTGACTCATCCGACCGAAATTTGATTAAAACCCAATTTGTCGGCACTTGAAAAGTCAAAGCTTGTGTTGATGTTCCACTAATTTTATCTAACAATTGTCCTGTTCTACCGTCATAAATGTTCAAAGTGTCAAAATTAGGCTCTGTGCCTAAACTGTCAATTGTCAATTCAATACATCCGGTAGCAGAAGGTTTTATGTTAAAAGTATAATTATCAGGATTGGGTGGTATAGTTGAATTATTGTTTTCAAAATCCGTATAGTTGCCATTGGGTCCGCCTGAATCATAGAGAATACCTTGAGCAGCCGTTGAAGTTTGAGGAGATTGAGTCAGAATATAAGTGGCTTCAAAAGGTTTAACACACACCGTAAACTTACCGCCGATATCCGTACTTTGATAATTGGCAACTTGAAGATAATAAGTTGTATTAGCCCTCATATTGCCGGCATCAATGCGTAAGATGCCTGAATTAATGCCTGAAACTTGGGTTTGACAATATTCCTCAAAAAGTCCGACCGTACAATCTCCGATATATAAAGCCACTTGAGGGTTTTTGATACTATCCAAAGCCGTTACACCAGCTATGTTAATGCGAAAATTCTGGGCACCTGAAGCCGGTGTCGTAAAAGTGAACCAAACATCTTTAAATGCTTTCAACCCATTAAAACAGGTTGGATTCGGAGAAGCATTCCCTCCGGTAGCATCGTTAGCCCCTATATTGGTATAAACGGTGGTTGGACAAGTGCCATTTAGAGGCGTGATACTGAGGGGTATCGCTCCGGAGCAGATGTCATTCGCCGGTGCTTGCGCCAACATCAAATGAGCGAATGAGAAAAAAATGAGGTTGGTAAAAATAAATTTTACTCGGTAAAGATGTGTTTGTGAGAACATATTAATCGGATTGAATTAAAATAGGAGTATGTCTTTTTTACAAAGTATATACCTTATACGTGCAAACAAGTAGTATTGGTTGCGCTATAAATCGGAATTATTATTCTTTCATTGTCACTAAAACTTTATTTTCATTCATCATAACAGTCAATTCGCCCCTTTCATTGAGCCATTTTATCATGGCATCACCCAAAAATTCGCGACGCCAATCAGAAGAAGCCTGGTTAAAAAGGTCCTCACCGGGTTGCGCGTACGTCAAATCCGATTTGTTTAAAACGAGCGAAGGGGCTACTCCACTTTCCATACATTTAAATTTAACGAGCACATGTAACAGCTCCATTGAAATTTCTTTCTTAGGGTCATCCTTGCTAAGGGGAGGTAATCTGCTCAAAATCTCCATCTCTTCCTCAGTAGCTCTGGGTTGATACAAATTTTGAAAAGTCATCCAATTCTGATCAATCAACCTATCGGGTATAATTCGACTATCTAAAAGTGCTTGTTTACCAGCATCAATACCTCTCAAAATCGGAGCAATAAACTTAGCCGGCAAAACCATTTCTTTTGAATAGTTCAACCGTTGCGCTTCCGACCGCCGCCATTCGTATAACCTTAACAAAAAAATTTGTTTGTGTTGTTTAACACTTTGCATCATTGTATTCATCAACGCTTCCCGATGTGGATCGCGTTTGTAATACTGAGGGGTCTCCCATCGTTGAATTTCAGACTCTACCCATTTAACACGTTTTGTTTTCAACAACCTACGTTGCAAATGTTTGTATAAATCGTATAAATAAACAACATCGCTTAAGGCATATTCTAATTGTTTCCGTTTTAAAGGGCGGGCTTCCCAATCGGTGGCAGCATAGCCTTTATCCAAGGAAAAACTCAATTCTTTTTCCACCAACTTGGCATATGAGGTGGGATAGCCGTGACCGACAAAACCGGCAGCTATTTGCGTGTCGAATACATTTTTAGGGATTGTACCCCAATTTTGATTCAACAGGCGATAGTCATTCTCTCCGGCATGCGTCAGTTTTAGAATTTTTTCGTCTTCAATAAGGCGTAAAAAGTCCGATAAATCAGTAATTTTAATCGGGTCAATCAAAAAATAGCCATTCGGAGAAGCTACTTGTATCAAACAGAGTAAAGTCTCATAACGTCTTTCGCCGATAAATTCCGTATCTAAAGCCAACCACTCTACATGTCGATTGGTGTCATAAAAATTTTTGAGGGCGTCAGCAGTTTCAATAAGCGTATAATCTAAGGTCGTCAACATAAGTATCGCTTTATAGTCCTATCGGGTCAATCTTTTCATAAAATATTCATATGTTTAGGCTCTTTCGTAAAGTTAGTGGGTCTTTGGAGAGTTTCAAGGTGTCAGACGCTTTAAAAGCGTCTGACACCTGAGCGACCCATTAATTATACGAAAGTACCTATGTTTATGAAAACCTATGAAAAATGATGATTTAGTTTTTCCAAACATTTATCTTGTAAAAGTAATCATTATACTTAATTTAATAAAAAAATAATTTGAAAATTGTTTGACAAAATAATAAAGACGTAAAGTCCATTACTTCCCTGATATTTTACAAACGATTACAGTATTTAATAGTCAAACTTTTCTATTTTCACACTTCAATATTATAAAATCTCACTTTCATTCATATATGATTTTCACACAAGACAACATTTGCGATTTCAATAAAGTGTCTCAATCAAAATTTGATGAGAACTTTTCGTTTTTGATGCGGCTGAAAACTAAAAAAAGTAAAAAAGTAGATGATGCCTTTTTAGACTTGCACGATGATGTTTTTATTGAGACTGATTGTTTACAGTGCGCTAATTGCTGCAAAACAACAAGCCCGGTTTTTACGGAAACTGACATTCGACGGATTGCCAAATTTCTAAAAATGCGCCCCACAGTATTGATTGATACATATCTGCATCTCGACGACGAGAATGATTATGTGCTCAATAACGCTCCCTGCACTTTTTTGGCTGCTGATAATTATTGTACGATTTATGACGTCCGCCCGCGCGCTTGCAGAGAATATCCGCATACTAACCGCAAAAACATGGTGGGTATATTAAAATTAACTGCCATGAATACGATTGTTTGTCCGGCAGTTTTTGAAATTGTAGAACGGTTGAAAAAATTAGAAAAAGGTTTTCATGAAAAAAATAAATAAAAAACTCCCTAAAAAAATAACCGAATCAAAAATATTTATAATACTGTGTCTCGGCTTAAAAACCGGTGCCAGTGATAACGACCCCTCAGGCATTACCACTTATTCATAAGCAGGTGCAGCATTCGGGCTATCTTTTTTATGGACAGCGTTGGTCACTTACCCTTTAATGGCATCCATCCAAGAAATGTGCGCGCGCATGGTATCACTTCACCCCTTCTGATAGTCAGCATATTGCATATTTCAAATAATAAAAAAGTAATGAGCCAATCCACCAATAAGAGATGGTCAAACTTCTTTAGCGTTTCCACTTTAATATTAATGACATTATCCAGCATTTTATTATTGTATTACCAATTTTGGGGTTAACCTACGCCTCTCACCGACCCCGAGCACTCGCGGGGGACTGGTTAGCATGTTTTACATGAACACTCTTTCATATTGCGCACCAAATAATTATTGGCAGGGTTACCTGCTTTTTAATTTAAATTTTGATGAAGTAGTATTTTTATCATAAATCAATCAAATCAAGGACTCTATCGTCTTAAGCCTTTCCTACTCGCCAAAAGTACCTATACCTTTGCACCAAGTCTTTCAGCTATGTTTTCTTCTTCAGAAATGAGCGAGAAAATTGGTTAACACAACTTAATCACCCGATTGTTTAATTTTTAAAATGAAAAGATTATGAGAACAAAATTGTTTTTTATCTGGACATTAGCCGCTGCCTTCATGGCACAATCAGTAACCGCTAAACCCATTGATGCGTATTCGACCATCAAAGTGACAGCAGTTAAAATGAACCTTAAAGTAGATGTAGCCAAAACCCTCGATGAAATCGTGGACGTTACAATCGAAGATGCTGAGGGGTTCGTTCTTCAAAACGACCGCATTGAAAAAGGCGCCACCCGAAAGAGGTATAACATGCGCAATTTGCCTGCCGGTCAGTATCGCCTAATAGTTTTGAAAAACCGAGTCAAAATGATTCAACCTTTTTCAATCAACTCTGAGGAGATTACTATTTTAGAAACGGATCGCACATTCAATCAACTGCCGCAAGTAGTGCTCAAAGGTACGAAACTTGAAGTACGCGTTTTTTCAAGCGAAAAAGAAAATGCGACCCTTAAAATCGTTGACAACCAAGGCCTGACTGCTTTCGAGCAAGCGTTCGATGCCAAAACATTTGCCAAACGATACGATTTGAGTAAATTACCTAAAGGTGTCTATTTCGTTGAGCTTGTTGTGGATGCCAATTATGAAAATTTTATTATTCAATTGTAGTCAAATTTTGAGTTAATAAGTCAACCGCAGTGCACAGTCATTTGTGTATTGCGGTTCTTTTTTGAAAGAAGACTTAATTATTTCATCAAACTAATATCCCCTTTTTGCAACAATTTATGACCGTCAGAAGTGACAAATTCAATAAAATAAACGAACACATCGGGCGGTAAAGCTCTGTCATTGAATCGCCCGTCCCAGCTAAATTTTTCAATTTTTGCTTGGTTAAAATCTACGGCATGAAATACGATGTTTCCCCAGCGGTCAAAAATGCTGAATTGGTTGATTTTAGCGATATTTTCGGAAGGAAAAATCTGTAATACATCATTAACACCATCGCTATTGGGTGAAAAAGCATTGGGAATAAAAATTTCGTAACAGTTTTTTATATCTACTTTGACAGCATCTGTCGTATCACCACATTCATTAGACGCTTTGACTGTATAAACGCCCGATTTTTTTACTTGAAATGTGTTTTCAGTTGAGCTATCCTGCCATTGATAAGTGGCTTCACCTTTAACACCGCCAATAAGGAGCATTGATTTTCGGCTTAAATCCTGACATAAAATAGAGTCTTTTCCTAACTCTACAACTGGATGTTTTTTAAACCGGACGTCAAAATTTTGATTCACAAAGCATTTTCCATTATTGGCTAACAAGTTATAAATACCTGATTTTGAAACAGTTAAGGTAGAATCTGTTCCACCGACATTCCATTTATAAAACTTTGCCCCCCTGAGCGCACCATTGACGACATACTGAGGGGTGCAGATGATGGTGTCTAAAACGGTTCCCTGACGTTTGTCAAAAATGGCAATATCAATAGTATCACCTGCTCTACATCTACCAAAACTGACTTCAACCCCATAAATGCCTTCTTGTCTCACGTCCAATGTCGGTTGTGTCGAGCCGTCGCTCCAGCGGTAGGTGTACAAAGGGGATTGTTCTGCTTTTAATGTGAGAACATCGCCCTGACATATTGCCGTATCCGCCCCTAAATTCACCAATGGCGGGGGTAAAGTAAGAACATAAACAGTATCATAATTCACACATTGTCCTGTAGAGATAATTACATTGTATCTTCCGGAATCCCGAACGGTCAGGGTAGCAGTTGTATCATCTGTATTCCAATAATATGAAATCGCAGAAGAAGTAGTAGCATCTAATAGAGTGCTATCACCTTCACAAATTTTGACGGAATCGGGTAAGGCATTATAGGGTTTGGAGCCATCTCTCACACTCACGTTACTTGATCCTTTGCACGAATTATAATCTGTCACGGTAACAGCATAAGTATTAGGCGAACTGACATAAATTATAGAAGTGCGCTCTCCGGTTGACCATTGCACCGCCCGATAATTACCTTCAACAATTAAGGACGTTGACCTCCCATTGCAAACAAAAGGAACTCCGGTTATGGTTGGAAAAGGCAAGGGATTAATGGTCAGGGTTTTAGAATCTGACATTTGTATATTTTGAGCATCTGTAACCGTTATTGAATAGGTATTGCCCACTCCCACTTTAATCATCTTTCCAGTCGCCCCTGTTGACCAACGATAGGTGGCATAGCCATCGGATGCTGTTAACGTTGCAGAATCGCCTTGACAAATTGAATCGGGACCATTGATAATAACATTTTGAGCTTGGATACTGTCCGAAAAAATGCCTATACTGAGGGGTATCAAAAATGGTAGCAATAATCGTTTTGATACCGAATTTATGAGCATTGTTTTCAAAAAAAGAAATAATCTGTCAAATATGATGTAAGAATTGGGTCTTGGATTCATCGCAGTGGTGCTATATTGATACGAATATACTTAATTGTTGTCCATTTCTATCTTAAAAAGAACGCAAGGGGTAAAAGATTTATTTTAGAATAATTTAAATATCAAGTTTCAAGGTATCTATTTTTTAGGTACTTTCGTAAAATTAGTGGGTCGCTCAGGTGTCAGACGCTTTTAAAGCGTCTGACACCTTGAAACTCTCGAAAAACCCACTAACTTTACGAAAGAGCCATTTTCTAAAATAAAATTTGGCAATAGAGAATACAAAAACTCCCTTTCAAACATAGAGTCTGAAAGGGAGTAATATGTATGACTATAAATTATACTTTTTCTTTCAATGATTTCTTCTTGTTGCCCCCCTCAGTAGTTTGAGGTTGAAATTCAGAAAGGTCAAGATTTTTAGAGAAATCCATCATAACTGGAGCCGCAATGAAAATTGATGAATATGTACCTGCTAACAAGCCAACAAACAATGCAAATGCAAATCCTTTAATACCTGCACCACCTACAATAAATAGGATAAATGTTACCATTAAAACTGTCAAAGAAGTAATGATTGTACGACTTAAAGTAGAATTGATGCCATCATTTATTACACTTGCCATTGGTTTTTGCGAGTATTTACGCATATATTCACGAATTCGGTCATAAACAATAACTGTATCATTGATTGAATAACCCACAATAGTCAACAAAGCAGCAATGAAGTCTTGATTAATTTCCATACTCCACGGAACAATGCCATGGAAAATTGTGAAAATTGAACACGTGATGAGAACGTCATGAATAGCAGCAATAACGATACCGACTGAATATTGCCAACGATTAAAACGGAGTAAAATATAGATACCAATAATCAATATACCGAAAATTGTTGTCCATATTGAACTTGATTTAATATCATCTGCTACAGTTGGACCTACTTTCACAGAAGATTTAATGTGAGTAGAGTTTGCATCATGGTTTTTAAATTTCTCATAATCCAATTTTCCTCCTGAGAGGCTATTAATACCATCAAATAATTTTTGCGTCACTTTTTCTTGAACACCTTCACCTTTTTCAGTAATAAGGTACGATGTAG
>JANPGW010000317.1:0-7871 GCA_031424115.1 Saprospiraceae bacterium | reverse complement strand
TGCCTATTTGGGTTTAAGTATTTTGAAAGCACTAATTTTGCTTCAAAAAATAGAAATATGGAACTTTTATATCCAATAGAGAGTGTCAGTAAATATAATGCTGACAATAATCACAAGACACTTCACCCTTTGGTAAGCGTCTTGGATTTTTCAAAAGCCAATTTGAGAGAATGGGGCGATGCCAATACCATAAAGTTTCAATATGGTTTGTATTGCATTATATTAAAAGATGTCAAATGCGGCGATATTAAATATGGTCGAAATTATTACGACTATCAAGCAGGAACTTTGGTCTTTTTTGCGCCGGGGCAAGTCATGGAAATAGAAAACCCAGGCGTGCCTTATCAGCCTATGGGCTATGGTTTAGTTTTTCATCCCGATTTGATACATGGAACACCGCTTGGCAAAATATTTCAGGATTATCATTTTTTCAGTTATAAAACAAACGAAGCCCTTCACATCTCTGACGATGAAAGGCGGATTGTTTTGGACTGTTTTTCAAAAATAGAATTTGAATTAAAACAAACAGTTGATAAGCACAGCAAAAAACTTATTGCGTCCAATATCGAACTGTTTTTGAATTATTGTGAGCGTTTTTATGATCGTCAATTCATCACACGCGATACTGCCCACAAGGGTATTTTGGAAAAATTTGAAGCACTGCTGAATGACTATTTTTCATCTGATAAACCGCACACCATAGGCTCGCCTTCGGTGGCGTATTGTGCCGATGCTTTACATTTATCTGCCAACTATTTTGGGGATTTAATCAAAAAGGAAACGGGGCAATCGGCTAAAGAATACATCCAAAACAAGGTGATTGATATCGCAAAAGATAAGATTTTTGAGGATAAAACAGTGAATGAAGTCGCCTATGAAATGGGCTTTAAATATCCGCAACATTTTACCCGACTTTTTAAACAGCGGGTAGGTGTTTCGCCAAATGAGTATCGGGGACTGAATTGACTTGCGATGCCAACAATAATGAGTGGGTGCTTCTGTAACGGAAGCACCCACTCAGTAATTTTCGTTCATAATTAAGATTTGGTCAGAACAAAAATCAAAAATTGAACAATACATAATAGTGTAAAATATAACCGTAGCAAGAAATCCACTATTGTCAGTTTAAAAATAAATTTCGGTTTCGTAGCTTTAAAAAAATGTGTTCTTTTGTGCTTTATTTGACGCATAAAGTTTTAAAATAGCCATGAAAGAAAAGTTTTCTCTCAAAGACCATTTATTTAATCCCGAAAAAGTAGCTTCTTTAGCAGAATCCATTTCCCATATTTATCCCGAATTTGATAGTTCACGGTTTCAAAAAGAAGTCGTTGAAGCCTTTCCGACGTTGGAATTAAAACAACGTATAGCCCGTATTCGGGATTGTTTGAAAAAATATTTACCTGCCGATTATAAGGAAGCCGTATCGGTCATTTTAAAAGCCTTGCCCCCGCCTTTAGATGAAGCATTGACGGATAACGATTTTGGCGATTTTATTTATGCTCCTTACAGCGATTTTGTGGCTTATTTTGGTTGCTCACGGGAACATTTGGCCTTTTCTTTAGCTGCTTTGAAAGAAATAACCAAACGTTTTTCGGGCGAAGATGCCATACGGTATTTTATCAATGCTTTTCCAAAGGAAACGATGGCAATATTGACGGAATGGTGCAGCAATACCAATTATCACGTTAGGCGTTTATGCAGCGAAGGCACACGCCCCAAATTGCCGTGGTCGCAAAAAATAAATATTGATGTGGCGGAATCACTGCCTATTCTCAATCATCTGTATGCCGATAGAACCCGCTATGTCACCCGCAGTGTGGCGAATCATCTGAACGATATTGCCAAATCGCAGCCCGATTTAGCTTTAGAAACCTTGAAAATTTGGCGAAAATCCCAAAAACAAACTGAGTCAGAAATAGCTTTTATCACAAAACACGCTTTACGTACACTCGTCAAAACCGGTCACAACGAGGCTTTGTCTTTATTGGGTTTTGGTAACAGTGACAACATTCTTATTTCTGATTTGGCTTATGATAACAGCGTTAAAATTGGGGCTGTCTTATCTTTTTCATTCACCATAACAGCACAAGAAACCAAAAACGTTGTGATAGATTATATCGTTTATTTTCAAAGCAAACAAGGTAAATTGAGCAATAAAAAGGTTTTTAAGTTAAAATTTTTTGATATTTTGCCTAATGTGCCTACGGTTATAACCAAAAATCATTTTTTTAGGTCGGGTATGACGACTCGACAATTATACAAAGGTCTGCACAAGCTTGAAATACAAATAAACGGGGCAGTACTTGCGGTGTTTGAATTTGATTTGGTATAGCGACGGCGGGGGAAAACCGGTCGAAAAAAAACGGTTATATAGTATAAGAAGTGTGTCGTTTTTAGTTTACAGTGTTTAGAGAAGTAACCCATTATTCACATTTATTATCAAATGGTTGCAATTTTATATACTCCATACTGAAAACCACACACTTTTTACTTCAATTAGGATAATGCATTGAAATAAAAAAACTTATCTTTGCTTTACTCAATAACTTGATAAAAGCACCCCCTCAGTATTTTTGGGTTTCAGATACTAAATTTTTAAAAAAATTGAACAATGGCAAAATATACCATTACTGTTAACGGTAAAAAAACACAAGTAGAAGCCGAACCGGATACCCCTATGTTATGGGTGATTCGGGATTATGTCGGGCTGAAAGGCACTAAGTTTGGTTGCGGGATGGCACTTTGTGGGGCTTGTACAATCCATTTAGACGGGCAACCTGTTCGGTCTTGTCAAACGCCTATTTCGACGGTAAAAAAGAAGAAAATCACAACTATTGAGGGCATTTCAGAGAATATTGACCATGTTGTTCAAAAAGCTTGGATTGAAGAGCAAGTGCCTCAATGTGGCTATTGTCAATCAGGACAAATTATGTCTGCCATTGCTTTGCTAAAAGCCAAGCCTAAACCTACTGATGACGACATTGATACCTACATGTCGGGCAATATCTGTCGCTGTGGCACGTATGACCGCATCCGTAAAGCTATTCATCGGGCGTCGGAAATGATGTAGAAATCGCCCCCTTAGTATTGTTAAGTTTGAAAATCAAAAATCGGAAAAAATGAATAATATACATAAAAAAACTGTCAATCGCCGCGATTTTTTGCGCTATACAAGTTTAACGGGTGCAGCTTTGATATTGGGTATTCCGAATGCCAAAGCATCGGGTTCGCCAATCGTTAGCAATCTCAGCGATGAGGCGGCGGCTTTTAATCTAAATCCATTTGTTGTTATAGAAAAATCGGGTAAAATCACGATTTTTAATACAAAACCTGAAATCGGACAAGGGACTTTCCAATCTTTTCCCGCTTTGATTGCTGAAGAATTAGAACTTTCGCCGGATCAATACAACGTTCAGCAAACAGGTGGTGAAAGCAAATTTGGCAACGAACAATTTGTGGGTGGGAGTACCTCCATCCGTACCAGCTACGAAGCGATGCGAAAAGTAGGGGCTTCGGCGCGTGAAATGCTCATCGCAGCGGCTGCTACGCAATGGAATGTTGCAGCGTCAGACTGTTATGCTGAAAAGGCTAAAGTTTTTCACAAGCCAACCGGTAAGAGTTTAGGGTATGGAGAATTGGTCGAAACCGCTTCTAAATTGGAAGTACCCAAAACACCCACATTGAAAGACCCAAAAGATTTTAATATATTGGGGAAATCGGTCAAGCGAGCGGATATACCTCTAAAAGTAACCGGCAAAGCGGTATTTGGTATTGATGTAGAAGTGCCGAATATGGTATATGCCTCAGTGGAGCGTTGTCCTGTTTTTGCTGCCAAATTAAAAGGCTTTGACAAAACCGAAACCCTCAAAGTAGCGGGTGTTGAACAAGTAGTTGAAGTCGAGCGTGTTTTTGGTAACTATAAGACAACTGGTGTTGCAGTGGTGGCTAAAAACTATTGGGCGGCTCTGAAAGGTAGAAAAGCCTTAAAAGTGAACTGGGATTATCAAGGCAAAGAGACTTTTAATTCAAAAGATTATGCGCAATATCTAAGAGATTTGGCTAAAAACGAGGGCATTGTAGATAAAAGTGTAGGGGAGTTTGATAAAACTTTTGGCGACTCGACCAATAAAGTGGAAGCCTTTTACGAAACTCCTTTTGTAGCGCACGCGACTATGGAAGCGATGAATTGTACAGCGCATTGGAAAGACGATGGCAAATTGGAAATTTGGGCTTCTACACAAGTGCCTTCCGATACCATGGATGACTTACCTAAACGTTATGGCATCAAAGCCGAAGATATTACACTGCATACTTGTTTCAATGGTGGTGGCTTTGGGCGACGATTGGCGATTGATTTTATTATCGAAGCTGTAAATTTGTCAAAAACCATAAAAAAGCCTGTCAAACTCGTTTGGACAAGGGAAGACGATACCCAACTGGGCCCTTATCGCCCGCCTACTTTTTCAGCCATGAAAGGGGCTTTGTCGCCCGATGGCAAAGTGGCTGCTTTTCAACATAAAGTCATAGCACCCACTATTTTATCCTTTTTGATGCCGGAACAGGATAAAACAAAAGTAGACGAAACGATGGTAGAAGGCATTAGCCATCAGAAATATGACATGCCAAATATGAAAAACACCTTCGTTTTTGCGGATTGCCATGTGCCGCTGTTGTGGTGGCGTTCGGTGACGAGCTCGACGTTGGCTTTTGCCCACGAGTGTTTTATTGATGAAATGGCATATAAAGCCGGCAAAGACCCTCTGCAATTCCGTTTAGATATGCTGACAAAAGATTCCGATACCAAAAGGGTTTTACTTAAATTGAAAGAAGTCTCAAGATGGGATACGCCACTTCCGATAGGCAAGGGGCGGGGCGTGGCGCAATGGGAGTTTTTCGCCGGTCTGGGTGGCTGCGTCATTGAAGTATCAAAAAAGGCGAACAATTCAGTGAAAATAGATAAAGTATATGTTGTGATTGATTTAGGCACAGTTGTCAATCCTGATACGGTAAAAGCACAAATGGAAGGTTGTGTAGTGATGGGCATCACTGCCGCTGTTAAAAACGGCATAACATTCGCCAACGGTAAAGCCGAACAGGGCAATTTTCACGACAATCCCGTTTTGAGAATCAATGAAATGCCCAAAGTAGAAGTGCATATTTTGGCGGAAGGTGGCACAACCATAAAAGGGGTTGGTGAGCCGGGGCTGCCGCCCGTTGCCCCAGCCTTAGCGAATGCCATTTTTGCAACAACGGGCGTCAGAATACGCAAAATGCCTTTTGATTTGGATAATTTGGGGTAAAAAAGCACCCCTCAGTATAATCAACCTATTTTATAACTTATATGCATAACCCACCCGCAGCACCTGCGTTTCGTAGTAATCCGTACTGTTGATTTTAAAGTTTGTACCCATAATCTCTTTTTTCAAAATCATGGTATTAAATATATCCGTTGCATTGATAACCAACTCGCCATGCCCTTTTTGAATGCTTTTTTTCAAACCAAAATCCACCCCAAAACGACTGTCAATTGTGCCTTGCGGAATAATATCAGGCGCTAAATAAACAGCCGAAAGTTGACTTTCATAGCCCTTGGGTAAGTGCAGTAGGGCATTGAGTTTGATGTTGCCGGAGGTGCGGCTTTGTTTTTCGGCGGTATAAAGCGTCGGAACAGGGTATTTATTCGTAATAGAAAAGGGGTTTATGGTATTTTTATACACATTGGCACTGGTTGTCAAAGAAAGCCATTTGCCCATATTTTGTTGAAAAACAAGCTCCAAGCCGGTGTTGAAGCTGCGCCCGGCATTTTGAAAAACGTTATACAGTAACACACTATTCGGCACTTTTGTCGCAATGCGGGTAATGGTGCCGTCCGTGATGCGGTGATACAAAGCAGCGTAAAAACTGCCTTTGGGCAACAGCGTTTTATACCCCAATTCAAGCGTATTGGTAAATTGTGGCTTTAGCGTCGGATTGCCGACTTTTATCAATTCAGGTTCATCATATTTCGGGAAAATACGGATATCCACTTCGTTGGGTCTATCCACTCGGCGGTTGTAGAATAGCGAAATCTTATTGTTATCATTGATTTTATAAGCAAAACGAAGGTTGGGAAAAGGTTGTATATAGTCATAACCATCACTTTTATAGGTATTGTGATTGGGATTCACCTCATAATCCACTTTCACATATTCCAAACGAATACCGCCTTCCACCTCCCATTGAGGCGTTTCAAATACGTA
The DNA here is from genome assembly GCA_031424115.1 of Saprospiraceae bacterium. Classification (GTDB taxonomy): domain Bacteria; phylum Bacteroidota; class Bacteroidia; order Chitinophagales; family Saprospiraceae; genus JAAFJT01. The sequence continues at coordinate 1,632 of JANPGW010000317.1, read as the reverse complement.
ATTGCCGTATAAAGCGGGAATCGTCTCGTAATAATTTGCCCATCCACCCGCATTGGTATCAATCGGCGAATTTTTACCCGCAAAAAACTGCATATTCACGGGGATTGAACGCCTGCGTATTTTCAAACCTGTTTCAAAACGGCCATTACTGAGAGGTTTCACATAGTCCACGTTAAAATCGCCTACGTGCTCGTCAGAGAGTAATTTAAACGCATCTTCGCCCGTAAAAGTGGGTGAAGTGTTGGTGAAAAAGTATTTTTCATCTTCGCGATGAAAATAGTAGCTGGAATTGATATTCAAAGAATGACCCGCTTGTTTGAATTTATGAATAAAAGCCGCCGTAGCGGAAGCCGTATATTTGACCTCGTCTTCAATAAATTGCCACAAGCGATAGCGATTGGTGTAATCATTCAAAAAATACGGATTATCGCCCCTGTCGTCAATTTTTTCACGATTGAATAAACCCGAAACGGTCAGTGTGTTATTAGCATCAAAATTATAATCTATGCCCGATTTTACTGTCGCATAAGTGGTGGTCCTGTTGCGTTTCACTTGCTGAATAATGGTTTCACCGCCGTCATAAACCCGTGTCGAAAACTCATTTTTATTCAACGTCTGGGTATAAAGCCAATCACCTTGCAGGAAAATATTGGTTTTAGCCTTCCTGTAATTGATGGATACTGAGGGGTTCAGTTTTGGCGTGTTTTGAAACTGTGGACGGATAGTCGGCAAGTTTTCTCGCTTGCGCCACAAAGCGCCCAAACCACCCATCAAACCAATTTTAGTATTGAAACCCTCTTGGTTTTGCTTTTTAAAAATAATATTGATGATACCGGCATTGCCGTTGGCATCATATTTTGACGAAGGATTATTGATGATTTCGATGTGGTCAATGGCAGAAGCCGGCAGGTTTTCCAAGCCTTTTTGGCTGCCAAAACCCGTTAATGCGGTTTGTTTGCCATCAATTAAAACCGTGACTTTATCGCTGCCTCTTAGTTGAATTTTACCCTCTTCTGAAATGGTCACGCTCGGCAAATTACTCATGGCTTGCAAGACTGAACCACCGCTTTGACTGATATTTTCCGCCAAATTGAAGGTCTTTTTCTCCATTTTTGAGCCAATTGCATCTTGTTTTGTGGTGACAACGATTTCATTCAACGTTTGGGTATTTTCCGACATTTCAAGCACCCCCAAATCTAAAAAAGCACTCAATTTACCCACTAAAATATCTTTTGCCGTTGTATGATAACCCACATAAGATAAGGTCAGAATATAGGAATTGCTTTTAATATTAGGCAGCGTAAATCGCCCCTCCTCATTGCTCACCGTACCACTCACAAAAGCACTGTCTTTGGGTGTTTTTAAAACAATATTGACAAAAGGGAGAATTGCCTTAGTTTTGCTGTCTTTCACAATACCGGAAATCGTAACTGGCGTATTTTGAGCCGAAATATTATTTACTAAGAACAAGACCGATAAAAATAATATCGTTTTTTTCATTTACTTTATTTTCTTTGACTTATAACGCCGTAAAGTTCAATTATAATTGCTAAATAATCGAAAATAAAGTTGAGTAAATCCATAAACAGGCAAGCATCACTGAACAAAAGCCCAGAATGAGCAATTTGCCAG
>JANPGW010000316.1:0-10789 GCA_031424115.1 Saprospiraceae bacterium | reverse complement strand
TTGTGTGGTCCTCTTGCCATAGGTAGTTTTTTGATAATGCCATTATAATATTCGTGTAGTTCATTGGAGCGCTCTTCCTTACGCAAATATTCTGCAAGGGTGTAAAGACGTGGCTCTTTTTCAATGGGTAGCACGACTAATGGATTGGTAGAAATATTGGAATCGTCGAACATGATATAGAATTTTAGACAAATTTAAGGTAAATCTTTAGAAAATGAAAAAATATAGCTTTTAAGAAATTTAATCTCTCTAATAGGGCATAGGTATGAAAATGGCTTTAAGGTTAGATCAGTGAAACAATAGGCATATCAAAACAGTAAAATAGGGGTAATCATTATTCCTTCCTCGTATCCATTCTTCTTCATTTCTATCAATCCAAAGTTTTATGATAAAAAGATGTCTGTACATCGCCCTGTTGCTCGTTTTCGCTATTGTGAAATCCGTCGCTCAAGCGCCCGAATTATGCGTGCCGTCAACTCACGAAGCCTACAAGTTTGCCTTTTCCAATGATGATAAAATGATGTTCTCATTGGCGCACAATGAATTGAAAGTATGGCTTACTGAGGGGCCTTTTCTTTTAAAAACGATACCAATTATAGGTACGGAATCGATGGAAAAAATAAATTTGTATGTTGGTTCGGATAATAAAAAACTCATTTTACAGCTCAATGGGACGATTCGAAAACTAAATTTGCAGACCTTAGAAATGGATAAAACGGAGTTTAAAATCGCCGCCCCGAAATTCACTGGTTTTAGTAAAAATGGTAAGTCTTTATATTATTCTATCATTGATGAAAAGACTGATGAAGCCAATATTTTTAAAATAAATGTTGAAACGGGCGTAATTGTCAAGGTTTTTCATTTAAATAAAGAAAATGCGGAACATTTGGGCGGTGATGTATCCATTAGCAGCGATGAGACGCTTTTGGTTTCGGGGAGTGGTTTAGGTGGCATTTTATTGGATTTAAAAACCAGTAAAATATTGCGTGTTTTTGATAGCTCGAAAAGGGTGCTTTTTATTAATGATGCGGGCAATTTGATTGTGAGTAATCTGACCTCAAAAGGAGATGATGAGGTTGACAAATTAGAAGAAATTGAACCTCGTACAATGAAAATAGTGCGGTCAACAAATGTAATTTTAAAGAAAAGTGATATTCCTGAATATGATGCGAATATTTCGATTACTCACAACAACCACGATAAGGTGATGTATGAATACAACCATCGTTTTTACATTATCAATTTGACAAATTCTATTCAAAGTAAAAGACAAGAAGTTAAGTTTGAAAATGATGGTTTTAAGCTGCATCAAGCGCTGATTGGTGGTGATATGATTGTGGATACACGGAGTTTTTCAAGTTTTCAATCAGGTGATGCCTTCATTTCTGCGGGTGGAAAATTCGCTTTCTGGGTTGATTTCATGACGGGTTTTAAAATCGAAAATGCTAAAAAGGCCTACCAATTTGGCATTTTACCATATCAACCTTTTATGCTCAGTGATTTGAGTCATGGAGATGAATTAGCTGTATTGGCAGGTGATAGGATTACATATTTTGGACCCCGAGACGTGACTTTTAAGCAATTGCCAAAGAGTAAAACTGCTAATTTTACGTCGAGCTATCGCTATTTAGCGAGCCAAAATAGGCTTTTTATGAATGCTGTTCGATTCTATGAAAATGAAGAACTTAATATCCCGTATGTCTATGATTTAAAAAATGATACAAGCCAATTTAAGCAATTGGCAATGCCCGATAAAGAATCGTATGCTGTGAGTGCGATGCGTGAATATGACTCTTTGAATATGATTGTGATGGTTACCAATGACCGATTTTTCACGATGGATACACGTTCGCTCAAAATCAAAACGGAGGTGCTTTTTGGAAACGATTACTTATTCACGAAAAGTAATTTATTTTATTTAAGGCAATCCAATGACAACCACGCTTTTGCTTTGTCAAATGATAAAACCAAATTGATTATCGCTTTAGGTAAAGAAGATGATACAAATGTGGTTGCGTGCTATAGTTTAGTGAATAAAACCCTTATTTGGAAGTATGAATCAAGCAATTTGCTCTCAAATCCTGTTTATACTGAGGGGGGTAAAAAAGTACGGTTTTTTAATGATAAAAATGCTTGTATCACGTTGAATGCTTTGACGGGTAAAATGCTGTCATCGTCGACACTTATTCCCAATGCCTCAGAATCCAGTTTTTTCTCGCCGACTCAAAAATATGTTTTGAATGTGGTGGAAGATAAAAAATCGGATGTGAGTGATATTTTGAACTATGAAGTCTATGATGTAGCGACCAAAAAATTGGTTATTTCATTGCCTCCTCAACGGATGCCGTATATCGGAGTTATTTTTATGTCAAATGATAGATATTTGCTCACTCAAGATGAAGATATGAAATTGTGGGATTTGGCGACTGGAAAATTGGTTGCTCATATCATCACTTTTCACAATAGTAAAGACTGGATTTTGCTCACGCCCGATGGTCGTTTTGATGGTTCAAAAGATGGTTTGAAGCAATTATATTATTTAAAAGGGCAGGAAATTATCCCGCTCGAGCAATTATACGAAGGTTTTTACACGCCCGGATTGATGAAGCAAGTCTTGGACGGCGAAGGCTCGGATGGCGGTCAGGATATTAAAAATATCAAATCACCACCCTCAGTAAAAATCGGTATTCCCGGGGCTCAGCGCAACTTGGTTGTAGAAGATGATACGCCTGCCGCAAGGCGTTTTAAGATGACGTCTGATAAAATTTCATTGACTGTAGAAGCCACTTGCCCCGATGATGGCGTGTCTGAAATTCGTCTTTTTCACAATGGTAAAATAGTCGGTACGGGTACTCGTAATTTAGTTGTGGAAGATGATAAAATTGAAAAAACAAAAACGCAAACATTTGATATTCAATTAGTTGAAGGTGATAATGCATTTAAAGCCGTTGCCTTAAATACACAAAGAACGGAATCGAAACCCGATGAAATTATCATCACTTTAAAAGCTGAAAAAGGGTCTAATACTGTTGACGACGGAAATCCTGCAAACGGCGGGAAGGGGGGGATTCAATTACATGTTATTGTGATGGGCATCAATAAATATAAAAATCCTAAGTATAATTTGAATTATGCCATTGCTGATGCCACAAGTTTTAAAGAAGTTATTGAAAAAAGTAGTTCGAGTATATTTAGTAAAGTCAACATGGCTTTTATCAACGATGAAAATGCGACTAAATCGAACATTGTGAATGCTTTAGAAAAAGTAAAAACGAATGCTTCGTCCAAGGATGTTTTTATTTTTTATTACGCAGGTCATGGCGTGATGAATGATAAAAAAGAGTTTTACCTCGTTCCACATGATGTTACGCAGATTTACGGTGCAGATGCGTCATTGGCTCAGAAAGGATTGAGTGCCAATCAATTACAATCATTTTCAAAGGATATAAAAGCTCAAAAACAGCTATTTATTTTGGATGCCTGTCAATCGGCTGCTGCTTTGGAGCAGGTTGTAGCGGCTCGTGGTGCTGCCGAAGAAAAAGCGATTGCGCAACTCGCCCGGGCTACAGGGACTTATTGGTTAACCGCTTCGGGTAGTGAGCAATTTGCTTCGGAATTTACTCAATTGGGGCATGGTGCGTTCACTTATGTTTTACTGGAAGCCATCAGCGGCAAAGCAGATACAGGCGATAAAAAAATTACCGTTAAAGAGATTGATAGTTATCTACAAGAGCAAGTACCCGAAGTAACAGCGAAGTACAAAGGCACCCCTCAGTATCCAGCGAGCTATGGGTATGGAAATGATTTTCCGATTGGGGTGGTGAAGCAATGATGGATAATTGATGTTTATTGTTGGTAGTTGGTGGAATGGACAGGCCTTTATATGATTGATAAAAAAGGGATTTGAAATTCATTTTTTCCAAATAAAAAAAGCTTTACCTATTAGATGTGATTCCGGGACAAGACCCCAGTTTCTGGAATCATCTGACTCACTTGGATTATCGCCGAGGACATAGAAATAGTTTTGGGTAAAAATATATGTATCGTTGGGGGTATTGTTAATATACATTTTATCACCAATCAGAGCTGCTTGGACTTGCTCATATTTTTGAATTAGGGGCAGATAAAAAGAAGAATTTTGAGTATCTAAATGTATAGTTTGTCCTTTGTGCGGAATGGGAAAAGCATTCGGATTGTTTTTCTCTAAAATGTATTGTCCATTGTATTTTATTATCGAATCATTGACTACACCCATGCACCTTTTAACGTATCGCACATTTTTATCTAAGGGAAAATGAAATGCGATAATCTCCCCTTTTTTCACGGGATAACAAGGCAGTTTTTTAATCCAAATCCAATCACCAACACTCAAAGTCGGTTGCATAGATGGCGTCGGTATGGTATAGCCTTCTATAACCCATGCCTTTAAGCCTAAAGCAATAACGATAAAAATGAGGGAATAAAAAAGGACTCTTTGCATCTGTTTGGGATGTTTTTTATGATTCAGACTTTTTAATACTGAGGGGTATGCTGTTTTAAAATATTGATTATCAATCTTTTAGATTAATGAATTGATGTATTAAAAACAGCATACCTCTCAATATTTTTTATTTTACAACACTTACTTTTATGGTTTGAATCAATTGTCCATTCGCCTTAAGGGCAGCAAAATAGATACCCACTGGCAGTTGTTTGGGTTGCCAAACGACTTGGTATTCATTAGGTGTCTGATTTTGATTGACTACATTATCCACTAATTTCCCACTCATGTCATAAATACTCAAATTGATTTGAGCTCCTGTCGCTACATGGTATTTGAATGTAGTAGAAGTAGAAACGGGATTCGGGAAGTTTTGATTTAAAACGGCAATGGGTGCTTGCAATCCTAAACTACTATTTGATTCTTTAGTCGCCGTTGAGATGGCACCACCGCCACATCGCCCGAAACCACTCCATGGCGCTTGCACATAAGGGAAAGAGGCTTTAAATGTCGTATCATTGGCTTCTACTCCCGTTGTGTAACCCAATACTCCTAACAATTTAGGTGTTAAAGGACTTTGCCCAATAGTCCAATCATCATACCATAAGCCCACCGCAGCCAAGGCAACACCTGAAACTGCCTGCAACTCAATACGCGTCACATCATCCTCTAACCGTCTGCCATTTGGAAAACCGTCCATGTTCGGAATCCACTGCATGCTATTATTAGCGTTGTAAACAGGATCCGTTAAACCCAAAACAGCCGCTTGAACAATTCCCAATGAACTGAATTTTGGATGATTGCGCGGTGTAACAGGTACCGCCATATTCAAACGCAACATGTCGCCGAACGTCGGTAAAAAGTTGTTAATGAATGGCTTGCCAGCGGTAAAAGGATTACCGGGCGTTTTACCGGTTGCCAATTGATAAGGCGCTAAATTAGGTACACCCGTGTAAAAAATGGGTAACAAATCCACTGAACGGGGTTGATTGGCCCGCAATAAATATTTACCGAAAATCGCGGTATCCAAAGCCGAACCTTTTGTTGCGGCATGACCATAAAGAACATGTAAACCTGACTTGCCATTACCAAAATCCACATTGCCCAATACAGTAGGCGCGGCTCTTTGAATGCGCAAAGCACCAAGGGCGGGTACTGCGGTGCCAAATTGCGAATCATCCATGTATAAACCTAATTCAGGATTTGTGAAATACTTATCCATATTAGGGTCTTCATTGTAGGGTGTCAATAAATTCCACTTGTCTTTGCTCCCAATCGGGATAACCGCTTCATTGGTTAATGGCATACCCAAACGTGAAATTTGAATCCAGTTGCCACTGGTGGCTTGTTTGCCTGTATTGGCATCAAAAGTTCGGGTGATTTGACGACTTGTGGACGCCCAAACGCCGATGACAAAATCGCCATCTAAGATATTTGTAGCTTGAGTCACATTTTTGCCCGCTTTTTGGAGACTCGCGATAGGTACTTTTATAGCAATAGAGTGGACATTTTTACACGCCACGCCATCTTCCGGTGCATTGTTGCCTGTACCACCTGCCCGCGTTTGACCTAAATCAAAAATACCACCTAAATCCACGAAGAAAGGATCTTCCGCCGGTCCACAAAATATTTTTTCACCACCGGCTCCCGTCGCAGTAGCGATGGATTCGGTAATAAGTTGATTGATGGTCTTACCTAAGCCTAAAGTAGCATTTTCGATAGACCGTGGACCAATATTGGGTGGTGCTACAATACCTGACTCAACGATTGTCGTGAAAGCCGCACCTTTGATACTTTTTTCACATTTATAGGTTGTTTTTAGGTTCTGTTTACCTAAACGAATGTTGAAAAAGGTAGTACTATCTTCGTTGACTTTAGTAAATGTAAAACGGTAAGTGATATCATCGCCGGTGGTAGCAGCATCATTTTTAATGTGTACTTCGTAGCGAATGTTTTCACCAAAAGAGGCGAAATTAGGCCCGCCTTGAGGCAATTCAAAAGGTACATAATTGGCGATAATCGTGACTGTGGTTGTATCGTCCGGACTTCTGAATGCATACAAATCTGTATTATCCGCTAAAGGATCATTGGCAATCATGGGCGCTTCTCGATGGCTTGAAGCATCTAAGAATGTATTGTTGATGTTATAAAACAATACGGCAGCAAAAATGCCCATTGCTAAACAACATTTTAATAAAAAAGGCGATATATTTTTCATTATTAATTTTATTATTGAAAGATTGGTGAATAATTAGAGAAATCAGTTATATCATTTATTTTTAAAATGATAATTATAACCACTCCAAGGCGATTGCACATAAGGGAAAGCAGCTTTAAATGGAGCGTCATTTTTTTCAACACCCGTTGAATAACCCAATACACCCAAGAGTTTAGGTGTCAAGGGACTTTGTCCAATAACCCAATCGTCATACCACAAACCAACTGCAGCCAAAGCCACACCTGAAACGGCTTGTAATTCGATACGCGTTACATCATCCTCTAAACGTCTACCGTTTGGAAAACCATCCATGTTAGGAATCCATTCCATTTTTGTACTGGTATTATAAGCAGGATCCGTCAAACCTAAAACGGCTGCTTGCACGATACCCAATGAACTGAATTTAGGATGATTGCGCGGCGTGATGGTTGTCGCCATATTCAAGCGCAACATGTCGCCGAAAGTCGGTAAAAAATTGTTGATAAAAGGCTTGCCGGCAGTAAATGGATTACCGGGTGTTTTGCCAGTAGCTAATTGGTAAGGGGCTAAATTAGGTACGCCGGTATAAAAAATGGGTAATAAATCCACTGAACGGGGTTGGTTAGGGCGCAATAAATATTTTCCGAAAATAGCCGTATCTAAAGCCGAACCCTTGGCAGCAGCATTCCCATAAAGGATATATAAACCGTTTTTACCATTGCCAAAATCCACATTTCCCAAAACTGTTGGTGCTGCACGTTGGATTCTCAAAGCGCTAAATGCCGGAACAGCTGCCCCAAACTGAGCATTGTCCATATACAAACCCAATTCAGGATTTGTAAAATACTTATCCATATCCGGTGCTTCGTTGTAAGGCGTCAAAACATTCCATCTGTCTTTGCTCCCAACCGGAATAACAGCCTCGTTGGTCAAAGGCATACCCAAACGAGATACTTGTACCCAATTGCCGCTGCCCGTTTCTTTACCGGTTGAGGGGTCAAAAGTCCTTGTTTGTTGGCGACTTGCTGAAGCCCACACACCAATAACATAATCGCCATCTAAAATATTGGCAGCTTGAGTTACTGCTTTACCCGCTTTTTGTAGGCTGGCGATGGGTATCTTCAACGCTATGGAATGAACATTGTACCCTGCTACACCATCTCTTTGCCCACCGGCTGCACGGGTTTGACCCAAGTCAAAAATACCACCCAAATCCACGAAGAAAGGATCTTCGGCGGGCCCGCAATAAATTTTTTCACCGCCTGCACCGGATGCAGTCGCAATAGATTCAGTGATAAGTTGGTCAATATTTTTACCCAAACCCAATGTTGGATTGTCAATGGAGCGAGGACCAATATTAGACGGTGGCACGATTCCTGACGCCACAATTGTGGTGAAAGCCCCACCTTTGACACTTTTTTCACACTTATAGGTTGTCTTCAAATTCTGTTTGCCTAATCGAATATTAAAAAAAGTAGTCGTGTCCTCATTCACTTTTGTGAAAGTAAAGCGATAGGTAATATCGTCGCCAGAAGTACCCGCATCATTTTTGATGTGGACTTCATAGCGGATATTTTCACCAAAAGAGGCATAATTGGGGCCGCCTTGAGGCAATTGAAGCGGGATGTAGTTGGCAATAATCGTCACCGTAGATGTATCGTCGGGACTGCGAAAGGCGTACAAATCTGTGTTGTCTGCTAAGGGGTCTTCAGAAATCATTGGTGCTTCTCGATGGCTCGATGCATCAAGATAGTTGGAATTTATGCCAAAAAAAGCAATAAAAGCGGCTATTACCAAAGCTGCACAAGCCTTGGCAATCAGGAATGATTTTTTTTTCATAAGTTAATACTGAATTTAGTAAATGAAATAGTTTACATAAAAATTTGATTTTTAAATGAATCTTGTTTATTTATAATAGATGCCTTAAATGGGATTTTATTACAATACATACTTTAAGAATAATTTTAAAGTGAGGTTTGAAAAGACTTACGAAGATTTGAATTCCTTGGTTTTTAAGGCTTAATAAATACAAGAATATTTTATTTTTTTTAGCTCAATTGTTTGCGATTCTACCAATTAATCCTACCTTTGCGCGTCATTTCAACAAAATTGTTTGTTTAAGTCAGTTTTTAACTTAAAACAAGCTCTTTTAAGTGAATTTTTTGAAAATATAGAAATGGAGAATCGAATAATAAAAATCAAAAACGTATTTTTATTTAATTTTCAAATATCCATTTCCCATTAAAAAGTAGGCTGTTACGTTTCAATCATATATCGCGGGTCACATTTTTAGCTTCCAATTGAAAATGCCGCGACAATACTAACAATTTCTAATATTTCACAATGGCAAAAGAAGTCGAATTTAACATCAAGCTTCAAGTGAAAGGCGGACAGGCAAATCCAGCTCCACCAATTGGTCCCGCTTTGGGCTCAAAGGGTGTGAATATTATGGAGTTCTGTAAGCGATTCAATGCCGCTACTCAGGATACACCGGGTAAAATCTTACCGGTTATCATCTCAGTTTACAAAGACAAATCATTCGAGTTTGTAATCAAAACAGTTCCTGCTGCCGCACAACTGGCAGAAGTAGCTAAAACGAATACAACCAAAGGCGGTAAAGCCAAATTGGGTGGTTCTGCTGAACCAAACCGTAAGAAAGTCGGTAAAGTAACTTGGGATCAAGTACGCGTTATCGCTGAGAACAAAATGCCTGACTTGAACTGCTTCACTGTAGAGTCTGCTATGAGAATGGTAGCTGGTACAGCGCGCAGTATGGGTATTACCATAGAAGGTACTGCACCTTGGGCTTAGTTAATTGAAAATGGATAATTGATAATTGAAAATTCATTTTCAATTTTTAATTCTACATTATCAATTAAAAAGGGAGTCCCGACCTAAAGCAAAATTTCGGGGCGTTATTACCTAACTTTCAGTTTTGAGCCTGCCTTTCGGCAAACTGGTTTTGAGTGAAGAGTTTTGAGTTTTTTAAACTGATTACTCATTTACTGACAACTGAAAACTGATTAAAATTTTTTAAAAAAATGGCAAAAGTTGCTAAAAGAAGAGCAGAGGTCAACAAAAAAGTTGATATTAATAAGCTCTACACATTGTCTGAGGCGATGGCTTTAGTGAAGGATGTCAACACTGCAAAGTTTGATGCTTCAGTGGACGTTCACGTTCGCTTAGGTATTGACCCCCGTAAAGCTGACCAAGCTCTTCGTGGTACAGTGTCTCTTCCACACGGTACGGGTAAAACTAAGAAAGTGTTGGTAATGAGTACTCCTGACAGAGAATCCGATGCTATAGCTGCCGGTGCAGACTATTTTGGTCTTGAAGAGTACATCAAAAAATTCCAAGAAGGTTGGTTAGACGTGGATGTTATCATCGCAACGCCTAACGTTATGGCTCAATTGGGTAAAGTGGCTCGTATTCTCGGTCCACGTGGTTTGATGCCCAATCCTAAAACCGGTACTGTAACAACGAATATCGCTGACGCAGTAAGTGAAGTCAAAAAAGGTAAAATTGCTTTTCGTGTTGACAAAACGGGTATTGTTCACGCTGGCGTTGGTCGGGTGAGTTTTGCTCCTGAACAATTGATTGATAATGCTAATGAGCTTATCCATACGCTTGTGAAGATGAAACCGTCATCATCGAAAGGTACTTACATGAAATCTTTGACTATTGCGAGCACAATGTCTCCGGGCATCAGGATTGATACAAAATCTATTAAGTAGTCTTAAAAATGTCTCGATAAAAACATGATAAAACAGAAAAAAGCGGAAGTCTTGGAGGAATTGAAGGATAAATTGGAAGAGTTTCCATTTGTTTACCTTGCAGACCCAACAAAAATGACTGCTGGTTTGACGACTAAGTTACGTCGCAAATGTTTCGAGAGCGGCATTGAATTGAAAGTTGTAAAAAATAAATTGATCATGAAGCTTTTAAGAGAAGCCGATGCATCAAAAAATTATGACGGTCTTTTCCCTGCTTTCAAAGGACAAACGGCTATTTTGTTCTCCAGCAATCAAAAAGCGCCTGCTAAGCTTATCGAGGATTTCAGAAAGGAAAATTCCACTGAAAGACCTGGATTTAAAGGTGCTTGGATTGATAGT
>JANPGW010000315.1:0-1952 GCA_031424115.1 Saprospiraceae bacterium | reverse complement strand
AAAAAAAAAAAAAAGCTCAATTTATGAGCTTTATGAATTTTTATTGTCTGTCAAAGATGATTCAATGTTTTACTACAACGGTCTAAAAGTAGAAATAGACCCAACATTTGATTTTGTCGATGATAACGTTTTGGTACGATGGGTAGACGTTGAAGAAGGTTTTAACGATAAAATTCTTCTAACCAATCCAGCAGAATTTCAGACTAATTTTGAAATTATCTATGATTAAGCCCTTTTTCAAATCAGATGACAAAAACTTTTATCTTCTTCATGGAGATACAAATGAACTTTTGCCACAATTCGAGCATAAGTTCGATATGATTTTTGCAGACCCTCCTTATTTTTTATCAAATAACGGTTTGTCAATTCAAAGTGGAAAAATCGTAAGTGTAAACAAAGGCAAATGGGACAAATCAGAAGGTTTTGAATTCATTAATGATTTCAACCGTAAGTGGTTAACATTGGCGAGAGAGAAAATGAAAGATGATGCTACTATTTGGATTAGTGGGACGATGCACAATATTTTTTCAGTTGGACAAATCTTGAATGAATTGGGGTTTAAAATTTTGAATGTAATCACTTGGGAAAAGTCAAATCCACCACCAAACTTTTCCTGTCGTTACTTTACTTATTCAACAGAACAAATAATTTGGGCAAGAAAAAATGAAAAAGTTCCTCATTATTTCAACTACGAACTAATGAAACAGTTGAATGACAACAAACAAATGAAAGACGTTTGGAAACTTTCCGCAATAGCACCTTGGGAAAAATCTTGTGGCAAACACCCAACTCAAAAGCCACTTTCTGTTTTGACCCGTTTAATTTTGGCTTCGACAAAGCCAAATGCGTGGATACTTGACCCCTTTACAGGAAGTAGTACGACAGGAATAGCCGCAAATCTTGCAAACAGGCGATTTTTAGGAATTGACCAAGACGAAGAATTCTTGAACATAAGTAAAAACAGGAAACTTGAAATTCAAAACAATAAAATTTCAGCTACTTACAGACAAAAAATTGGTGGTTTTGTAGACAAAAAAGAATTTGAATTATTTTTAGTGGGAGAGCCAAAAGAAGAATATAAAACAGAATTAAACTTGACGAAAAATAAGGGCGATCGGCTAACATCGGTTTGATAAAAAAGCGGGTTCAGCGCTACCATGACATAATCTGCGGAATATGGGTAAAAATACACACATTCCGCAGATTATCAAAGTTTAATCTGCGGAATGTGGCTAAAAAACCATAGATTCCGCAGATTAACTTTGTAAGCGAGGGTTTTTAAAACCCAAAAATGAGAAAATACTGAGGGGGTATCCCATCAAATCAACGGGCGCAATTTCCGAATAGATTTCTTAGAAAGCATACTATAAAACGCCTCCGTAACGGCAGAACTGCCATGGTCTTCCAAAAATTTCTTTTGTTCTGCGCTCAAACCTTTGGGATTTGTTTCAATAGAATTGGGATAAGGATTAGCCGGTGTGCGGTCTAAGGGTGAACAAAACTCCACCGACAACACTTTATCATAACCGATTTCTTGCAGCGTTTTAATGATTTTACGCCAATTCAAAGTACCCATACCTGGCGCCATACGGTTGTTGTCCGCTACATGAAAACCTACAAGGCGGCCTTTGGCACGGCGAATAGCCGCAAACATATCGTCTTCTTCAAGATTCATGTGAAAAGTATCCAAACAAACACCACAATTGGGTCCCACCGCTTCTGCCAAAGCTAATGCTTGGTCGCCTCGATTGATAAAATACGTTTCAAAGCGATTGATGGGTTCAATGCCGATTTTTATCCCAAGACTTTCAGCATAAGCGTAAATTTCTTTCATGCCTTCCACTGCCCATTCCCATTCTTCTTCGGGACGACCATCGGGGATTATTTTACCGACCGTTGCGGGTACAACGGAGACCATTTGCCCGTCCAATTCTTTGACCATTCGCACAACC
>JANPGW010000314.1:0-4360 GCA_031424115.1 Saprospiraceae bacterium | reverse complement strand
AGCCCAACTAAAATCCACGGATAGTTTTTTGATTGCATTATTTTTCGTTTTGTATGTCAACTGCTAAAATATGCTGTGTTCGCACACCCGCCCGTATTTCGCCGCTGGGTATGAAAATGCGTTTACCCCATATAAAAGCCGTTGTTGTCACGGGCGAATCAAAAGGGATAGAGCCTAATTTTGTCCATTTATCTGTGTGCGTATCGTACAATAAAACGTCTTTGCTAAAACCAGGGTGTGAAGCCAATAATTGATTTTTCTGTTGTATTAAAATCTGCTTTTGGGCTTCGTCGTCTTCCTTATTAATGGCAGCGAGTAAGGTTTCAACCTGATGAAACGTTTCGCCTTTATCGCCGCCAAAGAGTACAATATATTGATTTCTAATAGCAACACCCGTTCCTGCAGTCAAAGCGTTGATATTTTGTTGTCCATCGCTGATTATACTGAGGGGTGTCCAAATATTTAGTTTTGTGTCATATTTGTAATTAGAGCAGTATAAATCACTGATACCCGAAGCCGTTTTTGCCCTGCCACCCATAACAAATATGTTTTTGGATTGTGCGACAACAACGGCATGAGAAATAGGTTTGGGCAAATTGGGTAAAATTTTCCAAGCCGCTTTGACTTCATTAATATCAAGACTTAAAAAAGAATTTGTGGTTTTATTATCGCTTTCACCGCCGACAACATAAATCGTATTGCCGATACATGTGGCAGAAGCATTGGTCAGAGATAGAGGTGAATTTCTTAAATGTTGGATTGAAACCTGTTGCTTTTTTGTATCCCATTGCATCAAAAAAGCTTTGTTTGATGCGCCCTTTTCATTTTCACCTCCGATGCACACTATGCCTTTCGGTGTTGAAATCGATACACCATAAGCGCAATTATTTGGTAAATTAAAGGGTTGCTTTTGCAGATTTAGCTTTCCATTCCTATTTTTAATAAATACAAAAATCTCGTTGGTGTATTGTTTTTTACCGCATTCCCACGGCATCCCGTTTGGAAAATTTGCGCCACCAGCCACCATCATAGCCCCATTGTGAACACCTGAAAATGCGCCCGCAACGCCAATATTGGGCATTGGTAATGAACCTATAATTTGCCAATTCATCATAGATATTGGGCTTTTTTGAGCGTTTAATATATCAAAATTTGAAAAAAAGAGCATCAAACCCGCCAAAATACTGAGGGGATGTTGGATTTCGGATTTGGGATTTCGGATGTCGGTTTGACCCCACCGAAATCTGAAATCCGATATCCGAAATGAACTTATGCTGTTTGGTGCAAGGGTTTTATCCATTCATAAAAACCGATTTGTTTTAATTCATTTAAAAAATCTTGATACATCTCGTCCGACATACGGGGAATAGGCAAACGGAAATGTCCGCAATCAATACCCACCGCTTTCATAAAGGCTTTGCCGACTCGAATACCACCATATTTGCCCAATAAACGGACAATTTCAATGGATTTATGCTGATATTCTAAGGCTTTCTCCATATTGCCATTTTCATAGTGTGCCATCAGAGCGTGATAAATCGGTGCGGCATAATTGAATGTACTACCGATACCGCCTTTTGCACCCATCACCAAAGCTGAAATCAAAACTTCATCGCGCCCCCACAGCAAATCATATTTTGTATTTTTAAATTGCAAACATTGGGCAAAATCCATCAAATTTTCGTCGGTGTATTTGATGCCGACAAAATTGGGAATACGCTCATAAGCCGCTTCCAACAAAGGCAATAAGGCAAATCCGCTACCCGCCAAAACGGGAATATGGTAGTAATAAAAAGGCAAATCGGGTGCAGCCGCCGCCACTTCTGCACAACAATCAGCTAAAACAGATACATTGGCAGGCTTGAAATAATACGGTGGAATAAACGCCATCGCATCAAACCCCTTAGCCGCCGACTGTCGCGCCAAATACTTACATTCTTCAAGCGACGTACCGCCGACCAACATGACTTTAAAAAAGGGGCTATTCGCCCAAGCATCCATCACTTTTAGTTTTTCATCAAGCGTCATTGACACGCCTTCGCCTGTTGAGCCGCAGATAAAGATGCCTTTTATACCATTTTCTTTTAAAAAATTGGCGTAACGGGGAATGATATCGAGGTTTAAACTGCCATCTTCGTGCATTGGGGTAAAAGGGGCAGCAATAAGTCCTTCTATTTTTTTGAAATTCATATTTTTGGCTAATTTTATTGAAAAATACTGAGGGGGGTAAAATTAGGAATTAGGAATTAGGAATTAAAAATTGTCATAGTGTCGTAATTTTTAATTCCTAATTTTTAATTCCAATTAATATCCCGGTGTTTGAGTCAATTTTGGGTCAGAGTTGAGCATACCAACTGTTATCGGCATTAAAAACTTAAACTCTTGACCTGTCGTTAAGAAACTCGGTTTAATATTGTCAAAAACATAACTGTTACCAGCACGACGCAATGCCCACCAACGTTTGCCTTCACCGATAAATTCACGCAGATATTCGTCCAAAATAGCGTTCATATTTTCAGTTACCGTACCTTTTGTAAAAGTCACAGGCGTTGTGTACGCTCTTGTCCGAATGGCATTGATTTCAGTGGCAGGGTCTTCGCCCAATTTTGTTTTCGCTTCTGCCAAAAGCAAAAGTACATCGGCATAGCGATAAACAGGAAAATCATTGTCATAAAGTTGCGCTCCTGCATCTACCCGTCCGATGAATTTTGTCAACATAACCGCAGCAATGGCAAAAGGTGTGGTATTGCGGTGCATGACACGGAAAGAAGCGGCTGCCCGTTTGTCATTGGCATCATTGAGTTTGGCAATCATAGCCGCAGACATACCCACACGACTTGCACCCGCCACAAACGGATAAGCTGTTGAAACAGGTACAGGCGTTGCAGGTGGTGGATTGAAAATAAGTGTACCCGCTTGGGTCGTATTGACAAAGAAGACACTGTATGCGCTTTGTGTGCCTTGGTCTTTTTCAAAACTGATAGCAAAAATGATTTCTCGGTTATTGGTCTCTTTGGTAGGGTCAAAAATATCGGCGTAATTGGCATTTAACCCCAAAGTTGTAATGGCTTTGACTTCTTCCAAAGCGGTCTTAGCTTTTGTAAAATCGGCATTGCCACCGCCCATAAGTGTGCCAGACCATATCAAAACATCG
The DNA here is from genome assembly GCA_031424115.1 of Saprospiraceae bacterium. Lineage (GTDB taxonomy): Bacteria > Bacteroidota > Bacteroidia > Chitinophagales > Saprospiraceae > JAAFJT01. The sequence continues at coordinate 1,206 of JANPGW010000314.1, read as the reverse complement.
CCTTGCAAAGTTAAAGTTGCCGCACGATTCCAATATACTCTCTTTGCTGAAAAAGCGTTATTACCCGCAAATAATTCCAAAGATTTATCAATATCGCTCTTGATTTGTGCTAAAACCGCTTCGGGTGTTGCCCGTTCTTTATACAAATCAGCTAATTTATCAATCGTTGAAACAGGCTCGGTTGTAAGGGGTACACCGCCCCATGTTTTGAGCATGGTATAATAGGTGTAGGCACGGATGCCATACATTTCAGCCAATATCGTCTTGCGTTGTGCATCTGTAAGCGGTGCTTTTGGGAAAAGCGAAATCACCGTATTCACCCTGTCCAACAAGCTATAAAAACCACCCCAATTGCCCGCAGGCGCATTGGAAGTCAATAAGTTATGGGTGTAATATTGCTTAGGCGCAGGGTCTTCCGACTCTGTGAAAAGACCGTCCACCCAAATATCAGAACGCATTTCACCGAAAGTAAAAAAGGTGCTGTGGAAATTACGGAATGTGCTGTACACGCCATTGTAAAGCGTCAAAGCCGCATTCGCATCTGTCAAAATCAAACCCTGATTTAAGGAAGTTTGCGGCTTAACTTCTTCTAATTGCTCTTTACAAGCCGACAAGCTGATAAAAAAAAGAAGCGTTAGTACGCATTTATACATTTGAAACGATTTCATTTTTCTATATTTTTATTTAAAATGCTTAAATTTTGATGAAAATACTGAGGGGGGTAATTTTTGGGTTACGTGTACACGTAACCCAAAACCCAAAACTTACAGCGTCAAATTCACCCCAAAAGTGACCGTTCTTGGTAATGGATAACGTCCTGCGTCATTGCCACCCACATCAGGAAAATTACCACTGTATTTGGTAAAATACGCCAAATTTGACCCTGCCACGTAAATACGCAAGCCTTGAATTTTATTTTTCAAATACTTTTGGAACAATTCGCTTGGCATATCATAGCTGAGTGTCAATTCACGAAGTGCTAAATAATCGCCTTTTTCATAGAAATTAGCGGGCGCAGGTGCGGTTTGTGTAGTTGCGCCACCAGCATCGGTGAAGTAATTTCGCGCATAATTTGCCCAATAATAGCGGGGCAAAGTGCCTGTTGGATTGTCAGGATGCCATGTGTTTTTAATATCCACAGGTCCGTTTTGCGAGCCTTGTACCATTGACATACCCCGTACATAGAGTTGATTAATGGTTTTAAAA
>JANPGW010000313.1:0-38977 GCA_031424115.1 Saprospiraceae bacterium | reverse complement strand
TGCTGGTTTTGCTTTAACGCTTTCGCTGGCTTTGCTGCTGAGTGAAAATCCTCGCCATAAAATAACAAAAATAGCCGCCTGTGGCATACTTTCCGGTGTGGTGTTGACGGCTATGGGTATCACTACCACCCAATGGGGTTTCAGCACTTTGATTGAAACATTGGCTGGCGTGTGGATGGCGATTTCTGCGTTCTTAGTCGGATTTACCTTTGTTCAAAAAGGGATTTTTGACAGTAGAATACAAACTGAGGTAACATATTCAGTCAGGTTATTCTGGACAATTGGCGGTGCGTGCTTGATGTTTGGTATGTTCTTAGCTTTTTTATATGCGTTTAGGCATGTCTTACCGATAGCTTGGCTGACTATTCCCAATATGCAAGCATGGCATGGCACACTTAACGCTTTGGGTTTTGGGACATTGATGCTGTTAGGTTGGGCATTTAAAAAGCCCCTATAACCCCACTTCTTTACTATCGCGCGGCACGGCGAACATTTCGGTAGTCGGTTTCACAAAGTGAATATTTTTAATTTTTGCCTCGCCTTTCTGCCCAAAAAAACCTTTTTCTTCCGACCAATTCATAAATTTCCAGGTAGTAGCGAACATGACTCCACCGATTGCTTGCCAGTCGGTATAGACAATACTACTCGGTTTTTTCTCGGCTTCGGCTTGTGATTTACCGCCGTAGGTGACGATGTATGTCATGGCTTCCATGTAATTCGTTGCCTTGTTACGGTGCACAATATACCAATCATCAGACGAATCGCCGGTGCCATTTTGGAAAGTCAATCGAGCGCGGGCGTAATCGTTGAAATCGTACATTTTATCCGATAATATTTGCCATTGCGTGCCGCCATCATTGACTTTAAAAGGGGCCATGAAAAAATATTGGTAGGTAAAAATATCAAAACGGGCTTTCGGATAATCCGAATTGGCAGGTGAAATCCAAGTTTTTTTACCGTCAAAAATGACCGTCTTGCCGTTGGATTGTTGTAAACGGATTTTACCACTGCTTGTCAAAGTAGTTATAGTGGCTGCCATTGCGGACTTACCGCCAAAAGACATTTCAATATCAAAAGCAACGGCTTGTTGAGCGTAAAAAAGACCGAAATGGTGGGCATTTTTAATTTTTTCAACAAAAAGCTTGGATGTTTCTGGGGCTGGTTGGGTCATAACCTGACCATTTGTTGAACCAAAAAAGGAGATTAGAACAACAAAAAACACTATTTTCTTCATCAATACAATTACAATTTAAGTGCAAAACAACTGAATAGTTATCACAATTTGATAACGAAATGAGAAGAATTATTGATCCATCACTAAAATCAGAAAAATCACCCCCCGAGATTTCGGGATAACACCCCTCAGTATCTACGAAAAAAAATGATGATTGGTGTGTAATTTTCAAGCAATCGTCGGAAAAAATTGATTTTCAATTATTTTATTTCGATATTTGTCGAAATATAAAATGAATAAAATGAATATCATATTTAAAGCGTTGAATGACCCTATCCGGCGGGATATATTAGAAATTCTGAAAGAGCGAGATATGTCTGCTGGAGATATTGCTGATAGGTTTAATATTGGCAAACCGACGATTTCTCATCACCTTGACTTGCTTAGACAAGCGAATTTGGTGACTTCGGAAAAAAACGGACAATTTATTATTTACACCCTTAACACAACTGTTTTAGATGAAATTATGAAATGGTTGGTTGAGTTAAAAAGCGGTTAGTGTAAAAACGAATATCAAGGTCTTTTAGAAAATATATTAACACAATATAAATTTATAATACAATGAAAAATAACAATTTAGTTCAATTATTTTTTGTACTCTTACTCATTTGTGTTCCATTCATATATACAGCAATGATATGGCATCAATTGCCCGAACAAGTGGCTTTACACTTCGGCATGGACGGCAAGCCCGATAGATATGGCGCTAAAGGCGATCTGCTTGTTCCCGTTATTTTTATGATGGCAGTATCATTTGGGGTATATTTATTGATGAAAAACATTGATAAATTTGACCCCAAACGCGCTAACCAAATGTCAAAAGAGACCTTTAACAAATTCGGCGTGCTCATAGTTTTTTTTATGAGCGGCTTATCCACTTATATCGTTCACTCTGCCTTGTCAGAAGAAACTGATAATTTCTTATTTGTCATCATGGGCTTATTTTTCGCCGCCTTGGGTAACTTAATGCACAGTGTCAAACCGAATTATTTCGTTGGCATCCGATTACCATGGACATTGGAAAATGAAGACAATTGGCGAAGAACACACCAATTAGCCAGTAAAATATGGTTTGTGGGCGGTTTACTTATTGCTGCAACGGCACTATTTTTACCCACCGGACTATCTTTTTATATATTTTTAACAATGATTGTGATTATGGGCTTTATTCCGGTTATATATTCTTATTTGGAATTTAAGAAAATGACCTAACGTATTGTGGGAATAATGTAACTTTGCGCCCTCATTAATCATAATCAACTGAATTATGCCTTCACATAGTCACAAACTCAGCGTTGCGGGAGTTCTAATTGCAATGGGAATCATATATGGCGATATCGGAACTTCGCCTTTGTATGTTATGAAAGCCATTGTTACGCCCGAAGGTCACATTGAAAATATTTCAAAAGCCCTCGTTTATGGGGGCATTTCCTGTGTTTTTTGGACGTTGATGCTGTTAACCACATTCAAATATGTTTATCTCGCACTCAATGCGGATAATCGAGGCGAAGGGGGCATTTTTGCACTCTATGCATTGGTTCGCCGCTATAAGGCAAGTTGGATTATTTATCCTGCCATTATCGGATGTGCTGCATTGATAGCCGATGGATTTATTACGCCGCCCATTTCAGTATCTTCCGCCGTAGAAGGTTTAAGCAATTTAGGTACGCGTTGGGGGATAGATTTTGAAAATATCTCGACTGTACCCATCGTTTTAACTATACTGATTGTCCTCTTTATTATTCAACAATTCGGTACTAATGTCGTAGGCAAAGCTTTCGGACCCATAATGATGCTGTGGTTTGCAATGATTGCCCTTTTGGGCTTAAAGTACATTTGGCTATACCCCTCAGTATTAGAAGCCTTAAACCCTGTTTATGCTTTTCAATTGGTTATTAATTATCGGGGAGAATTGTCGCATCTGCATGGGTTCTGGCTTTTGGGTGCTGTCTTTCTTTGTACTACTGGAGGTGAAGCTCTTTATAGCGATTTAGGTCATTGTGGCAAACAAAACATTAGAATCAGTTGGATATTTGTTTTTATTTGCTTGATATTCAACTACTTAGGTCAAGGTGCTTACCTGATGTCACGTTTTGAGGGTAAACCTTTTGATGGGAACAGTGTGTTTTATTCTCTGATGTCGCCGGAATTTTTACCCTTCGGCATTGCTATAGCCACATGTGCCGCCATCATAGCGAGTCAGGCATTGATAACGGGCTGCTTTACATTGGTGAATGAGGCCATGAAATTGAAATTATGGCCCAATATGAAAGTCAATTATCCTACCCAAATGATGGGTCAAATTTATATTCCTTGGATTAATTGGTTTTTAATGGCCGGTTGTGTTTTAGTAGTTTTAATTTTCAAGGAATCCAGCAAAATGGAAGCCGCTTATGGATTAGCTATTGTTTTAAATATGCTTATGACGACCTCCCTTTTGCTGCACTATTTACATATGAAACGCCACCAAATTTGGCAAATTGTAGTCATTGGGATTGTACTAATTGTGGTTGAAACAGCATTCATGTTATCTAATTTGATGAAATTCTCACACGGTGGTTGGTTCAGTGTATTATTAGCCGCAGTATTGTTTTTTATGATTTATATGTGGTATAGAGCTAAGTTGTTACGTAAAAAATATACAAATCTAACGCCTATTGAGCCTTATTTACCCATGCTCAAAGCATTGATTGAAGATGATACTTTACCCAAAGAAGCAACAAATTTAGTTTTTATGACTATGACTGGTGATCATAAATCAATTGATGCCAATATCGTGTATTCTCTTTTCAGGAAACGCCCCAAACGCTCAGATATTTACTGGTTTGTCCATGTTGATATTTGCGACGAGCCATTTATGCAAAAATATAAAGTGCATACAATTGTTCCTGAAAAAATATTTTTTATCAATTTGAAATTTGGTTTTAAGGTGGAACACAAGGTGAATAGGATGTTTGCTAAAATTGTGCAGGATATGCAGAATAATAACGAAGTAGATGAGCGCAGTCATTATGCAAGTCTCCGTAAGTTCGATATCCCGGCTGACTTTAAGTTTATTTTGCTGAATAGCCGAGCTTCGGTTGATGATGAAATTAGTCCTTTCAATCAGTTCGTTATACGGGTTTACCGAATGTTGAAAAAATTAAGCATTCCTGCACATGAAGATTTTGGTCTTGAAGTGGCTAATATCGAAATTGAAACAATACCCATCAATATCGGTAAACAAAAAGAGTTTAATTTGCAAAGAGAATATTAATAATCAATAAACAAAGTAACATGGCAAAGCAACTAAAACTCAACGTGGTGAAAACCGTTGAATTGCAAGGCACACTTTCAAAAGAGCAAAAACGGTTCAATGGCTATTTGCAAGATATTAAAAGACTGAAAGAACAGATTGAAATGTCACGTGAACGAGCTCTTGAATTGAGCAACTTGGTTCAAAAGGAGGTCAAACCTGCCGAAAAAAAAATGCTAGAGGCTTGGAAATCGCTTATTTTAGGTTTGGATAGAAGTATGTTTGTTGGCAATTTGACCGCTAAACAGCGTGATAAATACGAATCTATTGTTTTTGAACAGGCTGATGATTATTTGTCTAATGGTCATGTTGATGATGAGATAAAAGCTGTTTTTGATAAATACAGTGAAGAAACGTATGATGAGATGGAAGCCGAAAGTGAAGAACAGGGCAAGGATTATATCATTCAGATGTTTAAAATGCAATTCGGAGTAGATATTGACCCAAATGATATTGAAGACTTAAAAGACCCTTTCAATAATCCTAAGCTTTTTGAGAAAATGCACGAAGCTCAGGAAAAACATAAAGCAGCACACGAAGAAAAAGCACAAAAAAAGGCTGAATTTGAGGCGAAGCGCCCAAAAACAGAAAAACAGATTCAGAAAGAAGAACGTCAAAAAGCGGCAGAAATGGCTGTCAGTAAAACGACAAAGCACATCTACATGGATTTGGTCAAAAATTTTCATCCCGACACAGAGTTAGATGAAACCAAAAGATTGTGGAAAACGGAAATCATGCAGCAAATAACGGTGGCTTATGGCGAGGATGATTATATCAAATTACTCGAACTGCAAATGACCTTGCTTGAAGACCGTGATAATGCCCTTGAAAAATTTGATGACAAGCAACTCCGCTTTTTTAATGATGCTCTGAAATTACAAATTCAAGATTTAAGCATGCAGCTTCAAGTAAGCTCACCGGCTATGAACCCAATGTTCCCCGGTGCAGAATTGTTCGATTTGAACCGTGACCGCATGTTGCGTAATATCAAAACGCACGTTAAAAATATGCAAAAGGATACCCAGATGTTCCGCAACAGTAGTGAATATATCCAAACCCTCCGAGGATTCAAAGAATACGTAAAAACGTATGAATTAGACGAACGACCGGATTTCGATATGGGTATGATTATGGAAATGATGCATTTTATGAAAAAGTAGAATCTGCTTTTTTAAGGAAATACTGAGGGGTCTAATCCCCCCCGAGTACTCGGGGTCGGGGGAGCAATTCGCTCCCCTTTTTTCATTTTAGAATTATTTTAAACATAAAATTAAAAAGCGTGTTCCATTTGATTAGACTAAAACGTAACTTTGCCCTCTTATTTTTTAATCCATAAAAAGACCTTTTCCCGTAAGAAAAGCGTTAAAAATGATACGATTTATGACAAAACCAGATATTCGCACACTTGCTAAAGACCATATCCTCATAATTGACGGTGCAATGGGCTCTTTGATTCAGCAATATAAACTCACTGAAAAAGATTTTCGAGGCGACCGCTTCAAAGATTTTCACCGCGACATCCAAGGAAATAATGATATTTTAAGCATTACGCGCCCCGATATTATCAAAGCTATCCATAAAGCCTACCTTGATGCCGGGGCGGATATTATCGAAACCAATACTTTTTCGGGGACGAGTATCGCTCAAGCGGACTACGAATTAGAGTCGGCAGTGTACGATATCAATTTTGAATCTGCCAAAATCGCTCGGGAAATAGCTGATGAATACACGTCACTTAACCCATCAAAGCCCCGTTATGTGGCAGGGGCAATTGGACCCACCAACCGGACATTATCACTATCTCCCGATGTAAACAATCCGGGCTATCGAGCCGTCACATTCGATGAAATGGTGGATGCTTATTATGAACAGATTGAAGGATTGGTAAAAGGTGGTTCGGACATTCTTTTAATAGAAACTATTTTCGATACCTTGAATGCTAAGGCAGCCATTTTTGCGATTGAAAAATATTATGATACTGAGGGGGGAGTAAGATTACCCATTATGATTTCGGGCACCATCACAGACGCATCTGGCAGAACGCTGAGCGGTCAAACTGCCGAAGCATTTTATACCTCTATCAGCCATGCCACTAATTTATTGACGGTTGGTTTGAATTGTGCATTGGGCGCAGAAGAAATGCGACCCCACGTTGAAAGTCTCTCGAATATAGCTACTTGTTTGGTTCATGCTTATCCCAATGCGGGACTGCCGAATGAATTTGGGGAATATGACCAATCGCCGGAAGAAATGCAGAAGTTCATTCGCGATTTTGCTGAATCAGGGTTTTTGAATATTGTCGGTGGTTGCTGTGGCACAACGCCGGATCACATTCGTCTTATGGCTGAAGCCGTAAAAGGCATAAAGCCGCGTAAACCTGCGAAATCTAAGGGGTATTCCACTTATTCAGGCTTAGAGCCTTTGATAGTACGTGAAAACACTAATTTTATCAACGTCGGTGAACGAACTAATGTTACCGGTAGTAAGGCTTTTGCACGGTTGATTAAACAAGGTGATTTTACGGCTGCTTTGGATGTGGCTCGTCAGCAAGTGGAAGGCGGTGCGCAGGTGATTGATGTGAATATGGACGAAGGCTTGTTGGATTCTAAAAAAGCGATGGTCGAGTTTTTGAACCTTGTCATGGCTGAACCCGATATTGCTAAACTGCCTATCATGATAGACTCTTCGAAATTTGAGGTCATCGAAGCGGGTTTGAAATGCGTGCAAGGTAAATGTATTGTCAATTCCATTTCGATGAAAGAGGGCGTGGATAAGTTTATCGAACAAGCCAAAATTGTCAGAAGATATGGGGCAGCAGCCGTAGTCATGGCTTTTGATGAACAAGGACAAGCGGATACCATTGAGCGGAAAGTGGACATTTGCGTACGCGCTTATAAGATTTTGACGGAACAAATCGGCTTTCCACCGCAAGATATTATTTTTGACCCTAATATATTCGCTGTCGCTACGGGCATTGAAGAGCACAATGATTACGCTATTTATTTCATTGAAGCCACCAGACAAATCAAAAAACGTTGTCCGGGTGCTAAGATTTCGGGTGGTGTGTCCAATATTTCATTCAGTTTTAGAGGTAATGATAAGGTACGTGAAGCTATGCATTCTGCCTTTTTATACCATGCCACCAAAGCGGGCATGGATATGGGCATCGTCAACGCCGGTATGATTGAGGTGTATGATGATATTCCTAAACAGCTTTTGACTTTGGTTGAAAATGTGTTATTCAATAAAAATGAAAACGCAACGGAAGAACTGACCACCTACGCCGAAGCCCTTAAAGATACCGGCGGCAAAGCCGTAACGAAGGACTTGGCTTGGCGCGAACTCACGCTCGAACAACGTATAACACACGCTCTCGTGCGAGGCATTGACGAATTTATTGAAGTAGATACCGAAGCGGCTTTACAAAAATATCCGACGCCCCTGACTATTATCGAGGGTCCCTTGATGGACGGGATGAATGTGGTGGGTGATTTGTTCGGCTCCGGTAAAATGTTTTTACCGCAAGTGGTAAAATCTGCGAGGGTGATGAAAAAAGCGGTAGCTTATTTGACACCGATTATCGAAGCGGAAAAATTGAGAACGGGCAATACAGAAAGCAGTTCAAAAGGTAAAATATTGATGGCTACCGTCAAAGGCGATGTGCATGACATTGGTAAAAATATCGTGGGGGTTGTTTTGGGTTGTAATAACTATGACATCGTTGATATGGGCGTAATGGTGCCCGCCGACAAGATTTTGCAAATGGCGCGTACTGAGGGGGTCGATATTATCGGTTTAAGTGGCTTGATAACGCCCAGTTTGGACGAAATGGTGCACGTGGCAAAAGAAATGGAACGGCAAGGCTTCAAAATTCCGTTGATGATTGGTGGTGCAACCACTTCCAAAACGCATACGGCAGTGAAAATTGAGCAACAATACAAAAGTGGCCAAGTCGTGCATGTGTTGGACGCTTCGCGGTCAGTGGCAGTTGCCAGTTCCCTTTTGAGTAAAGAAGGTACTGTAAAACAAGATTTTATCAATAGTATAAAAACGGAATACGAACAAGTCAGGGTACTGAGGGGTAACAGAAAATCGGCTAAAAAATATCTGACGCTGAATCAAGCCCGTAAAAATAAAACACCGATTGATTGGGCAAGCTACACACCGCCCAAGCCTTCCTTTTTGGGTGTGAAAACTTTTGAAAATTATGATTTGGCAGAGCTTCGTCCTTATATTGACTGGACGCCTTTTTTCCAATCGTGGGAATTGCACGGCAAATATCCGGCAATTTTGACCGACGAAGTGGTGGGTGTAGAAGCCACAAAACTTTTCAAGGACGCTCAAAAAATGTTGGATAAAATCATTGCCGAGGGGTGGATAAAAGCACGGGCGGTTATTGGATTTTTCCCTGCCAATAGCATCAATGATGATGATATTGAATTAAATTTAGGAGAAAAAACAGTAATGCTTCACAATTTGCGTCAGCAAAATCAGAAAGCACCCGGACAACCCAATTTCTGTTTGAGTGACTATATTGCCCCTAAAACAAGCGGCAAGGAAGATTTTATCGGCGGTTTCGCCGTCACATCAGGGATTGGTATTGACGAACACGTAGCTCGTTTTGAAAAAGACCTTGATGATTACAATGCTATTTTACTAAAAGCCTTAGCTGACCGTTTTGCCGAAGCTTTCGCTGAGCGGATGCATGAGCGCGTGCGTAAAGAATTTTGGGGATATGCTCAAAGTGAAACCCTTGAAAATAACCAGTTGATTGAAGAGGAATATCAAGGCATTCGTCCGGCGCCGGGTTATCCGGCTTGTCCCGACCATACCGAAAAAGCCACGCTTTGGGAAATTCTGAAACCTGAGCAAAACGCGGGTATCATCATCACAGAAAGTTTTGCGATGTTTCCGACGGCAGCCGTGAGTGGTTGGTATTTCAGCCATCCCGATTCCAAATATTTCGGTTTGGGTCAAATATCCAAAGATCAAGTTGAGGACTATGCCGAGCGCAAAGGCATGGGTTTGGAGGAAGCGGAGAGGTGGTTGGCGCCGGTTTTGAATTATGATGTGTAGGAAATATATAATTTTAATATGCACTCTACCATCCTCCAAAAACTCAACGAAGTTGAAGAAAAATACGATGTAAAAATACTCTACGCGTGTGAGACAGGCAGCCGCGCGTGGGGTTTTCCTTCTCCCGACTCTGATTATGATGTGCGTTTTGTTTTTGCATTTAAAGATTATATGACGATTGATGAACCCCGTGATGTGATTGAATTCCAAGTGGATGAAACTTGGGATATCACAGGTTGGGATTTGCGAAAATCGCTGCGTTTGTTCCGTTCTACCAATTCCGCAATGATTGAACGGTTAAATTCTCCTATCATTTATAAGGAAACTGGTAGTTTTAGGGAACAACTAAAAGCTTTGATGCCGCAATATTATGCTCCTAAGGCAGGCATCGTTAGAGTACGTCGTCCAGAACGGGATTTGCTTCTGAAAATTCGGAACGGTGATTTTGAATATGATTATCTGCTCAAATTAGCCGAAGATAAATTGAGTCACGTCAATTCCCTTTTTGAAAAATCTACTTTACCGGAAAAGCCCGATTTTGAAACCTCGAATGGGCTCCTGATTCAGTTAAGAGATGCTTTTTATCAACTGTAATTTTACTATTTTTGCTCTATGACACACGCTGAATTTCACCACTACATAACCACCAACTCGTTCCCTTCCGACGGCAATGTCCTCCTAAAGGCTTTATTTCATGATGCTAAAGGAGATTGGGAAGGAGCACACGATATTGCGCAAAGCCGTGAAGGAACTTTACTGTATGACCGTTTGCATGCCTATTTGCATAGAAAAGAAGGTGATGAATGGAATGCCAATTATTGGTATCGGCGCGCCAAAACGACCATGCCGGAGGTGTCGTTGCAGGAAGAATGGGCGCAGTTGGTAACACTTTTTTTAGAAAACTTACATAAAATATGATAAAACCAGCCACTTCCCAAGATTTTACATTCTTTTACAACCTATATTTCCACCCTCTCGTCAACCCTTATTTGTTGTATGAAATGATGGGACAATCGGAATTCCAACCGATTTATGAGGATTTATTGGAAAAAAATGTCCTTTTTATATTTCAAGAAGACGGGCAAGATGTGGGCATGTTCAAGCTGATTCCTTTGACATATCGGTCGAGTCACATTGCGTACTTGGGCGACGTGGCCATTCATCCCGATTATTCAAGCAAAGGATATGGTTCTCAGATGATGCAAGCTATTGTTGATTATGGGGAATCATTGGGTTTGAAACGCATTGAATTGAGCGTAGCGGCAATCAATGAAAAAGCAACGCATATGTACGAAAAAGCCGGCTTTCAAAAAGAAGGCATTTTAAGAAATTATACGTATTTGAAAAGCGAAAACAAGTATTTAGATGAAATACTGATGTCGTATTTGTATCCGCTTTGAAAAAAAGTTTTATACTGAAGGGGGCGTAGCATTTATTGCTTAATAATCCGACCGTCTTCCATTTCAATAATGCGATGGGTTTTACTCGCAAAACCTTGGTCATGCGTGACGATGAGCATGGTTTGGTTAAAATCTTTAGCCAAGCTTTTAAAAATATCAAAGACTATATCACTGTTTTTTTTATCTAAATTGCCCGTAGGTTCATCGCCCATGATGATAGCAGGGTCATTAATTAGAGCACGGGCTATAGCAACTCGTTGTTTTTCTCCACCCGAAAGTTGGTTTGCTTTTTTATGCGCTAATTGTTGGATGTCGAGCATACTGAGTTTTTCAAAAGCACGCTGTTCTACTTCTTTTTCCGAATATTTATTCAATTTCAATCCGGGCAACATCACATTGCGGAGCACCGAAAATTCGTTGAGGAGATAATGGAATTGAAAAACAAAGCCAATTTTTTCATTGCGCACTTTCGCTAATTGGGCTTCCTTTTTTTGTGCCATACTTTCACCATCAATCCACAATTCCCCTTCATAATCCGTATCCATTGTGGATAAAATGTACAACAATGTGGATTTCCCGCAACCTGATTTACCAACAACGGATACAAATTCTCCTTTTTGGATAGAAAAACTAACATCATTCAATACCCGTACCGTTACAGGGTCGTGAAAATTTTTAACGATATGTTGTGCTTCTAAAATAATATTGCTCATACTTATTTGCCTCTGATGATGATAACAGGGTCAACCCTACTCGCTTTTCTGGCTGGGAAAAGACCTGCCAAATAGGTCGTAATAAGTGAAAAAGAAGACCCAATAAAGTAAAAAACGGGGCTATAATTTATGGGATAAGTTTTGATAGTAGGCAACGAAGCCGTATTGAAAGGTATTTGGTCAATAATGGATGACAAAATAAAACCAAAAAACAAGCCCAATAAGCCACCAAAAAAACCAATACTCAACGCAATCAACAAAAATATGCGATTCACATCCTTACCAGAAAAGCCCGTTGCTTTCAGAATAGCAATAGAATCCATTTTCTCATAAATCATCATGTTCAGGATGTTATAAATACCAAATCCTGCGACTATCAATAATACAATCCCGACCGAGTAAGAAATAATGGTTCGGACAAAACTACCGGTTTCGAATTGAGAATTGGCGGTTTGGATATCTTCCGCATCGGCTTGAAACAATTGAGCGTATTCTTTAGCCACTGTCGGAGCCATGGCTAAATTTTTTAATTTTATTTGAATATCCGTAATATAACTATTGGGTTTTCCTAACAGTTTTTGGACGGTGTTGATAGAAGCATAGCTTTGTACTTTATCAAATTCCTGAATGCCCGATTGAAAAAAACCGACCACTTTAAGCGGAAAACGTTCGCCTTTAGCAGTCGTGACTTGCACGACGTCCCCAATATTTGCGAGTAATTTTCCGGCTAATCCTTTACCCAAAACAATGCTGTTGGATACATTTTTTATATCCAACGCCGAACCGGAAGTGACATAATCATTGAAGAAAAAAAGTTTGCTTTCGGCTTCGACATCTATACCATTCACGACACCCGTAATATCTACTGTGCCATCATTAAAGAATACCGGCGCGGTAATTTTAGGCGCAAACCCCAACACCCGCTCATCTTTCCGAATAGCTTGCATAATCGCACCCGTGTTATAAATTTCTTGTCTGCTATTACTCGATTTGACTGATTGCACAAAATTGTAGTAGTTCTTAAACTCCGGAACGGCATCAATGGGCTGATTTTTATTGGGCTTTATTTCGTTAAACAGCCGGACATGAGCCGTTCTGTTTAAAATCAAACCATCCAATAAATCATTTAGCCCCGTCATAAAACCCAATAAAGTGATAAACATGGCGATACTAAAGGTCACCCCGATTGCCGCCACCAATGTTTGTTTCCATCGGGCTAAAAGCAGCGACTTAGCAATATTGAAGATTAAAAGGTAGTTCATTTTGCCGGTTTATAGATAATATCGTTGGGAGACACCCCCCTCAGTATTTCAACTTTTTGATAATCTTTTAGTCCTGTTTCAACTTTCACTTTCTGATTATTTTCCATCAAAACGAAAGTCTCATCAACGAGATAATTTCTTGGAATAGTCAGCACTTTCTCTTTATTTTGAATAACGATATTGGCTTCGGTAGTCAGGTTGGGATATAAAACCGGTGGTTTGTTCACAAAACCCGCTTCAAGGGTAAAAGATCGTGACCGTTCGTTCATAATCGGGTTAATCTTTTCAATTTTGGCTTCAAAAATCTGTCCTTTATAGCTATCCATATTGATAAAAACTTTTTGCCCCAACCAGATTTTGGCAATGTCATATTCATCAACTTGAAGTTCTAAAGTAAAATCGTTGGCATCTCCCACTATTGCCACCATACTTTGTGTATTCACCATTTCGCCTTTTTCTTTTAGAAGACTGTACACTTTCCCGTTTATGTCACTCCTAACGATGTAATCTCCGGTAAGAGTTGAACTAATTTGCAAATTTTTTTTCGATTGTTGAGCCGCAAAATTCAACTGTTTTTTCAAATCGTTGTAGCGCAATAACAACGCGGTATACGAGGCAGTCGAATTTTTATAGGCAAGTTCGCGTTGTTCCAGTTCATTTTGGGAACCAATTTGTTGCGCCCAAAGGTTGCGTTGTCTTTCGAGGAGTAAAGAATCATTTGCTCTCTTGGCTTTAGCCAAGTCAATATTGATTTTCAATTCATTTAATTTATCGGCATTAGCCTCAAAAGCGGCGTAATCGGCAGCTAATCGGGCATTTTCTGTATTGAGTTGGGCTGTTTTGTTGATGACTTGAATAATTGGGTCACCGATTTTTACCATATCGCCTTCAGTAACAAATATTCTCTGCACCAATCCATTAACAGTAGAAAAAACCTGATATTGATTTTTGCTTTTGACAACTCCTGAAGCGTACACGGATTCTGTGATATTTTCAACGGTGACTTGGGTTTTTTCTTGTTCTTTTTTGCAAGATACCGCACCTAAAAGGACTGACACTAAAAGGAATAACAGTACTATGATTGAGTTTTTAAATATCATGGTTTTATTGTAAAAAAGGATATAATTTTTAATGACACCTCAAAGATAAAAGTTGAGCAGGAGGTTAGTTATGACATAAATTGGTGCATGGGGTGATACACATCATTTGATACTCTATTTTAAAGGTAGAATATTGTCTATTAAAACAATGAAATTCAAATAATATTCACCTAAAAAAATTAGTCGTGATAATATGGGTAATTATTCTATTCTTTTTGTCAATCGTTTGTATCATATTATGGACGCCCTTGCGATTATTCATTGATACCAAAAGAGATATTTATAAAATTGAATGGGTTTACATAGGTTCAGCGTCAGTAATTAGCCGCAATGATGATTTTAGCATCCAAATACAGATTCTCTTTTTCACAAAAATAATCTCTTTTGAGTCATTATTTAAAGGTAAAAGACCATCCTCAACAGCTAAACGTGTCACTCCGGCAAACCAACGCAAAGTATCAAAGCCGACCCGTTTGTTTTCAAAATTAAAAAAAATACTGTTTTCATTTGAAATAAAAACCTGCAAAATCAATTGGGATACCGACGATTTTTTATTGAATGCCTATTTATATCCCATAACGCCTTTTTTATTCACGCCCAAAAAGTCATTCGCCATCAATTTTGAGGGTAAAAGAGAAGTTGAATTAATCATTGAAAACCGATTAGGACGCATTATAAAATCATTTTTTTAATCAAAAAAATCATCCAAAATGAAAATGCAAATTGAAGATGTTCTGGGCAAAGTCACAGAATTCATCAAATCAGAAGCAAAAACAGAAACAATAATGGGTAAAGAATTCAAACTTGGCGAATTCAATTGTGTACCCGTTATTCGCATAGGCTTAGGCTTTGGTTACGGCGGCGGCGAAGGTGAAGCACCAAAAACCGGACAAGGTCATGGTGAAGGCAGTGGTGCCGGTGCCGGTATGGGCATTGAACCAGTGGGATTTTTAGCCTCTCGCGGCAGTGAAATTACATTTATTCCGGCTCGGAATACCAAAGGTCTGTCCGCCGCTTTTGAGAAATTACCTGACGTTTTAGATAAGTTTATTTCTAATATGAAAAAGCCAGAATCTGTTGTGTGATTTTAGTTATTAATTCATAAGTCATCCCGAATTTTAAGAATGATAGAAATGACCTCACAGAGGCCACTTCTATCATTCTTAAAATTTGGGATGACTCCTGTGTTCACTCCGTATCTAACCTGCTAACTCTTTTAATGCTCTGACGAGTTGATCCAATTCAGCCGTGGTCGTGTAAATATGTGGTGTTATGCGGACACCCTTCACTTGCGCATAATCAATCGCCACTGTCCAAATTTGGTATTTTTTGAACAAAATTTTTGCTAAATCTGCCGGTTTGACAGTCGCAACGCCTACGTTAGCGATGCCACAGGCGCGTTGGGTGTCAGCCGGGGTGTTGACCACAACGCCCTTTACATCCCGCACTTGCTTCGTCCAATATTCCTGTAAATACCTCAATCGAGCTTCTTTTCTTTGAGTGCCAATTTTTTCGTGAAATGCGATAGCATCAGCGATTGCCAAATCGGTATGAACGGGATGCGTGCCGGTGTGGTTCAGCTTGCGAATGTCATCATCCGCATAACCATTGTCGGCAAAGATGGCCCAAATATTTTTTATTTTATCTTTTTTCACGTATAAAATGCCGACCCCCAATGGGCAACCCAGCCATTTGTGCAAGCTGGCAGCATAATAATCACACCCCAAGTCATTGATTTTGAAATCAATATGCGCAAAAGCATGCGCCCCATCAACAATGACCTCTACCCCATGCCGGTGTGCCATCTCGCAAATTTTCCTGACGGGTAAAATATGCCCCGTTATGTTTATCATGTGGCAAATCATCAACAACCGAGTTTTAGGGGTAATGGCTTTTTCATACAGTTCAATAATCTCATCATCCGATTTAGGATGATTGGGCACCGAAATGATTCTATTGACAATCCCGTATCGCCGCGCTTGTTGCTTAAACATATCGAGCATAGCCCCATAATCTTGCTCTGCCATCACCGCTTCATCGCCCGCTTTCCAATCTATACCCGAAACAACCGTATCAATAGATTCAGTTGTGTTGCGCGTAATGGCTAATTCTCCGGCTGAACAACCCAACATGTCCGATAATTTCTGACGCATGGCGGCTTTGTCATCAAATTGAGTAGTGCGCATATAGTATGAAGCTTGATAATTGACTTCCTTCACATGATTGATAAAGGCACTCAAAACTTCCTCCGATTGCATGGAATAATACCCATTTTCGAGATTGATGTAATCCGGTTTGAGGCGATAGGCT
Source organism: Saprospiraceae bacterium (assembly GCA_031424115.1). GTDB lineage: Bacteria > Bacteroidota > Bacteroidia > Chitinophagales > Saprospiraceae > JAAFJT01. Next base: position 22,587 of record JANPGW010000313.1, on the reverse strand, counting down.
TTTCTAATCTCTTTCCAAAAGTCATGATTTTCAGCCGCTTTAAAGGGCGAAAGATGTTCTATTTTTGAAAAAGCAGTCTCAAAAACAGTCAAAGAATTGAGTGAAAAGGCAGCCCCAAGACCACCCATGGTTTTTAGAAAATCCCGTTTGGAAGTTAGCATAATTGTTCTTTTTAATTATCTGACAAAATAAAAACAGTCGGCAAGCGACGTCAAATATAAACAATCTTATTGAATCCGGTTATACTGAGGGGGGGATAAAAATCGGTAATTTAGGGTGTAAAAAGCCGAAAAATAATATCAAAAAAAGGTTCATATTCAATTATTGAGTTTCCAACTTTTCTAACTGTTAATGAAACTTAAATCTTTTCATGAAGAAAGTTGTACCTATTTCATCATTTCATCGTCATAAAGTTATTAATACTATAAATAACCGGTAATTTTAGCAGAAGCTTCACATGTAATTTATAAAAATTAACGAGCTAAGTTTAACATTCTCGTTAAATTCAATAATTTTGTGGCAATAGATATATAAACGCAGATATTCAAAAAAATATTTAATTATATCAATAAAGCCGCCAACTTATTGAACCTCACGTCAGCAAACAAAGAAATGTCAGACGCTGAAATTATAAGGGAGTATCTGAAAACCCAGAACTCGTATTATTTCAGTCAGTTGTATCGCAAATATGCCGGCAAAGTGTATGGCAAATGTCTTTCTATTCTTCGAAATGAAGATGAAGCAAAGGACGCTGTGCAAGATATTTTTGTGAAAATCATGTTAAATTTAGTGAATTTCGGCGAGAAATCTCAATTTTCAACGTGGATTTACTCCATAACTTACAATTTTTGCATTGACCTCATTCGAAAAAGGAAAAAAGAAAAAACACTTTTTGGTGATGATATGGAACGCGCCCCTGATGTTGCAGAGGACGATGTACCGGATGAATTCATGCTTGAAATGGATGTCAAATATTTAAAGCGAGTACTTGAGGATCTCAGTACAGGTGATAGGATGATATTGCTGATGAAATATCAAGATGATATGAGCATAAAAGAAATTGCTGATACCATTGACAAAACAGAAAGTGCCGTGAAAATGAAAATAAAAAGAGCAAAATATAAAGCTCAAGAATTATTTAATACTTTTTCTAAGCGCGAACAGTAAATGAAATTTTAAAATATTTATAAACGCAACTATAAAAAATCTTCAAAACACACAAAAATTGAACTAAAATGGCAGAAGAAAGAAACAAAAACAGCTTTCAGCGGCTCATGGAAGAAGAGTATGAGTGTCGCTTTACGCTGCCGCAAATGATGGAAGTGGAGCGAAAACTCCAAAGAAAAGAAAATACATATCGGGTAGCAAGTGATATGCTTGATCTTTTTTTTCCAAAAATTATCAAAACGGTTATAGGCATGCTCGGAGGAGAAGATAGAGACGAAAACGAAAACGACCGTCCGGCTCCTTCTGATTCAAGTAAACCTTATAAACCGAGCGCGCCAAAAGGTCCCGGTATGTGATACCGTATTTAGAAGTAACAGTTAATAAAACGAGAATTGTCATTTAATCGGAAATATCCACAGGCACTGCTGTACAGAAAATTGGTAATCTTCCAAAACTAAATGGAAAACAAACAATGGGATTAGAAATTTTAAAGAATTTATTACTTCGTTTTACCTCAGCGATTCCAAACCTTTTAGCAGCACTCGCTATCGCTGTAATAGGGATGATGATAGCGCGGGCGGTCAGTAAAATAATAGAAAAAATATTGGGCAGTATCGGTCTGGATAAATTGGCTGAAAAACTACAAGAAATAGATGTTATTGAGCAGTATAATATCAATCTTAAACCAAGTCGAATTATCGGACAGATATTTTACTATGTTTTGTTGTTAATATTTTTGATTGCTGCCACCGACATTTTAGGCATGCCCGCCTTATCGCAACTGATAAGCGATTTAATCAATTATGTTCCGAGTGTTATTACCGCATTGGTGGTATTAATTTTAGGTTTGCTTTTAGCCAATGCCATCAAAACTTTGGTTCATTCGGCTTGTCGGTCGGTAGGCATTCCTTCGCCACAGTTTATAGCCAATTTTGTGTTTTATTTTATATTCCTTACGGCAATGATAAGCGCCTTGTCGCAAGCGAAAATTGATACTGATTTCGTAAAAAACAATTTGAGCATCATTCTCGGAGGGGGCGTTGCGGCGTTTGCATTAGGTTATGGATTGGCTTCTCGTGATATGATGTCCAATTTTTTAGCTTCTTTTTATAGCCGCCGACATCTCCACGTAGGTGATACAATACAAGTGGGCCAAACGATTGGTAAAATCGTTTTTTTTGATAACTCGTGCCTCAAAATGCAAACAGCAGACCGGCTCATCATCATACCTCTCAGCAAATTAATAAAAGAAGAGGTTCAAGTACTACCAAGTGACTACCTGAAACTTCCTGAAAATCAATGATTTACGAATGAAAAAAACAATCTATTTTTATGAGTTAAATCAAATTTTTGTTATTAATTTTTTCACTTAAAACTACAAAACTATGCTTCGCAAGTTGTTTATTTTGACTGTTATCAGTTCATTAGCCTTTTCTATGTCCGCTCAAAAAGTCGTTGACGCCAAAGATGTGGTCAAAGAAATGGACAAAAAAGATGCCACCGATGGCTGGACAAAGGTTGGTGGTATTGGTCTCGATTTTTCATTGCTCAACCTGATTAACCCACGGGTGGGTTCGGGTGACAATCGAATAGGATTTGGTGGTTTATTGAACTATACTGCTAACCTGAAACAAGGAAAAGTGCTTTGGGACAACAAATTTGGGCTTCAATTAGGTGTTGTTAAAGTCGGTGGTGATCCTTTCACAAAATCAACCGACGTTTTACAAGCAACTTCTCAATGGGGCTATCAAATTACTGACAACGGCAAATGGTACGGTGCCGGTTTAGCAGATTTTCAAACGCAATTCTTGCCCACTTATGGCGCTAATTATTTAAAAGAAAACGCAATTGTCGGCAAAAAACAAACTTTGAATGCCAAATTATTCGCACCTGCAATCTTCAAATTTGCCCCGGGTATTATTTACAAACCCAATGCCCAATTCAAAGTGCTTTATTCCCCTATTGCATTCAGAGTCATTGTTGTAGCCAATGATAGCATAGCCAAACGAGCAAATTTTATCCCTTTGAAAAATGGCAACTATGAAAAATCTGACTTACAAATGGGTTCGGAATTGCGGGCAGATTACGTCAATAAGTTTTTTGACGGCAAATTAGTGTATGCTTCGACATTTGATATCTATTCAAACTACCTTCGGGAACCACAAAATATGGCAATTGAATGGTATAACTCATTGGATTTTATGATTTTAAAAAATGTCTCTGTCAACTTCAAAACAGATTGGTTTTATGACCACAATATCCTTGTTTTCAGAGGTGGTGATATCAATAATAAAGGTCGGGAGGTATTTTTCCGCAATACACTTTTGTTGAAATATAATAAGTTGTTCTAACATAAAAAAACATGTCTTTTTCATTTCAAAAGTATGTGACTTTACAAACAAAACTAATTTATTTTAAGCCTACCCACCATACCGGGTAGGCTTATTTTTTATAACAATGTCTTCACACCTCTTTTATTCACACCCTTAAATTTTTATACCCCGCAGTAGAAAAATATTTTCTATCACAATCAAAACATAGGCAGCGTTTTTGTACGTTAAAGTATCTACGGTATAATAGGGCAAAAACCGATTTTTCCCGAAAGCCGATTCTTTAAAAATATACTTGTCTCAAAAACCATATTTAAGAACGGATTAAAGCATTAAAGAACGTGACGGAAAACGAAATAATTGAAGGTTGCATAAAAGAAGACCGCCGTTGTCAACGGGAGGTATTTTCAAGGTATGCCGGAAAAATGATGACGGTATGTCTGCGCTACACCCGACATAGGATGGAAGCAGAAGATATTTTACAAGACGCTTTCATCAAAGTTTTTGATAATATACATAGATTTGAACGTAAAGGTTCTTTTGAAGGATGGATTAGACGCATCGTCATAAATACAGCTTTAAAAAATGCTGCCCGACATAGTTTTCAGAAAGAAGGAATTGGTATGGAGAACGTCATTGAGTCATCCGAAGACCCCTCAGTATTCTCGAAAATGACTGAAGACGAATTACTGCGCCTCATCAGCCAACTCCCCGATGGCTATAGAATTGTTTTCAATTTATACGTCATTGAAGGTTATAGCCATAAAGAAATCGGTGAAACGCTCGGCATCGAAGAGAGTACCTCGAGGTCGCAGTTGGTTAAAGCCCGCAATATGCTCCAAAATCGCATAACGACAGCTCAAAGAATAAGAATATGAAAGAACGATTACCATACGACGATATCATAAGGCAAAGGCTCGAAGAATACGAGTCGGAAGTACCGGACAATATGTTTGACCGTATCAGCCAAATACGCGGCGAAGAACGGACAAATAATCCCGACGAAATCATTAAAGAAAAACTCACTGATTACGAGTCGGCAGTACCGGCTTTTCTTTTTGAGAATATGATGAATGAGCGTGATGCTCGCACACCTTCAACTGAAGAAGTTATTAGGCGTAAATTGATTGACCATGAATCAATTGTGCCTACCAATATGTTTGACCGCATTGTGAACGAGCGCGAAGGACGACGTCCCGTTGCTGTGGCTTGGTGGCAAACGAGTCGGCTCAAGTGGGTTATGGCTGCTTTGCTATTGGTTTTATTGATAGGAGGTTACAAATTCATCCAAAATGATATACCAAAATTCTTAAATACCGATAATGCACACCTTTCTAAATCCGATAACGGAGATATTCCGGTTCAAAGCACTACGTTGAACGACATTAAAGCACCTAACACGGAGGGAAAAAGTATTATCCAACCTAACAACAAAATTATTGAAGAAGCAAACAGTACATCGAAAAATATAAGTGAAAAAAATATTGTTGAATATAAATCAATCGATAAAATATTCAACCGCAAATCAAACGTTAATAATGTAACCAAAGCCGTCATAACGGCTGAAGAAGTGAAAAAATCGGCTTCCAAAATAACAAAAATCACATCGAACGCTCAACCGACAACTTTTATTTCACCTTTAAGTGAATTACCGCAACCGGATAAAAATTCCGAACATTTGCCGTCGAAATCTGAAATAACGATTTCTCGAAATAGCAAATTATTTAATCCTTTGCTCATTACATCCGCTAAAGGCATTGCTTTGGCAGCTCTTTCGTCCGAGATGGTTGTTAAAGCCTTGCCCTGTCGGGGTCCTGATTATGGATGTCCCACTTTTCAGAAAAAGAGAAGCACCAACACCACTTTGTATGTTGATGTTTATGGGGCTCCTGAATATGCTTTCCGCAATTTAAAAACAATCACATCTGAATACAATGAGTATCGCAATGCCCGCGATACAGTCGAAAAATCTCAATATGCATTCAGTGCCGGCGCCGGCGCTTCAGTTCTCTTTGGCAAAGGTCTCATACTGAGGGGGGGTATTGTGTATGCTCAAATGCATGAAAAATTCCAGAAAGATAGCTTGGGCATTGGTAATATCAGATATATTATTGACAGAAATCCCAATACAGGACAACTTGATACGGTAGAGGTGCAGGTGACAAATGGTATTTTCCGTAAAACGCGCTACAACCAATACCGTTCTTTAGACTTCACCGTTCGGGGTGGCTATGAGTTCGCATTAAATGATGATTTAAGCATTGGAATCAACGGCGGCGTCAATTTGAATATACAGACGGGGCGAAAAGCTACCGTTTTAGCGCAGGATTTTCAAGCCATTGACGTTTCAAAAGACAATGCTATATACCAAACTTCTGTTGGTGCAAGTATTGTGGGTAGTTTATCTGCTTATTGGCGATTGAGTTACAGATGGCAATTGATGGTTGAACCACAATTCAGACATTATTTGAAACCAATTACCAAAACGGATTACGTATTGCGTCAAAACTATACAAATGCCGGTTTGAACATAGGATTAAGATATAGGCTTTCGAAGTAGAAAAAAAAATGACTCCTCAAGCAGCGAAAATAAAACTTAGGGTGTCTTCATAATAACTACAATTTATGCAACGCAGCGTTTTGTAGAGTTAATACCCTCGATGTGAACACTTTATGACATGAATTTAATTTTATATAAAAATGAGAAAAATATTTTTTTACATATCTCTTGCATCTATAACAGTCTTTAATGAAGCCTGCCAAAAGGATAAAGATGAATTTATCCCGACCGATACAACAGTTATCAAGACAGGTACAAAAGTGGATACCATTTGGGAGAATGAAGCTGACTTACAGGTGCCCACAGGAGGAGTAACTGTTCCACTTTTAGAAATAGAAAAACTTTATAAAGAATTAAGTTCTCCGTTAGTGCCTGATACAATTTCAGCAGAGCAAGGTGGAAAAATTAAATTACAGGATGATGTTTATATTGAGTTTCCGTCAAATTCATGCGTTACCAAATCCAATGTTCCTTGTCGGGGTAGAATTGATGTAGAAGTAATAATTTTGAGAACTAAAGGCGAATTAATTACTTATGACAAACCCACAACCGCTGCGGGTAGATTATTAACTTCTGGAGGTGTATTATTCATCACGGCTAAACAAAATGGCGTGGAAGTGCGACTTGCCACCGGAAAATCAATAAAGATTCGCTATAAAATGCCGGCTGTAGAAGCCAATATGCAGGTATTAGCGGGTAGATTCCTCAATAGACTTCAATTTGAATGGACAACATTTACCAGCACTGGGACGCAAACGGGCGTTTCTATTTGGACTGAAAATGCTCTGCAAAAAAAAGGTTATGACGTCGTATGTGATCGTTTGGGTTGGATTAGTTGCAATAAATTGAATCTTGCAGCTAATTTAAGTACTAAATTTTGTGTGACTGTTGCCGATACTTTCACCAATCGCAATACCAGTGTCTATCTGGCTCTAAAAAATTCTTTATCCGTTGTCAAATTGGAAGGAATTCCTACAACCAAACAATTCTGTTTGCCCCTAACTTTTAAAGGTCTCCCGATAGGAGAGCAAGTGTCGGTGGTTTCTGTAACGAATGTTAACGGACGCTTTTATACCGATATTCAAGAAGCAACCATTGCGATAAATAATACGGTGCGGATGAAACCACAATTGATACCACTGATTGAACTAAGAAAAAAAATATTAAACTTATAATTTCTCTCATTCCTTCATGTTCTGAATATGGCTAAGTCCTTGCATACTCCCGCAAGGACTTTTTTTTGCTCATCTTAAATGCATAGACACTATGAGGTTGATGATGCTAAATATTCCCAAAAAATCTGTTTGATGCAAGTCATTATTAAACCCTTCTTCCAATAAAATGCAGAATCTCTTCAACATATTGCCTATGATTTGCCAACCTTGGGACTTTATGTTGCCCGCCTAATTTTCCCTTAGCTTTGAGCCAGCTATGAAAAGTACCGCGGGGCACATGCCGCATCTGCAACCGTTCCATTGCCATATCTTTAAAACGTTTGGCTTCATAATCGGAGTTGATTCTTTGAAGATTGGTATCTAAAATACTATTAAATGCCTCTAAATCAGGTGGTTCTCGTTCAAACTCAATGACCCACTCGTGCCCACCTTTTTTTATGCCATCAAAATAAATCGGGGCTACTGTATAATCATTTACAGACGCGCCCAATGTCGCGCAGGTGTCAGCGAGCGCCTTATCCGTGTTGGCTACCATAACTTCTTCTCCGAAGGCATTCACAAACTGTTTGGTTCTGCCCGAAATTTTTATTTTATATGGGTTAGTTGACGTAAAAAGCACCGTGTCACCCGGTACGTAACGCCATAAACCGGCATTCGTAGTTATGACCGGAGCATAGTTTTTGCCAACTTCCACTTCTCTCAGAGGGATAGCTATTGGGTTAGGCGCGTACCACTCACTCTCCGGCAAAAACTCATAATAAACGCCATTATTCAGTAATAAAAGCATGTCATCTGCACCATGTTGGCACTGAGTAGCGAAGAAACCCTCCGACGCATTATAAATGTCCCAATATGTAAAATCTTCTGTCTGAATCAGTTGTTTAAACGTTTCCCGATAGGGGGTGAAACTCACCCCGCCATGAATATACACCTGCAAATTGGGCCATACATCTAAAATATTATTTTTTCCGGTAATTTCTAAAATGCGTCTGAGCAAAACAACCGTCCAGGTCGGAACGCCTCCAATAGTCCTCATATCCTCCTTAATCAAAGCATGAGCCATGCGTTCAACTTTGTCTTCAAAGTTAGGCATAATCGCAATATCCAAATTTGGCGCATAAATATAATTCCCTACTGAAGGCAAGTGCTGAATCATGATAGCGGACACATCACCGAAACGGGTGCGCGGATAAGGCGCGAAAGATTCATACGTACCACCCATCATCAGCATTTTACCACCAAAGGATTGGAGTTCCGGTTTTGCCTGATAAAGAAGAGCGGACGTATCCCACCCTCCTTTGAGATGACACGTTTTTAAACTTTGAATAGTGACGGGGATATATTTACTTTTATCGTTTGTAGTACCGCTGGATTTTGAATACCAAAGCACTTGACCAGCCCACAACACATCGCGTTCGCCGTGCATCATCCGATTGATAAAAGGTTTGAGTGTTTCATAATCTTGAATGGGAATGTGTTGCGCAAATTGGCGAGCGGTTTTGATATTCTTGAAATCATGCATTCGGCCCCATTCGGTTTGCCGTGCAGTATTGACAAATTGACTTAAAAGGGCAGATTGTACATCGTGTGGATGGGCGGAAAAGTAACGAATTCGTCGCATTCGCTTTTTCAGCACATAACGCATTATACTATTGAGCCATGTATTTGCCATTGTGATTGTATTCAAAATTCAACTTAAAGTTAAAGAAAAATTTTTTGACAATAAAAACATTTATACATTTTTATACAGCTCAAATACTGAGGGGGTATAAAACAGTGAGCTTGGCGATTAAAAATTATTGATTAATAGATGTTTATACAGATAAAATTTTATTATTAAAAATTTATAATTTCAAATATACCCTTTAATTAAGTATAGAAAACAAAATGGCATTCCGATTTGAAATGCCATTTTAATGTTTTGCTATATTAAAGTATAGAAAAAATTAGTTCATCGAAGCTTCCATCGTTGAGTTTTTCACTTTCGATGTGCCTTTTACACTCTTGAGCAAATGCTCAATCTCTACACAAGTTTCAATGGAATGTGCCTCACGGAAAGCTACGTTTGCTTCTTGAGTCACCCCTTTATTGAGCAAAGCTTCACCAAATATCTGCCAAGCATACTTTCGGTAGCTGTAGTTAGGGTCAGTTTCCTTGAATGGACGCTTTGTGACTAACCGCAATTCAAAAATAGCTTTTTCGTAATCATTTAATTTTATATGACATTCCCCTTTGATGCGGCGTGCTGTCCAGAAAACCGGTTGATAAGGTACTGAATTGTCAATCGCTTTTTGGAACTCCAGTAAAGCACCTTCCAAATCATTCATTGCCATTTTCACCCGTCCTCTGCCTAAAAAAGCAGCGGCAAAGTTGTTGAGGCTCAGGCTTTTTGAAAAATCAATGATAGCATCATCATATCGTCCTAATCTAAAAAATGCTACTCCTCTGCGTTCATAAGCCTGATAATAACGGTCATATTTGTCTATAGCTTTTGTAAAACATTCGATAGCAAATTCTTCTTTTCCTATTTTTTTCAATGCTTCAACGCCTCTCAAATACTCCATAGTGGCTACTTTATCACCTTGAGGAACGATATTGTCTTCAAAAACAAGAGCATTTTTTTCATCTAAAACCCAAATATAGAACTCTCCAGCCACTGCAAAAGCTCTCAACTCACGAAGCATCGACGATGTATTTTTCCATGTTTTTTCAGCACAAAGAACTTGCTGGCGCGGCACGAAAATGGATTGAGCCTCCTCTTGAAAAATCAATGGATCTTTGAAAAGAATATCATTTCTATAATATGACTCTAATCTCTTCACGTAATGAGCCCACATCATGTCGTAGCTTTTTTTGTTACCAAACTCTAAGCTACCCTTCATTATTACTTTGAACTGATTCATTGATTGCTGTTTTTTAATGCATTAAGAGGTATTCTATACTCTATAAATAAATTAACATAAAAATATCAAGGCTGAATTTTTGAATTATTCAGTTGATATTGTGCGAAACCTTTTTACCCCGATAAAGTCAAGCTTCGTATAAAAATTACAATTGCGTGCAAAAAAAAAGCGTTATGGCTAAATTAGAATTGTGTAAAAACGTGCCCAAAAAATGACACTGCATGGGTATTTTACAATGCGTAGCCGCCACTTGGCTTTCTCATAGTTCTAAAAAAAAGAGATTGCTTAATACCTCTCTATTTGTGTATCTCTCAACAATTGGGATTTCTCCGAAAGAATGGAAGACAAAATTACAAAAGAAATTATTATTTGTCAACACTTTTGAGAAAATAAATTAATTAAAAATATAATTTTTAGAGAATCATCATATATTCAGACTTTTTAGCACGTATAAAATTCTGAAAAACTATTGTTATAAATATTAATATTCTCTATTTCTTCCCTATAATCAGTATTTACTTAGTTTTGTGACTAAAACATGGAATTTTATTCTCATTATTTTAATATAAATACTTAACGTATTGATTATTAAATAGTTAAGAAAAAACACAAAAAATAGTTTAATTTGACCTAAAAAAAAACCTTAGTTTTGCTCCCATATGGTTCAACTTTTTTCAAACATTCTCAGCAAAATATTACTTTCTCCCTTCGCCTTACTGTATGGGCTGGTGGTTGGAACACGGAGTTTTCTGTATCGTAGCAACTTACTGCGATCATCTCGGTTTGATGTTCCGACCCTTTCGGTGGGCAATCTGAGCGTCGGCGGTTCGGGTAAGACCCCTCATATTGAATACCTTATTCGGTTGCTCCAACCCTATATTCAGGTATCGGTTTTGAGTCGCGGATATAAGCGCCAATCCGAAGGCTTTCGTATGGTCGAAACTGAAAACAATGTAATAGAGGTGGGCGATGAGCCACTTCAATTCAAACACAAATACCCTTCAGTACCGGTCGCAGTAGGTGAAAAAAGAGCTTATGCAATCCCTCAAATGCTCTATCGGCATCCAGATATTCAAACTATTCTTTTAGACGATGCCTTCCAACATCTGTCCGTTCACCCTTATTTGAATATTTTGCTTACCGAATTTAGCCATCCTTTTACCCGTGACTATTTATTGCCGGTCGGAAGACTGCGCGAGTGGCGAAGCAGCTACCACCGAGCTGATATTATAATTGTGACAAAATGTCCATTTTCGTTAGAGATAGCCGAAAAACAACGGCTCTTAACCGAAATAAATCCGTACCCGTATCAGCGACTTTATTTTAGTTATTACGATTATGGTACACCTTACACCATTTTTGATTACCCCTCAGTATCCGCCTCCGAAAACCCTGAGCCATACTATACCTTTAGGAATTTAGACGCTGATACTGAAGTATTGCTCGTGTGTGCCATAGCCAAAGTGGATTATTTAGTGGAATATCTCGCATCAAAAGTAAAATCAGTCACCACCTTGGCATTTGAAGACCATCGCTTATTTTCAAATTATGATATTGCCCAGTTCAAACGCCTTTATGACGGGATTACCCATTCTAAAAAAATCATTATTACTACTGAAAAAGATATACCCAGATTGGCGTTGCACAAAGATTACATCATTCAAAATCAACTCATTATCTATGCTTTACCGATTGAGGTAAATTTTCATTTTGGAGAAAAAAATATTTTTAATGCGGATATTAAAAAAACACTTTTAGATTTCAAAGTGTAAAATTCATTTATCTTAAAACATTGACGTGTGAATATTCTTTTGAAATTATTTTACCAATTTTTGAAAGGGCTTGTATGGGTGAGTTTCGCAATCTATTTTCGCCGTATTGTGTTTATCAATGGAGAAAGATTAAAAACGAAGGGTCCGATGTTGGTGATTTCCAATCATCCGAATACGGTCATGGACCCCTTGATGGCTTTATATAGACTGCGCGAACAATGCAATTTGTTGGCTAATTATAGTCTGTTCAAAAACCCAATCAGTAACGCTATTCTTTCTACTCTTTATTGTATCCCGATTCAACGCATCAATGATGTACCTGACGGTCAGCCATTGCGCAACGAAGAGGCATTTCGGCGGTGCAATGAGCATCTGCTGGCAGGCGGCAGTATCTATATTGCTGTTGAAGGCACAAGCTATCCTGAACGCCGCATTAGAGAACTTAAAACAGGCATGAGTCGCATCGCTTTTAGCGCAGAAATGCAAAAGGACTTCGAATTAAATCTCAGCATTTTACCCATCGTCATTACTTACTTCGAGCCTTTGAAATTTTGGAAAGAGGTGGTAGTTGAAGTAGGTGACACCATTTCAGTAGATAGTTGGCGCGAGGCTTATCATCAAAATCATCGAAAAGCGATTTCGGAGTTTACAGAGACAGTGGAACAACAAATGATGACGCACACAATTCATTGCAGAAGTGCGGAAGAAGATACTTTTTTAAAAAAAATTGAAGCGATTTTACAATCTGAGAACCATTTGGCAACACAAAAACATTACGAAAGAAGCAAAGAGATTTTACACCAACTCCATAATTGGCAAGATAGTGATGCGGCAAGTTATGAAATCTTTGAAAAAGGAGTAAAAAACTATTTCAAAAAACTTAAATCCTTAAATATTTCCGATTTAAATAAAAAAAGATATGCTGAGAAAGCCCCCCTCAGTATAGTTGGATTATTGATGGGCTTACCTTTTTTTGTTTATGGTTTTATCAATAACGCCCTGCCCGCTTGGCTAAGCAATAAATTAGTGGGCTGGATGAAATTAGACGTTTCTTACGACACAACTGTTCGTTATACCGGCGGATTGGTTCTTTTCCCTTTGATTTGGTGGCTTCAACATTGGGGTTTAGAATCCTTTTTACCATTTCACCTCAATGGTTGGCTTTACCTGATGACAGTCATTCCGACCGGATTAGTGGCCTATGAGTTATATACTGAGGGGGTGTTTTTTTATCATTTTTTGAAATTCAAAAAAGCAGATAATCACGGACAATTGACGCAACTCCGTGAACCCATCGTCTCAAAACTTAATAGTTTGCAACAAAATAAAAATGAGTAAAAGATTTGAAAACTCAGCATGTTAATATGCCTCTTCTTCTGCTTTTAACCGCTCAGCATTATCGGCAATCCTCAGCGCTTCGAAGATATCTCCTATTTCACCCTCCATCACTCTATCGAGGTTGAAATTCTTATTATCTCCCTCTAACCGATGATCGGTTACCCGATTTTGTGGATAGTTGTACGTCCGAATTTTATCAGAACGGTCACCTGTACCGACAAGAGAGCGCCGTTTTGCCGTTTGCTCACTTTCATGGGCGTTTTTTTGAGCTTCATAAACCCGCTGATACAACCGTTGCATCGCTATTTCCCGATTCTGAATTTGAGACCGCCCTTCCTGACACTCTGAAACAGTACCGGTAGGAAGATGGGTAATCCGCACCGCAGATTCCGTTCTGTTAACGTGTTGTCCGCCTGCTCCACTCGACCTAAAAACATCTATTCGAAGATCTTCCCTTCTGATTTGCACGTCCTCCATTTCTAAAATGGGCATCACCACCACCGTAGCTGCCGAAGTATGAACCCGCCCTTTAGATTCGGTTTCGGGTATGCGCTGTACACGGTGGGCACCCGATTCAAACTTCAATTTAGCATACACATCTTCACCTTTCACCTCCAAAATTAGTTTAGAATATCCGCCAATGGTGCCTTCATTCACCTCCAAAACTTCAACTTTCCAACCTTGCTTATCAAAAAAACGTTGGTACATCCGATACAAATCACCCGCAAAAAGGCTGGCTTCATCTCCGCCTGTACCCGACCGGATTTCGAAAAACACATCTTTTGAATCTTCCGGATCTTTCGGAATGAGCAACGCTTTTATTTCTTCATCCAATTCATTTTTGCGCGGTTCGAGTAAAGATAATTCTTCCTTTGCCATGACCCGCATATCAGCATCATCAAGCATCTCTTTTGCTTGCTCGATATCGTCTAACACCTTTTTATACTCTTTATAAACTTTAACGAGTGGTTGGAGGTCTTTATACTCTTTGTTAACGCGCCTAAATCTATCCATATCTCCTATTACTGAGGGGTCGGATAATTGCTCTTCAAGGTGTTCCGTTTTTTCGTAAATAGCTCTTAATTTATCTAACATATTCAACTAACATTGTGGATAACTGTGTAGTTATCAATTATTGTAATACAAAATGACTTTATCATGAGAAAAGGCTTGTCACTAACAGCAACAAGCCTTTACGAATTAAGTTTATCATTTGTTTAAGTTCAAACAAATATTGAGTGTTTAAGAAAGCTTATGTCTTCCCTGACAAAAAAAGTCGTCGCTCTGTTACATAGGCGCTTTTCTGATATTGTCTTTAATAGACTGAATGAGAGAAGGAGATGCTTTACGACGATTAACACTGTTTTTAAGGAGATCTCTGAAGGATTGTTCATGATGCAGAGCTTCGGTAACAGCCGGATTGCTGTTCATCTCATGGCGAAAACTTACCTCGTCTTCCTGCGTCATTGCCCGGTCAAGGTACAAATTAACCTTTTGGAACAAGTCTGAATTTGGTTGATGATCTCTCATTGGATTGCTGATTTGTACTACCTTTTGCCGTACCTTCGCTTATTAGGCAGTGGGTTAAAGAATGAAAATTGAGCCTTTTTAAAACTTTTAATATCTATACTGCAAATATATTTATTGTGATTCAGTCCTCGTCATCATCTCCCTCCGTATTCTTATCTTCTTTTCCATAACCCAGTGAAGAAGCATAGGTTTTTAATTTTTCTTTTAAGAGCCCTCTTGCTCTGGCTAATCGCGACCGCACTGTGCCAATCGGAATATCAAAAATAGCCGCTAATTCTTCATATTGAAATTCTTCTACGTAGCACAGCAGCAAAATGGTTCGATAGTCAATAGGTAAATCATTAATAGCTTTCATCATCTCGTCACCCATCATGCTACCAAATATTTCAGTCCGCAAATCCGTATAGGAAGTCAAAGGCGAATCCTCTTCATCATGGTAAGTGATGATTTCTTCGTAATCTACTTTTTTGCCACGTCTTTGTTTACGTTTATATTCATTAATAAACGTATTCTTCATTATTCTAAACAACCAAGCCTTAGAATTAGTTCCCTCTTCATAACTTCCTGCTGCTCTGTAAGCTTTCATGAAAGTATCCTGCACCAAATCTTCGACATCATTCTCGTCTTGAACGAGATAATACGCGAAGTTTGTCAGAGAATCAGCGTGAGGCAAAAATTCTTCCTCAAATATTTTATCGTGGTTCTTCATTCAAAAATTTTACACAGACAAGTGACAAAGATAAAGGGAACATTTGATATTCAAGCATCTTCTTTATTTAATTTTTATTAACAAAATAACGGTATTACATTTTAAACAAAGATTCATAACCCATACCAGCAGAGACTGATTTTAAGTTTTTAGAAATTGTATTAGAATGGTAATCCCAAGTATAGTGGATTCGGCGTTGGCGATAGTCTTTAATTTGTTGGTCGAACGACAACCGATTATAAAAGCGGAACAGTTTATTCACCGTGACCACTTTCCCGTTCGAAAACACGTTTTTGGCATTGAAATCTGTTCCTTTCATCGGCAACATGCCCAGATAATTGGGACGTAAAGCATAAGATATAATAGGTGTAAAAACTTCATAATTGAATCGCCAAGTGTCACTCAATTTATTTTGAGCAAATGCGCCCAGATTCAAAGAAGCATTTGTTTGATAGCCGACCAAATTATTACTGGGCAGATTGTAATTGCGAACATCAAAAGTCAAAGTCAACGCACCACCCAAATAAGAATTCCACCCCTCAGTATTGTACGCGCCCGAGCGCCTGTAATAAGCGTAGCTGAATTGAATGTTGGTTACATCCGCACTTGAGAGGTTTTGCTGAACTTTGGGTGACGATTGGGGTTTAGCGGCGCCTATGGATGCTGAAACCGCGATTCGGGAAACTGAAATTTTGGAAATTCTCTCATAACCCAATCGCAATGTGGGTGTCCATCCTTGATATTTGAGCGGCGAATATCCTTCGTCTCGTATCTTAACTATCGGCAAACCCACGCCCAAAAAGAAGTATATCTGGCGCGCCTCTTGTGGGTCTTGTGCTTTGGTATCAGTCAAATTCGCAACAATCAACAAAAGTAACAATGTTTTTTTCATCAATAATTTTTTAAATATTCCCAAAAGAACGTACAAAGTTTTGATAAAATATT
This sequence comes from Saprospiraceae bacterium, assembly GCA_031424115.1. GTDB lineage: Bacteria > Bacteroidota > Bacteroidia > Chitinophagales > Saprospiraceae > JAAFJT01. Next base: position 6,158 of record JANPGW010000313.1, on the reverse strand, counting down.
TATTTCAATATCAAATTTCGTTTTTTTTGTAAATGCATACTTGGTTTTTGAATTAAAATAACTTACCTTTGTCAACGGAAAGGTTATTGTACTTTTTACACTAATTTCATTCAAAAAAGATGGCGAATTTAATTTCATATCGGTTAATTTTGTAAAAGTAGTAAGAGACAAAGTAAATGTTACTTTTTTTCTCAACATAAATGTTTAAATAACGTTGATTTTTTAATAATATATAATAGTCATGGCTGTTCTTCTTGAAAACAACCCAACAGTAAAAAAAATGCAAATAGCAGATCAAAAAAATACCAAAATAGTCGCTACCGTTGGACCCGCTTGTAGCGAATATGACCAACTCCTTGAGTTAGCAAAAGCCGGTGTCAATATTTTTCGCTTGAATTTTTCCCACGGCGAACATAGTGTACACCTTAAAGTGATTGAGAACATCACTTACATCAATGAAAAACACGGTTTGCACTTAGGTGTTCTTGCCGATTTGCAGGGACCTAAACTGCGGGTAGGTAAAATTGAAAATAACCGCCTTGAACTTAAAACAGGGGATATTGTCACTTTTGTGAATGAGGAATGTTTGGGTACGATGGACAGCATATACATGTCGTATCAAGAGTTTGCTCAAGATGTTCAAGTAGGTGAAAAAGTGTTACTTGACGATGGTAAACTCGTTTTTGAAGTTGTTGAAACGGATAAAACATCAACTGTTAAACTCAAAGTCATTTATGGTGGTATTTTATCGAGCAATAAAGGAGTTAATCTACCGGATACCAAAACTTCGTTACCTTGTTTGACAGAAAAAGATTTGGAAGATTTAGATTTCATTTTGACGCAACCTGTGAATTGGATTGCTCTTTCATTCGTGCGTAAGGCAGATGATATCCATGATTTGAGAAACCGCATTGAAGCCAAAGGTCACGCAGCATTGATTTGTGCTAAAATAGAAAAACCGGAAGCTATTGACAATATAGACGCTATCATTAAAGCATCGAATGCCGTTATGGTTGCCCGTGGTGACTTGGGTGTTGAGTTCCCGATTGAAAAATTGCCGATTATTCAGAAAGAAGTTATCGCCAAGTGTATCCAACGCGCACGTCCGGTTATCGTAGCGACTCAGATGATGGAAAGTATGATTCAAAGCCCCTCCCCTACTCGGGCAGAAGTTTTGGACGTTGCCAACGCTGTGATGGATGGTGCAGATGCCGTAATGCTCAGTGCTGAAACGTCGGTCGGCAAATATCCAATCGAAACGGTAAAAGCAATGACCCGCATTATTCTCGAAATCGAGCATCTACCCGCTGCTTTCAAACGTCCGGTGACAAGTGATAAGAAACAAACTTTTATCAACGACGTTATTTGCCTTAGTGGTGCACGAATGGCAGAAGAGTTGCATGCAAAAGCCATAATTGGTTTTACGTCATCCGGCTACACAGCCTTTATGGTATCAAGTTATCGTCCACGTTGCGAAATCTTCATTTTCAGCGGTCGTCAAAATATGTTAGCCACGTTGAATTTGGTTTGGGGTGTCAAATGTTTCTATTACGATAAATACACGACAACCGACGAAACGATTGAAGATACAACCTCCATTTTGAAAGCCGCCAACCGGATTTCAGAAGGCGATATCATTATCAATACCGGTTCAATGCCAATTGGACAACGTTTGAGAACGAATATGATTAAAGTTTCTATTGTTGAATAAAATAAAAATCCGAGTAAAAAAAAATCCGAAAGGCTGTATAAGCTCTTTCGGATTTTTTTTTACCCCCCCTCAGTATAGAAAGAAGAAAAGTAGTCAAGAGTTAAATTTCAAAAAAAACATCAGCACTCCCAAACAGATGCAATAAAAACTTTTTTAATCGTCTTCGGTTTCTTCTTCGGTAATGATACTAAGCGCAATTAATGCTTTTTCTGATGCCATTTGCTCCGCTGATTTTTTATTAAAATCATCCGCTGTTGCAATTTTATTGCCGTCCAAAAGTACGGCAATTTTGAATCGGTCGCGTTTTTCAAATTTATATTTAGCGATCACTTTGTAAGAAACCGTTTTACCGTTTTTCTGACTCCACTCTAAGAGTTGACTCTTATAGTTATCATCATAAGTTTCCAACTCATGAATATCTAAATATTTGCGAAGCAGTTTTTTGACGACATACCTTTTCGTCTGGTCGTAGCCACATTCTAAATAGACGGCTCCTACCAAAGCTTCAACAGCATTCCCTAACATCGAGCGGCTCAGGCGTGTATTATTATACTCTTGTAAAATAACATCTAAACCCATTTTATCGCCGATTTTATTCAACGAATTGCGTTTAACGATTTTAGAGCGCATTTTGGTCAAAAAACCTTCATCGTAATTGGGATATTTATTGAATAAGTATTCGGCTACTATAGTTCCCAATACTGCATCGCCAAGGTACTCCAATCGCTCGTTGTTTTGTGACACTGTCCCCACCGGCTTATCGCTGGAGTTGGACTTATGAAAGAAGGCGAGTTTATACAAAGCTAAATCTGAGGGAACAAAACCCAATATTGCCCTTAGCCGTCGTGCTAACTGCTTATCTTTCGAAAAATTGTAGTTATAAATTTTTTTAATGTAACCCAAAATAAATGGTAATTTTAATACTATTGAAACAGAAAGATTTCATTCCCACCAAAAATGTTAAGTTCAAAGGAATGTAACCGCGAATAAATGTTAAAACTAAATTCTTTTAAATACAACACTCGTATTATGACCACCAAATCCAAATCCATTGCTTAAAACAACATTTATTCGGCGCTGTTGTGGCTCGTTGAACGTGAGATTAAGCCTTGGGTCTATTTCAGGGTCATCTGTAAAGTGATTGATGGTAGGTGGAACAAAGTCGTGCATCATACCCAATATACTGGCAACCGCTTCTACTGCACCTGCTGCACCTAACAAATGTCCGGTCATAGATTTTGTGGAACTGATATTCAAATCATAGGCTTTTTCACCAAAAACACCAAGAATCGCTCTTATTTCAGCAATATCGCCCAATGGTGTTGAAGTGCCGTGAACATTGATATAATCCACATCCTCTGCATTCAGATGTGCATCTTCTAAAGCCAGATTCATACAATTGATAACACCCGTACCCTCAGGATGAGGAGCAGTCATGTGATAAGCATCACAAGTCATGCCGCCGCCAACAATTTCGCAGAGAATATTGGCTCCACGCGCTTTAGCATGTTCATATTCTTCTAAAATCAAAGCACCACCGCCTTCTCCTAATACGAAGCCATCACGGTCTTTGTCCCAAGGTCGTGACGCGGTTTTAGGGTCATCGTTGCGTGTACTCATAGCGTGCATCGCATTGAACCCGCCAACTCCGGTCGTTGTAGTAGTTGCTTCTGATCCACCGGTTATCATGACATTAGCTTTTCCAAGGCGAATATAATCTAAAGCATTGATAATTGCATGATTAGACGTGGCACAAGCCGAAACAGTCGCATAGTTGATACCTTTGAACCCGTATTTGATAGCCAAAAGTCCGGCTGCAATATTAGCAATCATTTTTGGAATCAAAAAGGGGTTGAATCGAGGAGTACCATTACCTCTTGCGAACTCCGAGATTTCATGTTCAATAGTAACTATTCCTCCAATACCCGAGCCAAAAATGACGCCGCATTTATTCAGATCTAATTTTTCAGTATCTAAGCCACTCATTTTCATAGCTTCATCAACCGCGACCATACCATATTGCGTGTAGAGGTCGACTCTGCGAATTTCTTTTTTTTCAATCGCAATTTCCGGGTTGAAATTTTTTACCTCGCATGCGAATTGCGTTTTAAATAAAGAAGCATCAAAATGCGTAATTTTATCGGCTCCACTAATACCTTTTTGTAAGCTATAAAGATACTCCGTTACATTATTACCGATTGGAGTTACCGCACCAATACCTGTTACAACGACTCTTCTCATAAGATTTTTGATTTAGCCGTAAATTTAGAAATTTTTAAACATTCAGAACATTATGAGTCCTAAATAAAAAAACTTTATTTCTACCAATTAAAAGTCCACAAACCGAAAGCACAAGGACATTCGATTTGTGGACGGTATTTACATAATTTTCAATTACTGGATAGCAATGAAATTATGCAGTGACCTGACTTTCAATGTAAGAAATTGCCTGACCGACAGTCTGAATTTTTTCAGCCTGCTCATCAGGAATAGAAAGGTCGAATTCTTTTTCAAATTCCATAATCAATTCGACAGTATCGAGGGAGTCAGCACCCAAATCTTGAGTGAAACTTGCTTCGGGTGTGACTTCTGTTTCTTCAACACCTAATTTGTCAACGATGATTTGCTTGACTTTTGATGCAATATTTGCCATGATTCTAAATAGATTCTAAATAAAATTGAGTAAAAAATTTTAATAAAATTTTCGTTTTTCTGTATGCACATAATGTCATCTTGACATTAACGAGCGCAAAGGTAACATTTCAGAACATTCATTTCCAATAGTTTTAATTTTTTTTTTACACTGGATTACGATATTCAAAAAATTATGCACTCCTGAAGGGTAATTAAACCCCTTTTTTTTTCGATTCTTCAATAATTATTTCCATTGCTTTCTCAATTATAGCATCTTTCCCTTCCAACTCTTCTTTGGCACCTGTCGAAATTTCTACATCAGGCGCTACTCCTTGCTCAATATTGAAGCCGTCAACCGTTGTTTGATAAGTAGCAGAAAAGCGATATTGCCATCCATTGGGTAAATCCGCCGAAATCGGAATACCACCACCGCCGCCCGTGCGGTCTCCTACAAGAGTCACATTGGGTAAGACCGACATAAATGCAGCAAAATGCGTTGTTGCACTAAAACAGCCCCGATTAATCAAGATGACAACCGGTTTGGTATAAGGCGTCCGTTTTTTCGTGGGTATAGCATAAAATGAAATCGGTTCGCTAAAGTCTTGATGGCCTTTACCGGTTTTGGTATGCGCAAAACCAACAAGCGTTTTCTTATCCACAAACCGGTTGATGATTTTAAAAACTGTTGACATGGAACCTCCTCCGTTGTCGCGCACATCAATGATGATACCTTTTGTTTTTTTAAACCGATTGAGTACAAAATCCAAATCGGTATCATTGATAGGGTTGCCAAAGGACGAATACCGAAAATATCCGATGGAGTCATTCAAAATTTGATTGGGCAAGGCTCCTGTAATTTTAAAATCCTTTTTTAGGTACTGTTTAAAAACAAAATTTACGTTGAAATTGTCGGGATAATCGTCCTTCCAACTCCAATTACGGCTTCGATCATACGTTGTTGAGAGGTTGACGTGTCCGTCGCGCAACTCATACAGCATGTCGGACAAGACCTTGTATAAAGAATCTTGACTGATATAATCGCCTACTTTACAAGCATATTTTTCTCGTACAGCGTTCCAATCAACCCCTTTGTAGTCAAAGTAGGAGTAATTCTCATCCACCGTTTTCCACATCAAATTGAAGCAATTCGTGGGTGTGTTTTTAATATCAGCCTTCATCAAGATATTGCTGCAATGAGTTAACAATACTGAGGGAGTGGCTAAAAAGAGGATTATTTTGAAAAAATTCATGGTGGAATAGCGTTTTAATTAACTTCAATAAACTTAGCTGTGGGCTATAAGCCATCAGAGATGGGCTATAGGCTATGAGCATTTTTTGGTGTAATTTTTTAGTTTTCACTATTCCCAAAGCTCATAGCTGACGTGCCCTATCTCATAACTAACGCAAATATCGGATTTTTTTCACAAAAAAGGCTGTCCTTTTCGGGACAGCCTCGTCAAGTCAAATCAAATTATTCCACTATTTCAGAAACAATATTTATTAGCTTCAATCATCGCCTTCGCTATGATACGACGATTGTCTTTAACATTCACCGGCGGATATTTAGTGTAACGCTTCAAGCCCATTAAAAAGGTTTTGAGCAAATCACCTTCGGCAAATGATGCGAGGGCATCAGTTGCCCATTTGTTCATCCGAGCCGTAGCATCTGCAAATTGTACTTTCAAAACTGCATCATAGACTTCTTGTGGTTGTGGTTTATTGGTCATGCCGGAGAGTTTGTGCACGCGTAGTAGGGTTGATTCGCTATTGAATGTTTCAGCAAGCATATCAGCAGCGTTCATTAATATTTCTT
>JANPGW010000312.1:0-4922 GCA_031424115.1 Saprospiraceae bacterium | reverse complement strand
GCAATAACTTTGAACTGAATTTGAGACGAAGTTATCCCTCATAATAATTTGGTTTTGAAAGTTCATGTGATTATAATTTGTTGTTTTGGAACCGTCTCTTACCCGAGACGGTTTTTTTTTGCCTATACTGAGGGGTGTGTTAATAAAAGTTTAAGTTAGAACGCAGCCAACAGATATATCAAATATTTGATTTATCCTTGTGTTTCCGATACCACACAAAGCATTTTTTAATCATATCAATCCTCCGTTAAAGCATGTACAAACTATATAAACTGCACTTACTTTGGGCAATATGGCTTATAAGCACACCACTTCATTCCAAAGTTTTACCCAAAAAGATACTTAATCATACTTTAATCACGACAAGTGTGCAGACCAAAAGCGACATTGCCACCGTCCGAGGTCAGGCGAATGGCAGTTCTGTTATCACGGGTGGTAGAGTCACAGTTTCTACACAATTAGGAGGCGTGCAAATTTTCATTCAAGACTATACCGGCGGCATTTCCGTTTATGGGGGTGCAACGAACTTGGCGGTCACTCATGGGCTGCAATTGGGTGATTCGGTAGAAGTGACGGGAACGATGGGTGAATTTTATTTATTGAAACAAATCAATGTGTCATCTCTCATTAAAATTGATATACCGGTTGCGGTGGTCACTCCCAAAAAGATAAAACAGAGCGAAATGGCGCAATATGAGGGACAATTGGTGCGCCTCGATTCCGTCAATTTCCCGCCCAGCGGAGGTAATTATGCGGCATCTACCAATTACAACTTTGGCTCGTTGCAGGTCAGAATCATCAGTGGTGGCACGCCTCCTTCTAACAATATTGTTGGCACGCCCATCACTTCTGGCATGGGTTCAGTCATTGGTATTGCGGGTCGTTTTTCAGCGACCTATCAACTTTTGCCACGTTTTTTAGAAGATTTCAAAATTTCTGGTGCGGTGGACAAGGGAACTGACGCTACTTTTTCAGATGATGTGTCATTGGATGTAGTGGCTTGGAATTTGGAATGGTTCGGGCATCCACAATTGGGTCCTACGGACAATACCGCTCAGTTGAATAAAGCATCAGAGGTCATGAATACCCTCAAAGCGGATATTTATGAATTGAATGAAATTTCAGATGTGGGTTTGTTTTCAACATTGGTCAATTCGCTAACGGGCTATTCCGGCGTGTGCAGTTCTGAATATTCATACAGCAATATTGCCAACCCCGACCCTTTCGGGCAAAGGTTGTGTTTTGTGTATAAAACCGCCGTTTTCAGCAATGTTCAGACTCAACCACTTCTCACTGAGTTTAAAAAAAATCCTGCTTTGGTCACCAATTACCCGAATGTATTCACTCGATTTTGGGCATCCGGGCGTTTGCCTTTTATGCTGACAGCTGATGTCACGCTCAATAATACCAAGCGACATTTGGGTTTTGTCGGCATTCACGCTCGGGCTAACAGCAATGCCAGCCCGCAAGACTCGAAAGATACCTATGACATGAGAAAATACGATGTCGAAAAAATGAAAGATTATTTAGATACACAACACCCCGATTTACCTTTTTTCATTTTAGGCGATTTTAACGACGACCTCGACCAAACTATTGCGACGGGTATCACGGGAAATCTATCCAGTTACACACCTTTTTTGTTGGATAGTCTAAAATATAAACCTTTTTCTCGTGTACTCAGTCTTTCAGGACAAAAAAGCACCGTTACATATAACGATATGATTGATCATATTATAGGCTCAAACGAAACAGCTGCAAGTTTGCAGGCAATTAGAGTTGGAACGCCCACCATCTATATTTCAAATTACGGCACAACCACTTCCGACCATTTACCCATTATGGCAAAAGTTGATTTAACAAAAATTACAAATGTTGCTACTTCACTGTTCAATTCCCCAGTAAAAGATTTCCAACCCTTGAAAATTTACCCCAATCCGGCTAAAAACAACGTGTCAATTGAAGGGTTATCGGCTGTCCAATCTGTCCAAATTTTCAGTATTCAAGGACAATTAATGAAAAGAACGACTCAAAAAGTAATAGAAATCTCAGACTTAGTGAATGGCATTTACTTCTTGGAAGTTGAATATACTGAGGGGGGGCGTTCAAGAGTTAAATTTGTGAAAGAATAAGTCGAGAAAGGAATCATGAATTATAAATGATGATTTTTTCATTCTCAGCAATATAAAATCTATTTTTACACCTCAAAAAATTGATTAACCGCAACATCCTAAACAAACCCAATTTAAATCTGATGATTGAAACTCAAATCTGTATATTAGGTGCCGGACCCGGCGGAGCGGCTACCGCACTCCGATTAGCACAATTAGGCATCCCTTCAGTATTAATTGACAAAGCACAATTTCCCCGCGATAAAATCTGTGGCGATGGCATGACCGGACGCACAGTAGCTATTTTGAACCGCATTGACCCTGAGATTGTCAACCACTTTGAAAAAACAGATATTCAGATGGATTCTTGGGGTGTGACTTTTTGGATGGATGACAAGCGCGAATTCAAAGTACCTTTCCGTAAAAACTACAATACAGAGACCGATAAAACGCCTTGTTTTGTATCGAAACGGATTGATTTTGACAATTTTTTGGCAGAAAAAGTTAGGCAACAACCCTTGATTCAGTTTTTTGAAAATATCAATATCGAAACCCATGAACGCCTTATTGCGGATGGCTCTTCTCAGCAAGAAGGGTGGATTTTGGGGACAAAAAAAGGAGATTTTAAAATCAAAACGGCATTAGTCATTGCGGCAAATGGAGCCAACTCTCCTTTCACGCGACATGTTGCGAATATTGCGGTTGATCCTAAACACAATGCGGCAGCCGTGCGGGCTTACTATAAAAAAGTAACAGATTGCCATAAAGACAATTACATCGAATTGCATTTTTTGAAAAAATATATGCCGGGGTATTTCTGGATTTTTCCGTTGCCGAATGGCGAAGCCAATGTGGGTTTCGGTATGTTGTCCTCGGCAGTGAGTCAAAGCAAACTCAATCTTAAAAAAGTTTTATTGGATATTGTTGCCACTAACCCGGGCATAAAAGAGCGTTTTAAAGATGCGGAACTGATAGATGATATTGTGGGTTTTCCGCTGCCTTTGGGTTCAAAACGCCGTTTGCTGTCAGATGATAACTATATGCTCGTGGGTGACGCCGCCTGTTTGGTTGATCCATTAACCGGAGAAGGCATTGGCAATGCCGTTTACAGCGGTTACATCGCCGCCGAACAAGCTGAAAAATGCCTAAAAGCCCATGACTTTTCAGCGGCTTTTTTAAAAGATTACGATACTCGCGTGTGGCGGGTGATGGGAACAGAATTGAATTTGAGTTACCGACTTCAACGACTGGGTAAATATCCCGCTATCTTCAATTTTGTGCTATGGGTAGCATCCAAAAATGTTCAAATTTCAGATCTGGTTTATGCGATGTTCAATGACATTGATGTGCGCAAGAGAGTTCTCAATCCGATTTTTTGGTTCAAAACTTTAATCAATGTTAAGTGAGGAGATAGTGTTTTTGTTTTAACATTAAGTAGAAGAACTTTTAGACGCAAAATATGAAATAGAAAAGCGATTGTTCCACAAATAAGAACAACCGCTTTTTTATTAAATTTTACATTGAAAATATTTCTCCTTTTTATTTTAATGAATTAATCCAAGTCGCAATTTTTTCAGCGTCTTTTTTCGGCACATTGGGCATTGGCGCCATAGGTGTCGCATAGTCGGGCCAGTTACCGGGCTTGGGTTCATAAATCAATTGAACAATTTTCTGTACAGAATATTTGCGCTTGGCAACTTCCACATAAGGAGGACCCACCGCCCGTTCTTTTGTTTTATGACAAGCCAAGCAAGTATATTTTGTCAACAATGCTGTCACCTCTTTCTCATTGATAACAGGAGCCGGTTTTGCGACGGGCTTTGCCGCCGTTTTAATGGCAGCATCTGCTTTAGGTTTCACTGCTTTATCTTTGCCGCTATTGGCTGAAGGTGCCGCTTCTTTCGTCTGATTATCCGGTGTATTCACTGCCATACCGGCGTCTTCAACCTCTTTTTTAACTTTGGGTTTCGGTGTCACGAGTGTGATATTGGCTTTTGCCCCTTGTGGCAAACTGTTTAAAGTATAAAAAGCTTGCGGATGCAAAAGGTGTAATTTGCCTTGAGCCGATATAATACCTTCCGGTTTGATATCATGAATATACCCTTCGCGCAAGCCATCGACAACGAGGCGCACCCGAAGGCCATCCTCCGTGGCTTTCGCACCCCGAACAGGGTTGTCTCCTGTATTGACCATCGGGCTGCCATACACCGAGTGATATTTGTAAATAAAGCTGGAAATCGTGTAATTATCCACATTTTCAGCCGTATTTTTATCGACCGGATAAGTAAATTCTATTTCAAAACCATCGGGCATGGCGCGGACGGCTTTCATTTCAAAAGGCGTTTTGCCAGTCCAAACCAATTTTTCTAAGCCGTAAGGCTCCGTACCGGTTGACCCCCAACCGCGATTGGTACCACCGACGAATAGCGAGTTGTCTTTTCCCCATGACATACGCAATACGCCTGAACGGAAACCATTTCTAAAATCAAAAGAGGCACCCTGATAAGCCCCATTCACTTTTTCCAGAAAAACACGCGCTATTTTAGACATCCCCTGATCGCCAACCAACACCTGACCGGCAAAAGGGCCAAAAGCCCCCTTGGTATCGTCCGTTATAATCTCAGAGGTAGAGATGCCCAACACGCCATGAGGCAACCATACTGAGGGGGGCTTAACACCCATGTTTGGGTTCGTTTTTTTGCCGAATTCATAGAGGGTGGTCATGGGTTCGTCTTTGATGTACTCCGGTTTTTCTTTTGGATTATCACGAGGATTAACCGATTTATAGACGATTTCTTTACGCATTTTGAC
>JANPGW010000311.1:0-4602 GCA_031424115.1 Saprospiraceae bacterium | reverse complement strand
AATGCACATACAACAGATGCCAATGGCTACCCTAATTTTGACACATTTAACAATACAGATGCGGATTTGGCAACACAAACTGTTGACCCTCGCCTTGATCATACAGTAGGTATTGACGGTCATCCTTACAAATATGATAATACAAAACCTTTTAGCAATAGTTGGGTGCGTGACGCGGGAGTTTATGGCAATTACCATACGATGAGATTTCAGCAATTGGCTACGAGCGGTTCTTATTTTAAACTCGGACCTTTTATGGGCACAGCAAAAAATTATGATATTTTGAGATACGATGATATTTTATTGATGCAAGCTGAAGCTTATATTGAATTGGGTCAGCAAGATTTAGCATTGCCTTTAATCAATCAAATCAGAAACAGAGCGGCAGCGAGTACAGGAAAACTTAAAAAAGCAGATGGCACTTTTGCTTCAAAATACAATACTAAGCCTTATACAGCCGCCGGTTGGACTCAAGCCTTTGCCCGTAAAGCCTTGCAATGGGAACGTCGTTTGGAGTTTGCAACTGAAGGTGCCCGTTTCTTTGATTTAGTGCGTTGGGGTATAGCCGAGCCGACCTTGAATGCCTACATTGCTAAAGAAAAAATAAAAAGAACGTTTTTAGCAACGGCGAAATTCACAGCTGGTAGAGATGAATATCTCCCTATTCCACAAGCAGAAATTACATTCACGAATGGTCTATATAAGCAAAATCCAGGATTTTAACCCCTCAGTAAAGTTAGTATATTACTATTATTTTCATACATTCAAGTTGGGTAAAGGTAGGCTTTTATGCCTGCCTTACTTTTTTAAAAATCCTTTAGCAATGAAAAACTATGTTATCGTTATCTCATATATGCTCATGGTTTCAGTTTGTTTTGCACAAAAGAAAGATGCAACTTATGAGCAGCATCGTCCTCAATTTCATTTTAGCCCTGAAAAAGGTTGGATGAATGACCCCAATGGCATGGTGTATTATAAAGGTGAGTATCATCTTTTTTACCAACATTATCCCGATAGCACGGTTTGGGGGCCTATGCATTGGGGGCACGCAGTGAGTAAAAATATGATTGATTGGGAACATTTACCGATTGGCTTGTTTCCAGATTCTCTTGGCTGTATTTTCTCTGGCAGCGCTGTAGTTGATGTCAATAATACATCAGGGTTTGGTAAAAAAGGAGGAGAAAGCCCTTTGGTGGCTATTTTCACTTATCATGATTTTGTTGGTGAAAAAGCAAAGCGCAATGATTTCCAAACGCAAGGCATTGCTTATAGTCTTGATAAAGGTCGAACTTGGATAAAATATTCAGGCAATCCGGTTGTGAAAAATTCTGGCAATAGAGATTTTAGAGACCCAAAAGTATTCTGGCACACTGCTTCCAAACATTGGATTATGGTACTCGCAGTGGCTGACCATATTGAATTTTATGCTTCTAAAAATTTAAAAGCATGGGAAAAAGTAGGTGAATTTGGCAAAAATGAAGGCGCTCACAGTGGTGTTTGGGAATGCCCTGATTTATTCCCAATGAAAGTCGTGGGTCAAGAAAAAACTAAGTGGGTCGCTATTGTCAATATCAACCCTGGTGCACCTAATGGAGGCTCAGGTACACAATATTTTGTAGGTCATTTTGATGGTAAAACGTTTACAAACGACAACCCTTCTGATAAAACATTGTGGTTTGAATACGGAAAAGATAATTATGCAGGTGTTACATGGTCTGGCAATCCCGATGGTCGCCGTTTACTTATTGGCTGGATGAGTAACTGGCAGTACGCCAATATCGTCCCAACAACCACTTGGCGAAACGCCACTACCCTACCAAGAGAACTCAGTTTACACGACACAAAAGAAGGTTTAAGAGTTTTCCAAAAACCTATAAAAGAGTTCAATATACTGAGGGGGTCAGCTCTGAATATCCCTAAAATGGAATTAAAAGAGTTGAAAACCATTGACAGTAAAAACGTAAAAAAAGAAATAGAGTTAAGTGTTGATTTATCTAAAACGACTGCTTCTAATTTTGGAATTATTTTAAGTAATTCAAAAAATGAAAAAGTGGAAATTGGTTACGATGTCCTTAAAAAACAATTTTTTATAGACCGTACTGAGGGGGGTAAAAAAACTTTTTCAAAAGAATATAATGTCAATCAATACGCTCCTCGTATATCTTCAAGTACAATTTTAAAAATGCACTTAATCATTGATGTTGCTTCAGTAGAGCTTTTTGCGGATAATGGCGCAACGACCATGACCTCTATCTTTTTCCCGAATGAAGATTTCACAACCACGCAAATTTTTACAAAAAACGGCAATACACATATTCTAAATGGTCAATTATGGCATTTGAAATATGTAAATTTCCATTAAATCATAGTAGTCACTGTTTAGTTGAGTTATACTAAATGGTGACTATTATAGTTTTGTCTAGTGTCACATCCACTAAATAAAAGATGAATAAGAGTTACCTTTGCGAAAAAAAAAGAAAAGTCCGCAAATAACAATTAGGAATTTAGAGAGAGAGTTATATTAGAGAAAATTACCCTTCAGACGACCTCAACAGTTCGAGAAGTTGATCGTGCTAAACTTATATTAGCCATATTTGTAGGTCATAGCAACACTTATCTACACAAAGAATTCTGTATATTGCTCACATAAAACCGATTATCTTTTCCGCTGCGTTACGTGTGGACGCGAGATTTTATGTTCATACCCCCCCTCAGTATCCCGAGCCTTTTTCCCAAAGTTTTATATCTTTCAAAACGGCATCCAAGCCTTTAAAGTCATTTTCAAGCGGCGTAAAAACAGGCATGTGTGTTCCATCGCCCAAGCACTCGTAGAGGGCGAAGCCGTCCGAAATCATCAAAACGTAGTTTTTGGGATAGACCGTGAAAAAGTAATAATGCTCAAACGGAGGGCTGTCGTCTTGCTTCTCGTGCGTGATGGTGATACGGTGCGATAACCAAGAGCGCATAAAAACGATAAATTCTTGATAGCCTTTGTTCATTTTTTAGAAATCCGTTTGAGCGTAAAAATAAGATTTTGTCTGAATGTTTGGAGGGAAAAAATCCCCCTCTCTTTCCTGAATCCTATGCAGCGTATTTCTCAATGTACCTTTCAATGGTCAATCTGTACGGTTTCACATTTTTCTGGTAGTAACGATTAAGAATACATCATCTTTCGGGTTAAAAGATGATGTGTTCTCGAAGATATATCAAGGACTGTGTAAACTATTCGTGATGGCGTCACTCTTTTTTGCACTACCCTACGTGTATGTATGTATTTAAAAGCGAAGCACTTTCGCAAAAGTTGAATTTTCTTTTTTATCTCTGAAAAACACCCCCTAACCTAACATATCGGGCATATTATGCACCCGCTGTAAAACTTTAATAAAAAGGGTTGTTTTACAACCTGTATGTAATGGTAAACATAGGTAATTCAAATAAATAGCAGCCTTTAAACCTGAGAGTTGTTGATTTTCATTGTGCAGTATTTTTACCTGTAAACATCCCATGCTCCACAATCAATTTTTACAAAAAATATTACTAATTCACAATGAAAGCATTTTGCTGAAAAAGTAAACACCTGTAATGGTAACGAACCTGATGGCAAACATGGGTAATTCAAATAAATCACAGCCTTTAAATCTCACAATTACTGAATTTACGTTCTGGAGTATTTTCACCTATAAACATCCCCTACTATAAACTCTATTTTAACGAAAAATATTCCCATTTCACATCAAATGCATTTTGCTGTAAAAGATGAATACCTGTAATGGTAATGAACCTCATGGTAAATTCATTATTTACTGACCTTTCGCAGGTCAAGAATTTGGATAATAGGAAAAAAAAGATTAAAAAGCGAACTTTGTCCCGATAAAATCGGTGACAATGAACGATTATGAATTATTAGACATCTACACAGATTACTTAATATCGTCTTTGGGTTTAGTGACAAGTACGGGTTTATCCGAATTATTAGATAAAGCTGTAAGTCATGACAAAATCAGTAGAATGTTGAGTAAACGCGAGTTTACCCAAAAAGACTACTGGCACGCCATAAAGAGAATAGTAAGGCGAGTAGAAACTCCCAATGGAATAATCAAAATAGATGATACCATAGAGGAGAAACCACATTCGACAGAGAATGATATAGTGTGCTGGCATTATGACCATACGACAGGTCAGACAATCAAAGGCATCAATATATTAAATTTTCTCTATCAGCCACACCCCAGCAGTGTTTCAAAATTTTCATTGCCCTTGGCATTTGAAATTATTGAAAAAAAGGAACAGTACTATGACGCCAAAACCAAAAAAGTGAAGCGGCGCAGCGAAAAGGGTAAAAATGAACTTGTTCGCCACCGTTTACGGGTTTTACATCATTACAACAAAGTACAATTCCAGACAGTGCTGTGGGATTCTTGGTATTCTTCGGTTGAAAACTTTGAATTTGTTCACCGAGACCTGAAGAAAACCTTTATTGCTGCGATTAAAAGTAATCGCAAAGTCGCTTTGACAAGCCAAGACAAACAAAGGGGCAAGTTTATAAAAGTCTCGGAACTTGAGTGGCATGAAGCCCAATCTCGAATCGTTTACCTCCAAGAA
>JANPGW010000310.1:0-3792 GCA_031424115.1 Saprospiraceae bacterium | reverse complement strand
CTATGTGAATGAGAGGAAGGCGTTGCTTTGAATTCATATGCAAAAAATGGGTTGGAATCTTCAATTTTTATTTAGCTCATCGTTTGCATTTCTAAAAATAAAAAAGCCGGAATAACTCATGTAGTTATTCCGGCTTTTTTTACCCTCCTCAGTATATTTGTTTAAGAACTCAATTAGGACAAGCTATCGGAGTTGACACCAAAGTGCCATTATCCGCAACCGTTACCCTGAAACAGTTGCCATTAGGCGATTTCATAATAACCCCTTTAGCGGCATTATCAATATAAACATCGCCATTTGTGACCTGCACTTTAGCTTTTGGACTTGAGTTGCCAATCCCAATATTACCCAATTCATTGATAACTAAACGGTCATAACCACCTGAATTATCCGGTTTTACGCCGGTTTGAAACTTCATATATCCACCGTTGGAAGGATTTGAGTTAGGTGAAGACCAAAGAGAAATACCTCTGCCGGATGAGAAAAGTGTGGTAAAATCTTGGTCTTGAGGACGGAATGAGTAAGTGGGTGAAATATGCCAAAGTCTACCTTCACCTGATGTTGTGCCGGAACTCATTGTGATGCCGGCTGCCGAAGCATTAGAATTGGAGGTGTTTTTGATGAAAATAAATGACCTCCTGTCAGCTCCCGATTCAAATCCGGTCGCTTCTGCCTCAATATGTAGCTTATAAAGAGGATTGGATGTGGCAATGCCGACCATGCCATCACTTGAAATGCGGGTTTTTTCTACGCCATTGGTTTTGAAAACAATGGGTTGACTATTTGTTGAACCGATATATTCACTACCTGTCAAGCTGTTACCGCTTAATCCCCAACCACTTGAACCACCCGCAAAAGTTGTAGCATCGCGCCAAGCCAAATTGCCATTGGCATCGGCGACAATGACTTTATTCAAGCTATTATTTTGAAAAATACCGGAAAACAATACCGAGCCTGTTGTGTGCAATTGAGCCGACGGGTTGCTTGTGCCGATGCCAATATTGCCCGTTTCGTTGATGACAAAACGGTCGTAGCCGCCTGTATTATCCGGCTTGTTACCGGTTTGTAGTTTGATGTAACCACCATTGTTGGGATTATTTTTGGGAGAAGACCATAAGGATATACCTCGACCAGAAGAATAAAGGGTTGTAAAGTCTTGGTCTTGCGGACGGAATGAATAAGTCGGCGCAATATGCCACAGTCTGCCTTCTCCCGAATTACTGCCTGAACTCATCGTGATGCCCACTGCTGAGGCAGTAGAATTTGAGTTGTTTTTAATATAAATAAAAGACCTGGGATCCGCGCCCGTTTCAAAACCGGTTGCTTCTCCTTCAAGGTGCATTTTATAAAGTGGGTTGGTTGTGCCTATTCCAATATTGCCATTATTGGCGATGCGCATTCTTTCAAAAACACCGTTGCCATTCGCTCCGGTTTCAAACCTTAAAATACCGTTTCGGGCTTGCATTATCAAACCGGGCCCCGTTGACGTCAATTGACCGTAATCTGCATAGCCACTAACCACCGAATAGTTGGGTGAATGATGGGTTAAAGCTGTCAGATTGGCACTTCCACCCGCCGTTAAATGCACATTCGTGGAAGAAGCGGAACTGGTAGAAATGTTGTTCAAATGCAAAAATACTCTATCTTCTGTACCAGTCTGTCCGGAACCATTCGCCTGAACGGATAACCATGAGGTTGGATTGGTTATTCCCAAACCTAATTTTCCACCCTCCGTAATTCTTGCTTTTTCAGCACTATTGGTTTTGAAAATAATTGGAAAATTATTTAATGAACCCATAAACTCATTGCCGGTCAAGGTATTACCACCCAGACTCCAATTATTGGCGCCATTGCCCGATTTTTCTGCGTAGATTGCATAAGGAACGGATAAAAATTGTTGAGTGCCAATCAACGAGAAATTAGTGCCTCCCGTGACGTCCACCTCCGTTTTGAGATATTTAATCCCTAAACCCCAATTGATACCGGCAAAAGTACCGGATTGAATAATCCCTTTGCCAATGGGCAAACTCACCAAGCCTACGGAGTTGGTTGTCACTTGATGAATCTCAACATACTGAGGGGGGGCAGTTATACCTTCTTGGATGGAAAAGCGTAAATTGATTGCCTTGTTCGGAACGACAATACCGGCATCATTGCGTATAACAGCTTGATAATTAATGGATTGTGGCGATTGCGCAAAGGAGTATCCGTATGCCATTAAGCATAGAAGAACGGTAAAAATGTTTTTCATAAGATTAGAGTTTTACAAATTTTTGGAATGAATTGTTGTTATTTTCGCAGAGAAGTTTGACGAGATAAGTGCCTTTAGCCAAGGTGGAAACGTCGGTATATTTATTCACGGAACGATATTTTCCCACCAAAGAGCCATCAATTTGATATATTTCAAAATCGACTTCTCCGGTATCCTGATTTTTGAAATTGATGTAATCGGTTGTGGGATTGGGGAAAATCGAAAACTGGCAACCGTCACCTTGCTTTTGAAATGAAAAACCGGTTTGAATAGTGATAGCCGGTTGAAGGAAGCCTTGGGTGACGGTGTTAGAATTACCTTTTAGCGTTTCTGTAATGGTTTCTCCAACCGCAAAATCAATTGTAAAAGAAGATACTTTTGCCGTATTACCGGCCGAATTGAGGGTTTGATGAAATGTGGTTTGAGCCGTCATGCTATGCGATATCGATAACATTAGACAAGCGAAAAATACTGTTTTAAGCATAAATGGAAAGTTTTAAGGTCAGAATTGATTAAAGATTTACAATTACTATTCCAATTTAAAAACACGTTGTTTTTTACCCCCCTCAGTATCTCTACTTTTTTTTACAATTTTTTCACTAACTTTGCGGGCTTTTTGGAATAGACGCTCCCAAACACAGGCAACAACAGATTTTAACGATTAAAAATGCGATTAAGAACACTTGAAATAAAAGGCTTTAAAAGCTTCGCTAACGAAACATTTATTCATTTTAATGAAGACGTGATTGGTATTGTGGGACCAAACGGCTCCGGCAAATCTAATGTTGTGGACGCTATTCGGTGGGTGTTGGGCGAGCAAAAAAGCTCTGAATTGCGCTTGGATAAGATGAATTCCGTTATTTTTAACGGAACAAAAAAGCGCAAAGCGGGTCAAATGGCGTTGGTGAGTTTGACGTTTGAAAATACTAAAAATCTGTTGCCCACCGAATATTCTATGGTGACTATTACCCGCATTTTATACGCTTCGGGTGAGTCCGAGTACCGCCTGAATGGGGTGACATGCCGCCTGAAAGATATTACGACTTTGTTCATGGATACGGGTATCGGTTCCAATTCCTACGCCATTATTGCGTTGGGTATGGTGGACGATATTTTGAATGACAAGCAAAACTCTCGCCGAATGATGTTTGAGCAAGCGGCGGGTGTTTCTAAATATAAAGCTCGAAAAAATGAAACGCTGAATAAACTCAACTCGACGGAAGAAGATCTGAATCGCATTGAAGACTTGCTTTTTGAAATCAATAACAATCTGAAAACGCTTGAAAAACAAGCCAAACGCACCCAAAAATACTTCGATCTTAAGGCAGAATACAAAGAATTGGCCATTGATTTGGCCATTATGAAACTCTCGGTTTTTAAAGAAGATTACAAGAAAGTTGAAAAACAGATAGAGTCGGAAACGGATAACTATCGGCAAATTGATGTCCAAAGTATCCAATTGGAAGCCCAAATTGAGAAAGATAAGAAAGACAATCTCGAAAAGGAACAACTGCTGAGTGAGCGTCAAAGAGAGTTGAACA
>JANPGW010000309.1:0-55178 GCA_031424115.1 Saprospiraceae bacterium | reverse complement strand
GAGGGGAGTAGCAGCCCATTTTCATTGTCGTCTCAACCGGCAGTGTGGGCATTGGCAAGTGTGCCTCAAAAACATTCACTTTGGCCCGAGTCATCAGGAAGTGGCATCATTTCAGGTGTCAACCGTGCTTTGCTCAACTGGTATCGCATAGACCAATCTATTAGAGATGCATCTAACAGTACAGATATATATACCTCCCCGGTTTTACAAACGGAAGTATTTCCTAATAGAACAAATAATCTTTATATTGGTCCCGGCAATCTACCAACTCTTGACCTGACATATTATCCTAAATTGAGAGGACCCTATAATTTTGATGTACCCAATAAAACGCCTTTTTCAAAAGGTTTGAATGGTGGTGGTGGTTTGAATGAGCCGAGTACCCGTTGGGCAGGTATCATGCGCGGCATCACAACACCCGATTTTGAGGCTGCCAATGTAGAATATATAGATTTTTGGATGCTTGATCCTTTCCTTGATCCTGCTACCAATGCAAACAAAGGAACATTGTTATTTCATCTGGGGGACGTTTCGGAGGATATATTGAGAGATAGCCGTAAATTTTATGAAAACGGTTTACCAACCAAAGCAAATCCGGAGTTGAAAACAGATACAACCGCTTGGGGACGTGTGCCGCGCACTGAAATTCCGTTGCCCAATTCCTTCTCTGCGGACGATGCAGAGCGCAAACAACAGGATGTAGGTTTTGATGGTATGAATGACGATGAGGAAAAAAAATATTATACCAATTATTTAAATCAAGTAAGGGGTATTCCTGCTTTCGCAGAAATAGAAAAAGACCCTGCAAATGATGACTTTATTTATTACAATGATAACAGTCTATCAGGACGAACCGTTTTAGAACGCTATCAAAGGTTTAACGGTCCCGAAGGTAACTCACAAAATACCGGTAATCAAATTCAGTCAGCGACCAATATCCCCGATGCTGAAGATGTGAATAGAGATAATTCATTTGAGGAGAATGAAGCTTATTTTGAATATAAAATCAATTTTACACCTAACCCTTCAGGAACGGGTATGGATACCCGCAACCTCAAATACTATGTTGAAAGCCTCAAATCAGATGCGCAGAAAAGAACATGGCACCATTTCCGGATTCCGATTGACAATTATGATAAAAAATATGGGCAAATCAATGACTTCCGCAGTATCCGTTTTGTACGAATGGTGGTGAAAGACTTTACTGAAAGGACAACCATTCGTTTTGCCAAACTCGATCTTATCCGCAACCAATGGCGCCGGTATAAGCCGGATCGCAATGCGCAGGGTTTTGATATCAGCAATAACGATGACCAGAATTTTATGGAATTAAATTCGGTCAATATTGAGGAAAATAGTAAAAAATTGCCTTTCAATTATATTTTACCTCCGGGTATTTTACGTGAAAACATTCCTAATTCCATAGCTGCGAACGCGCAGCAAAACGAACAATCATTGGGTATGACCATGAAAGGGCTTTCCGCTAAAAAGGCTCGGGCAGCTTTCAAGTTATTCAGCATGGACATGCGTATTTATCAGCGCCTAAAAATGTTCGTTCATGCAGAAAGTATAGAAGGTATTAATTTGAGTAACAAATTATGCGTTTTTATGCGGGTCGGCACTGACTTTGAGCGCAATTATTACGAAATTGAAATGCCGTTGACTATCTCTGATGTTACCAAAGCCGGTTCTCCTCCGGGTACGAGCTCGCAGGGAGCGGTGTATGATAGATATGCGAATGAGGTATGGCATCCTTCTAATACTTTTGACATTTTATTGAATGATTTGATTAAAGCCAAAACGGAAAGAAACGTCAAAGGGGTTGACTTATCCGAAATATACACTTTTATAAGTTCTGAAAAACCCAATACCAAGATTAAAGTAAGAGGAAATCCGGACATTGGGCAGGTGAAAGGTGTTATGGTAGGCGTTTACAATAAAGACGATATTCCGCACGATGTTGAATTGTGGATTAACGAATTGCGGGCAACGGGTTTGAATGAAAGTAGAGGGGGAGCGGCTATTGCCCGAACGGATTTTAAGCTGGCAGATTTTGGCAATCTGAGCGTTTCAGGTAATTATCTTGGTATTGGTTATGGGGCAATTGATCAAAGGGTTCAACAACGCAGTCGTGAGCAAGTAACGGAAATGAATGTTTCCGCCAATTTTGAATTGGGTAAATTCTTACCCGCAACATCCGGGATTAGGATTCCTTTTACGGCTCAATATTCCAATAATATTCGAACCCCTGAATATGACCCTTACGATTTGGATGTGAAATTGAAAGAACGGTTAAAAGCTGAAACAGATGGGACTAAAAGGGATTCTATCAAGTTTAATGCTCAAACCGTTCAAACTATCAAAGGTTACGGGTTTAACAACGTGCGCAAAGACCGGACAAGCAGTTCCCAACCACAACCGTGGGATATCGAAAATTTTAGTGTTTCTTATGGTTATACTAAACTTAACCGCAGAGACCCTCTTGTATTAAGTGATGCTCGACAGAATTATAAGGGTAGTTTAGATTATACTTTCTCACGTGAGCCTTTGTATGTTTCGCCTTTCAAAAATTTAATTAAAAATGAAAAAGTTCTGAAATATACCAAGCTGCTGACAGATTTTAACTTTAATCCTATTCCGAATTCATTCGGTTTTAATACTATTCTTGACCGACAGTTGAATACCACTCAATATCGTTTTTCAGGTGAAGATGCGGCATTTAATACATTCTACCAACGACGTTTTGGTTGGGATAGAAATTATAATTTGCAATGGGATTTATCGCGCGCGCTCAAGTTGAATTTTGATGCTAAAAACTTTTCCATTATTGATGAATTGAATGATTTTGACGATTTAGGTCGTCCAACCGATGCGGGTGCTAAGAAAACTTTTCTTTTGGATAATTTGAAAAACTTCGGGCGCACAAAACGGTATGACCAAAATGTCAACCTGAATTACACAGTACCTTTCCGCAATATTCCTTTCATGGATTGGGTAAATGTGAGAGCCACTTATGGCGCCACTTATGGCTGGGAAGCCTTTGCGGTGAATGTGCAAAATGATGTGGATAATTTTGCGAATATTGGTAATTTTATAAATAATAGGCAGAATCGTCAGTTGACAGCTGATATGAATTTTGACAATTTATACGGTTATGTCAAATATCTTCGTAAAATTCAAGCACCTATACCGGATAAAAATAGTAAGAAAAATAAAAAAGGAGCACCCAATCAAGACCCCTCAGTATCTAATCCAACGCCACAAATTCCGATGGCCGCCGCCGCCGATTCCGTGAAAGGCAAAAAGAAAAAGAGAGATAAAGAGTACGAACCAGGTCTGGCTGAGCGTATATTGATTCGCCCTTTATTGACTTTGCGGAAGGCGCGTTTGACCTATTCCGAGCAATATAGTTCTTATGTGCCGGGCTTCATGGCGCAATCGCGTTTGTTCGGTATGCAAGACCTCTCATCGCCGGGGTGGGATTATATTTTGGGTTATCAACAAGCGGATGATGATTGGCTCGAAGAGTCACGCCGCAAAAATTGGATTTCGCGAGACGTTCGACAAAATCGACCGTTATTGAATAATTATAACCAAACCATTGATGCACGGCTAACCCTCGAACCGTTCAAAGACTTCCGTGTAGATGTGGATTTGAATAAAAATTACACTAAAAATCGTTCGCAGGAATATAGAAACCCAACGGCAGTCAATTCAATAGATAGTATCCGCTCATTGAATCGCTTTGATAATGGCTCTTATACCATTTCATACTTTACGATGAACTCATTTTTCAAGAATATTGATGAAGTATTCGATAATTTTAGTAGAAACAGGGTAGCGGTTTCTCAATTGTTAAACCCTACCGGTATCGAGAATCCTGAATATCCAGGCACCGGCTATAAACTGGGATACGGCCCCACGCATCAGGATGTTTTGATTCCCGCTTTTTTGGCAGCATACACCAATAAGAGTGTTAGCAGCGTAGATAGGAATGTTTTCCACCAACGCCCGTCGTTCAATTGGCGTTTATCTTACAATGGCCTCGCAAAATTGCCCGGGTTGCGTAACATGTTCAGTAACATCAGTATCACTCATGGCTATAAATCAACGTTGACCATCAACTCGTTTGCTACGGAGACGCGCTACGATGAGAAGAACCCGACGAAACCTACGAAGGAGGCTCCTTACGAATATTATAACCAATTCGATATTCCGACCATAGCCATCACTGAGCAGTTTTCGCCCCTCATAGGCGTCGATGCGGCGATGAAGTCAGGTGCTACTTTTGGCGTCAGTTATCGCAAATCGCGTAATCTTGGTCTTAGCATGAGTGATTCTCGTTTGCAAGAAACCAAGACATCTGAAATTACCATCAAATTCGGTCACCGCTTGAAGAATATTTATATCAAATTCCTTGACCTCGATACGGAAAAGAAGAAAAAAGAGAAAGCCAAAAAATCGGAGGAAGAGAAGCGCAACGAAGTTATAGATACCCAAGTAGCCGACCCGAACGCACCTAAAGTTAAAAAGAAAAAAGAGCCTAAGCCAAAAAAAGGAAATGACCTCGTACTTAATTTTGACCTTTCTTTCCGAGATGATATTACCAAAAATCATCTTTTAGGGCAAGGTACGGACATTCCGTCGCGCGGGGCTAAAACGCTTAGACTTGCACCTTCTGCTACTTATACCATTAATAAACGACTCGATTTGCGTTTTTACGTGGATTATAATAAGATATTGCCATATACCACAGCCTCATTCCCTTCAACGAATGCGACAGGTGGCTTCGTGATTACGTTTAAGTTGAATTAAAGCATGTCCTACAATATAATGCAGACCGATTTGTGATGGATTGGTCTGCATTTTTTCTTTTAAAATGCCAAAAAAATGAAAAAACTACTCTACATACTATTTATTTTCGTGATTTATCCTGCCTCAGCCCAACAATTAAGACCTATTCCAACTCCTGCTGATCATCGCCCGGGCGAAATTCTCTTCCAAACATATCCTGCTGCTGTTGTATCGGATTTGATTGTCAACCTATCAAATGATATGCGAGTACCCACCAAAGATTTTGCTATCAAAACAGTATCATCTGATCTGAATATCTATAAAATGTCATTCGATAGTCAAATTTATAGTGAAAATGATATTTTTAAAAAAATAAAACGCTTTCAAGGGGTGAAACTCGCCCAATTCAATCATATAGTTCAAGTGCGGTCAACGCCTAATGATCCGCTTTTTGGTCAACAATGGAATTTAGCCAAAATTGGCACCCCCTCAGTATGGGATATTACGACGGGTGGTTTGACAGCTTGCGGAGATACTATCGTTGTGGCTGTTTTGGATTTAGGCTTTGACATTCATCACAATGACCTGACCGCCAATATCTGGCACAATCGCTTTGAAATTCCTAACAACAATGTGGATGACGATAATAATGGCTTTAAAGATGACTACGACGGTTGGAGTTTTGAAACCAATTCGGATAAACATAGTGTACAGGCGCATGGCACCAATTGTTTGGGTATTATCGGAGCCGTTGGAAACAATAATAATGGAATATCTGGAGTGAATTGGAAAATTAAAATGCTGCCTTTGAGTGTCAACGACGATGAATCAATAGTAAGGGGGTATTTGTATGCTCATGATCTACGAAAAAAATACAATTTAACAGGAGGACAGAGAGGCGCTTATGTAGCCGTTACGAGTATGTCAGTCGGTTATGATAATAAAAGACCTGAAGATTTCCCTTTAATATGTGATGTGTATAATACTTTGGGACAGCAAGGCATTCTAAATGTGGTTGCAGCCACCAATATGAATGTTGATATCAATATCAACGGTGATATACCCGGTTTGTGCCCAAGCGATTATCTGTTAGTAGTCAATCGCACTCGACAGGACGAAACCGTGCCGCCTGCCGGTTTCAGCACTAAATTCGTGGATTTGGCAGCTCCCGGAGAAAGTATTTTAACAACTTTTCCTAATAATACTACGGAAACAGTTGGAGGCAACTCTTTTGCCGCGCCGCTTGTGGCGGGTGCCGCAGCCTTGCTTTTCAGTTCTCCGCAAGATAGCCTTTGCAAAATGTCCAAAAGAACGCCGGCTGCGGTTGCCACTATCATCAAAGATTTTATACTGAGGGGGGTCGACATTTTGCCTGCGCTCCAAAATAAAACGGTTTCGGGCGGACGGCTGAATGTTGCCAAATCTTTTCAACTACTCAGTCGAGTTTATGGAATGCCAATTGGTGAATATGATATTTTGAAAATCTATCCCAATCCGGTAGATAAACAATTGGTGTTGACCATACAAGCTCCCCAAAAATCGGAAGCGGAGCTTGTTATGACTAATTCAATGGGGCAAATCGTATTCCAAAGAAAAATTGTGGAAAAGGATTTATTGTCAAATAAAATTTTGATACCTACGGACAACTTGGCTGCCGGATTGTACTATGTATCCATATTGACAAAAGATTATCTGTCAACCAAAAAAATAATTGTGACGCATCGTTGATGTTTTTAGTTTTTTTTGGGAATAATTTTAAAAAATCTTTTGTAGAAAGAAAAAACAACTTATCTTTGCACTCGCAAAATCAAAGAGCGGTCTCGTAGCTCAATTGGATAGAGCATCTGACTACGGATCAGAAGGTTTAAGGTTCGACTCCTTACGAGATCACAACATTTTTATCAGCGTTTTAAGTCATTTTAAAAAGAAAAATCCTTTAAATTGGATACTATTTTTAAAAATCTTAAAACGCTGATTTTTTACAATCGTAATTTGAACTTTTATAAAATAGAAAGTCATGTCTAAAGTTTGTGAATTGACGGGTAAACGTCCACTCAAAGGGAATAAAGTTTCTCACTCTAACCACAAAACGAAACGCCGTTTTATGCCTAATTTGCAGAAAAAACGCATTTTCGTTCCGGAATTGGGTGATTTCGTACAGGTGAAATTGTCAACTAATGCTTTGCGCACAGTCTCTAAGTTGGGCTTGTTCGAGTATGTTAAACAATTACAAAAGAAAGGAAAAGATATTGGTTTCGAATTAGATGAGCCAATAGGCTGCTAATAAACAATTGATTATATCTAATCTTTTGAAATACAATTTGTTATAAAATATTTTAATCCATCATATAATGGCAAAGAAAAGTAAGGGCAACCGTATCCAAGTTATTTTGGAATGTACTGAGCACAAAACATCAGGCATGCCGGGCACATCACGTTATGTGACTCAGAAAAACCGTAAAAATACACCTGACCGTATGGAGTTGAAAAAATTCAATCCGGTTTTGAAAAAAATGACGGTTCATCGTGAAATCAAGTAATTGATATAAAGTATTGTTGAGTGCAATATTTAAATCATCAATCATCAGTTAACAATATTCAATTATTAAGATATGGCAAAGAAAGTATCAAAAAATGCGAGAGTTGCACAACGTGCGGCTAATGCGGGTTCAGGTAAAGACCATGTACGTGTGGTCAAAAGCATTAAAAATGCTGACACAGGTGGTTACACATTTAAAGAAGCCATTGTTCACAAAGATAAGGTGAAAGAGTGGTTCGCTAACACGAAATAATCAAAAGGCGATTAATATCTGAGTCTATGTTTTACCTAAAAACACACCACTCAGTATGGTTGTCTTGCTTTATATTTTTTATCATAACATTTCGCGCAAATGTTTGTTAAAAGGCTTTTTCTCTTATTGAAGAAAAAGCCTTTTCTTTGTTTTTATTAAACCAAGCTCCTAACTCCCTAAGGGGGATTGTTAGGTTAGGTATTTCTCCCTTTGGGGGTTAGGGGCTTTTATTAATTATAAAATTGACAATAGCTTGTGGGCTAATGTCTCACCCGTTAAAATATGAGTTTCTTTAGCCGTTTTTTTAATACTGAAAAAGAGGAAGACCTCAATAAAGGCTTGGAAAAAACCAAAGAAGGTTTTTTTGGCAAAATTGCACGGGCAGTTGCCGGCAAAGCAAGTGTGGATGAAGAGATTTTAGATGAACTGGAAGGTATTTTAATATCTTCAGACGTAGGCCTGGAAACTACTGTTAAAATCATTGATCGCATCGAAGCCCGTGTGGCACGTGACAAATACGTGAATACAGATGAGTTAAATTTCATTCTGAGAGATGAAATTGTTGATTTGCTCGCCGAAAATAATATTGAAGAAGCTGAAGACTTTAATTTGCCGTTGGATAAAACCGGTCGCCCCTATGTGATGCTTGTGGTGGGAGTGAATGGAGTCGGAAAAACAACAACTATCGGCAAATTAGCGCACCAACTCACCAAACAAGATTACCGGGTAGTACTCGGGGCGGCGGATACTTTCCGGGCAGCGGCTGTGGATCAACTCAAAATCTGGTCTGAACGTGTAGGGTGCGAGTTTTATTCAAAAGGCATGAATGCCGACCCCGCTGCGGTGGCTTACGAAACAGTGGAATATGCGAAAAGATACAATTGCGATGTCGCAATTATAGATACAGCCGGACGTTTACACAATAAAGTGAACCTCATGAACGAATTGGGTAAAATCAAACGTTCTGTGAGTAAGGCGATGGACGGCGCTCCTCACGATGTCATGCTTATTTTGGATGCTTCAATGGGGCAAAATGCCATTGAACAATGCAAGCATTTTACAGAAGTGACTGAAGTGTCATGCTTGGCTTTGACTAAATTGGATGGCACTGCCAAAGGCGGCGTGGCTATCGGTATCAGCGATCAATTCAAAATACCGATTAAATATATCGGGGTAGGTGAAGCGATTGATAAATTACAGATTTTCAATAAAAAAGCGTTTGTTGAGTCTTTATTTAATAAATAAGAAAACATTTCAGTAAATTTAGAGAAACTACACCTATCCGTTAACAGCGGAATAAAACAACCACGCTATGAAAGGGACATTTTCGCTCAATAAAATAGCAGGAATCGGTATCTATATCCATTGGACTTTTATCATTCTCATCCTTTGGATTATTTATTCGAACGCTAAAGCAGGCTTAGACGCGATGCAAATCGGCTGGTCAGTATTATTCATTCTGAGCATGTTTGTTTGTGTTACGCTTCATGAATTGGGACATGCATTAGCTGCAAAACGCTATGGAATCGTTACAAAAGATATTACGTTGTATCCGATTGGTGGTGTTGCTCGATTAGAGAAAATGCCCGAAAACCCTAAGCATGAGCTGGTTGTTGCCTTGGCGGGTCCTCTGGTGAATGTCATTATTATGGTTGTTCTGCTGCCTATTATTCTGAATTATGATTTTGAAAAAACGCCTGATGAGGCGGTGTTGGTGATTACACGCGGTAATTTCTTGCCGATGTTGGGCATTCTGAATATCTGGTTAGCAGTTTTTAATTTGATTCCGGCATTTCCAATGGACGGTGGCAGGGTTCTTAGGGCTTTGTTGTCTTTTAAAACCAATAGAGTACGAGCAACTCGAATTGCGGCTCAGATAGGTCAACTTTTAGCGATTGGCTTTGTCTTCATCGGGTTTTATACCAACCCTTTTTTGATTTTTATCGGCTTATTTATCATTTTGGGCGCACAATCTGAGCTGGAAATGGTGAAAACGCAATCATTTCTTACGGATTTGAAAGCTGGAGATGCCATTATGACGCACTATCAATCCATTGATAAAAATCAAACCATCGCCGATTCTATCAAAATATTGCTTGATGGCGAAGCGAAAAATTTCTTGATTACAGAGAATGGATATCCTTTTGGTGTCATCAACCGAGACCATATTATCAAAGGCATTCAAGATTTCGGTGAAAATGCTCCTTTGCACGCCATCACGGACACTGGACTGATTATTGTCGATATCAATGACTCTTTGAATCTTGTTTTTCAAGAATTTCAAAAAACAAGATCTCCGCTGATTTTAGTCCATAAAAATAATCAACTCGCCGGTATTATTGATGCTGAAAATATTGCTGAACTCATTATGATAAAAAATGCCCGACAAATTAAAGCGTGATATAGTACTTCAATGCTTCCTATACTGAGGGGGGGCATAATCTATCTTTAGAATTTCAATGCTTGAAAAAGCCCATAAAATTTGTATTGTGCAAGTTGTATGGGCTTTTTTGTTCTTAAAAATGTTATTAAAATATAATTTAATTTAAAATCATAAAAACACACAAACCAACTTCATATTTCCTTTCGTATGTATCCTTAGGTTTTATACTTATAAATCACTCAACTTCTTTTTTAACCAAAAATTTTTTATCATGAAAAACAAATTCTCAAACTATCTAAAACTTTTAGGTCTTTCACTGACCTTCTTTTTACTCATCGGCATCAATGCTTGCCGCAATATTGTTGATGTGAGGAGATATGATGTTCTCTTTACGGCTTTGACTGATGACAATAACTTACTGACTCTTAATTCTGATGCACCTTCCGATGTTTTGAAAAAAGTCCCGATCACAGGATTACCCAGCGGAGAAAAAATTAGAAGCATTGATTTTCGCCCTGCTACCGGACAATTGTACGGTGTGGGTAGTTCCAGCAGGCTATATATCATTAATCCCGAGTCAGGGATAGCTCGGGCATTGGGTACAGGCGCTTTTACACCGGCTATCAACAGCAGTATTGTGGGGATTGATTTCAACCCGACAGTTGACAGAATAAGGTTGGTGACCAATGTCGGCCAGAATTTGCGCCTTAATCCTGAGACCAATGCAGTAGTTGCAACCGACGGTATGCTTAATCCGGGTACCCCCTCAGTATCCGAAGTCGCTTACACCAATAATAAAGCGGGTGCTTCAACCACCACTCTTTATGCAATTGATGTTAATACCGACAAACTCTATCGCCAAGACCCGCCCAATGCCGGAACCTTGATTGAAGTGGGCTCTTTAGGGGTTAATGCCGAAGGCGCAGCGGGATTTGATATAACAACTTTAGACTTTGCTTTAGCGGCGTTGAAGGTGGGTGGAAAATCGGCATTGTATGTTCTTAATACTCAAACCGGTCGGGTTCTGCGATTGGGTGATTTCCCTTCGGGTGCGAACATTATTGGATTGGCTATTTCTACGGAGCCGGTAGCTTATGCGGTGAATAATGCCAATACGCTTTTGATTTTTAACCCTTTTATTCCTTCTCCGGTTTCAAAAACGATTACCGGCTTACAAAGTGGGGAGAAAGTGTTGGGCCTTGATATGCGCCCTGTTAATGGTCAGTTATACGCATTGGGTAGCACCAGTCGCTTATACACCATTAATGCTTCATCAGGTGCGGCAACAGTTGTGGGTGCGGCTCCGTTCGCTACTCTGCTAAATGGAACGCATTTCGGTTTTGATTTTAATCCGGTGGTTGACAGAATTCGCATCGTGAGCAATGGAGGTCAAAATTTAAGAGTGCACCCTGAGACAGGCGTACTTGCTGCTGTTGATGGCAACCTGAATCCAAGCACACCTGCCGTTTCAGCTGCTGCGTATAGTAATAATTTTGCCGGTACAGCCTCAACAACTCTGTATGTGATAGATGCAGTCAACAAAAAGCTTTATACTCAAAATCCGCCCAATAATGGCACTCTTGTCAACGTAGGCAATCTATCCGATGATTTTAGTTCATCCAATGGTTTTGATATAGGAGGAACTTCCGGTAAAGGATATGTTTTATTGACAGATGAAAACGCTACTAAAATCTGGTCCATTAATTTGCAAACAGCTCAATTGAGCAACGGTATCAAATTCCCATTCGATGATATTCGGGGATTCACATTAGGGCTTGGGTTTTAATAAATGATTTTAGTTAGGGGGTGTGTAATAAGTTTTTTAAGTTTTATTTGTCCAAGTTATATGCTGCTTTTTACACACCCCCTAAAATCATTCTTTTATCCTAAACTCAAGGCTGACTTACCATTTTTATCCAGTCCCAAAAGCTACCCACAGCTATCCCACCGCCTGTCAATTATCAATTTTGAAAAGGAAAGCCGTTATGAAACCATGTACATATGTGGGCTCAAAACGCTATCATACTTTTTGCTCTTTTTGAGATTACACCATCTCAATTTATAATTTAATTTATGTATGAATTTTAACAACTTTTTTGAAATTTTGTTGTTTTAACATTAAATTTGCTAAAATATAATAGAGAACTACACATTCCCTTCCCAAAACCTTTTTAAACGGCACAAATCCATACTTTGATATTTGATGATACATTTCAGAAAAAGAGTGCTATCTTGTTCTGAAATCGAGAAATCTACTTTAATACAAATCTATTCGGAGAATGATAAATACATTTGGAATACCGATAATTCCTGCTGACGATAATGAAAGATTACAGGCACTGTATCACTATAATATAATTGATGCCGATGTCAAAATAAGTTTTGATAATATAGCTCATATCATAGCTGATACTTTTGATGTACCTATTGCTCTTATTTCTTTAGTTGATAAGGAAGAAGTTATTTTCAAAGGAAATGTCGGGATGACTGATGTCAAGAAGACGAGTAGAGGCGTCAGTTTATGTGCTTTGGCGGTATTGAGTGATGAGGTAACGGTATTTGAAAATGCTAAAGAAGAGACCTGCTTAGTCTCTAATCCTTTAGTAGCTGGAAAGTTTGGGTTGAAATTTTATGCTGGTGCACCTTTGACCACTAAAGATGGTTACCAGATTGGTACAGTCTGTATCGTGGATAAAAAAGCGCGGTCTTTTACTCATGAGCAAAAGCGATTGTTAGGACGCTTCTCTGCAATGGTGATGAATGAAATAGAACTTCGCTTGGAAGCCAGTAGAACTGTATTGAGCTACACGGAAACCATTGAAAAACAAAGGAATGATTTATTGGCAAGAGAAGCGCAACTCACTTTAGCTCAGGAAATGGCAAGAATGGCCAGCTGGGAATGGGTATTTGCGGAGCCCACTATTCAATGGAGCCCTGAAATGTATAAATTTTGGGGTTTTGAGGAAGGAGAAGTCAACGTTACTTTGGAATTAGTGGCTCAAATGACTCACCCTGACGATATGGGAATATTAGAGCAAGCAGTGGCTGCAGTAATGGAGGGTCAAGAAGTTGAGATTCAATATCGCCGATATGACAAAAACGGTAAAGAAATATTCATCCACACTAAGACGCTTATCAGAAAAGACAGCAAAGGTAATCCTCTAAGTGTTTTTGGAATTGATATGGATATTTCTCCATTAAGGGCTATTCAAGATGATTTACAGGTTCAAAACCATAAGCTGAGTCAAGCTAATAGTGAGTTAGCTTCGTTTAATTATATTGCCAGCCACGATTTGAGAGAACCACTTCGCAAAATTCAGACATTTTCAAATAGAATAGCGGATTGCGAACTGGAGAATTTTTCAGAAAAATCACAATTCTATTTCAGTAGAATTATTAATTCTGCCAAACGTATGGAGCAACTTATAGAGTCATTGCTGGTATTTTCAAGAGTATCAAATATTTCATATTCTAAATCCGTTCCCACAGACCTGAATAAAATAGTATCAACTGTCGAAAGTCTTTATTCTGAATCCATTACGGCAAAAAAAGCAGTCATAAAATCTTCTAAGCTACCGATCATAAAAGGGATGCCTGAGCAAATTGAACAAGTATTTTCTAATCTTATCAGTAATTCTCTTAAATATTCGAAAGAAGGAACACCGCCACTTATCACTATAAATGCTGAAAAAATTAAAAAACAGTATATTGGAGGGCCACATCTGATTTTTTGGAAAATTGACATTCAAGACAACAGTATTGGCTTCGAATCTATGTATGAGGAGAAGATTTTTGAAGTTTTTCAGCGCCTACATGCCAAAACACAATATGAAGGCACTGGCATAGGTTTAGCTATTTGTAAAAAAATTATGCAAGTACACAATGGCGATATTAAAGCCAAAGGTAATCCCGGACAAGGTGCATTATTCACGCTATATTTCCCCGATATAAACTAAGTACTTCGCCAACCTTCCTGTCCAAAACGCAATGATTCAGGATAAGGAAAGACATCTATCAAGACGCCATTGAGCAGTTGGGTTTTCACATTATTCCAATATTTGGGGTCGAGTAATTCGGGATGTAATTCTTCAAAAGTAGTTCTTAATTCTTTTTGGGGAAATAAAAACGGTGGGAACTCTTCCGGAAAAATATCTTTTTCACCCACATAAAACCACGCTTCTGATGACATTTCGTCAGCATGGTTGCGGGCTTTGGGTATTTCTCTGAAAAAGCAATCGGTTATAAATTCAATTTCATCATAATCATAAAAAACAACCCTTTTGAGCCTTGTGACGCCAAAGTTTTTGAGTAACAAATCGCCCGGAAAAATATTGGCGGCTGCCAATTGTTTGAGGGCTTTACCATAATCATCTAAAATTTGGCGCAGTTCTTCGGGGTTGGCTTTTTCGATGTAGATATTCAGAGGTATCATTTTTTTCTCAACATAGAGATGTTTTATCTCTACGGTATCCTTTACTGAGGGGTCTGATCCGGTTCTCACAATGACCTTAGATTTAGCTATTTTCCGAAGTTCCGCCAAGAGTTCGGGCGTAAAACGGTCTTTTTCACAGACAAAATTTTCGAACAAGTGGGTATCAGCCAATCTTCCGGCTCGGTCGTGTTTGCTGACCAAATCATATTTTTTACGCACGTCCTTTTCGGAAATATTTTTGGGTGGCGCAAAACTATCTTTGATGACTTTGAAAACCATGTTAAACCCCGGCAAGGTAAAAACGGACATAACCATCCCTTTAATACCCGGTGCGAAATCAAATTTTTCTTCCGGATGCTGTTCCAAATGGTTCAAAAACGAGCGGTACATCTCGGTTTTGCCATGTTTTTCAAAGCCTAAACAGGTGTACAATTCACTGATTGGTTTGTGAGGCAAAATAGATTTTAAGAATCCCACCATTTCGCTCGGAATATCAACATCCACTAAAAAATGTGCGCGGTAATACGTGAAAATAGACGAAATATGGTTGTATTCCAACAATAACGCATCAGCGTACACGCCTTTCTCTCCATGCAAAAGAGGAATGATGAACGGGTGAATTTGATCCCCAAAATGTGCTCTACCGACTATATACGCCGCTTTATTTCTGAAAAACAAGGGTTTCAGAACCTCAAGTCGTGTATTATCATCAGTCGGATATTTCGATAATAAATCGGTGAGGATTTTACTGGTTACTAAGTCAATGTCTCGTTGGAGGTCTTCATAAGGAGCATCCAATTTATAATCTTCAAAAAGTTGAGTCACGATTTTACGAGCTGATAATTTACCGCAATAAGTTCTGAAAATAGGGCGTGCCGAGCGATAATCCATTTTGTCAAGCGCCGGTAATACAAACATCAAATCCTTGTCTACGCTCAACCCTTTATGTACATGACGGAACACCGAATTGTAAAAAGTTTCGGCAATATCGCGGTAATAAAGGTTTAACACCTGTTCTTCGTACATGGGTTTTACCTTTTGCCAAATTTCAGGATCTTTGATGCTTGCTCCGAGCTTGTCGGTGAGTTTTAGTTTTGCATCACCTACAAATTCGCGGTATAAGGTGAGCCGCTCACGCATATCGGCTTGAATGCCGTGCCAATCGCGCATCTCAAATCTCAATTCAGCTCGCTTGTTGATGGCTTTGAAAGTCTGTTGATACTTATTGCATTTGCCCAAAATGTATTGAGCTACCTCAAAAGGCAGTAGTTTCTTAAACATGTGGCGATGATAATCTAATTGGTTGTTGAGAATAATTGTTCTCGCTATTTTTGACTTATGAAAGTAAAGTTAAAAGAAATTCTCATTATTCAGAAATTTACTACTTTTGAAAGAAATTAAAATAAGTCCTAACCATGTCTCATCCAATTCAACCGTCTTTTTTAGAAACCATCAAAGAAATGCGGGAGGTGAAAAACCTCAGCGATTTTCAGATGGATATATTACTCGGAATTCCTGACGAATTGCCCGAAACCCAACCCTTAGATTCGGCAGTTTCACATGCTCCTGAACGCGTCATCAAAGGCGTTTTAAGCAAAAAAGAAAAAAAACTGGCTATTCAAAATGCTTTGCGATACTTTCCGGCAAAGTATCATACCGTATTAGCGGCTGAGTTTGCAGAAGAATTGAAACTTTATGGGCGCATTTATATGCACCGTTTTCGCCCGCGTTATCCGATGCACGCGCGCCCGATTGCGGATTATCCGGCGCAAACGCCACAAGCGGCGGCAATTATGCTCATGATTCAGAATAATCTCGACCCCTCAGTAGCGAAGCATCCACACGAGTTGATTACGTATGGAGGCAATGGCGCCGTATTTCAGAATTGGGCACAATACCATTTGACGATGCAGTATTTGTCGCAAATGACTGAAAACCAAACACTTGTACTCTATTCAGGGCATCCGTTGGGTTTATTTCCGAGTCACCCAGATGCGCCGCGAGTAGTGGTGACCAACGGCATGATGATTCCGAATTATTCAAAAAAAGAAGATTGGAACAAGTACAACGCGCTCGGTGTCACGCAATACGGGCAAATGACCGCCGGTTCATTCATGTACATCGGACCTCAAGGGATTGTGCATGGTACTACCATTACGCTGCTGAATGCGGGCAGACTCAAAGGGTATGATTCTTTGGCGGGTAAGCTCTTTGTCACTTCGGGTTTGGGTGGTATGTCGGGTGCACAGGCTTTGGCGGCGGTGATTACGGGCTGTGTCGGTGTGATTGCAGAAGTTGATGAAGACGCCATTCAGCAACGTATTAATGACGGTTATATTCAAAAAGAGCTGGTTTTCAATGATTTAGATATTTTAATTAAAGAAATAAAAGAAGAGCAACAAGCCCAAAAAGGCATTTCTATCATTTACCACGGCAACGTTGTGGATTTGTGGGAAAGGTTTTGTGAAGACAATATTTCCGTCGAAATCGGCAGTGACCAAACCTCTTTGCACAATATTGATGATTGCGGATATTTGCCCGTTGGCTATACTTTCAAAGAAGCCAAACAACTTTTGATTGCGGATAAGCCTAAGTTCATGCAAGAAGTGCGGGCAACGCTGCGGCGTCATGTGATGGCCGTCAATATTTTGTCGGAACGAGGCATGTATTTTTTCGATTATGGCAATGCCTTTTTGAAAGAAGCCGGCGAATCGGGGGCGGATATTTGGAAAGATAAGTCAGAAGGCACGTTCAAATATCCCAGCTATGTGCAAGACATCATGGGCCCCATGTGTTTTGACTACGGTTTTGGTCCTTTTAGGTGGGTTTGTACCTCCGGTAAAAAAGAAGATTTGGATAAAACGGATGCCATCGCAACAGCTATACTGAGGGGTATGCTCAAAGAGGCTTTAAGTGATGGAGATGCAGTGCTAAATCAATTGAGAGACAATCTGCTATGGATTGAGAACGCAGATGCCAACATTCCGATTGTCGGGTCAAAAGCGCGTATTTTATATGCTGATGCGGTGGGTCGGGTGAAAATTGCCCAAGCTTTTAATGATGCCCTTGCGAAAAATATTATCTCGGCACCTATAGTTTTGGGACGTGACCACCACGATGTGTCGGGTACGGATTCACCTTTCCGTGAAACGTCGAATATCTATGACGGCTCTCGTTTTACGGCGGATATGGCGGTTCAGAATTTTGTCGGTGATGCGTTCAGAGGCGCTACGTGGGTCAGTCTGCACAATGGCGGCGGCGTCGGTTGGGGAGAAGTCATCAATGGCGGCTTTGGCATGGTGCTCGACGGCTCGGCTGATGCGGAACGACGACTCAAATCCATGCTTTTTTGGGACGTTAACAATGGTATCGCCCGCCGCTCGTGGGCACGCAACGAAGGAGCGATGGCAACGATAAAAAAAGCCATGACTCATAATCCTGACTTGGTGGTGACGCTACCGAATTTGGTGGATGATAGTATTTTGGAAGGATTGAATCTTTAAAAATGTATTATTAAAACAACAAAAACCGTTCTAAAACGTAATAACTTTAATAAAATAATAAATATCTTTCCGATATAAACTTGGAACGACAGATACCCGATTATGCAATTCACATATCCGACTTTTTTGTTTGCTCTGGCAACTTTAGCGATACCGATTATTATTCACCTTTTTTATTTCAGAAGGTTTAAAACGGTATATTTCACCAACGTGCGCTTTCTCCGCGAGGTGAAAGAGGAGAGTTCTTCGCGCCGCAAGTTGCGCAATTTACTCGTGCTGTTGGCGCGGTGTTTGGCACTGGCGTTTTTGGTGTTTGCGTTCGCGCAACCTTTTATCCCACGCAATACTGAGGGGGTCAAAAAAGGGGAACAAGTGGCATCCATTTTTATTGATAACTCATTCAGTATGAATGCTTTATCCAAAGATGTGAGCCTGTTGGAAAAAGCTAAAATGAAGGCGCGGGAAATTGTGCAAGCCTACGCACCGGACGATAAATTTCAGGTATTGACCAATGATTTTGAAGGGCGGCATCAGCGTTTGGTATCCAAAGAAGAGGCTTTAAACTTTATTGATGAGGTGAAAATGACCCCTTCAGTACAAGAGCTTTCAAAAGTATTGACCCGCCAAACACAGGCATTGAATACATCTAAAACAGCCAATAAAACCGCCTTTATCCTCTCTGATTTTCAAAAAAATATTACAGATTTAAATAATTTCAAGGACACAACTTTTGAGGTTAATCTGTTGCCTCTGACGGCGGTTCAGGAAAAAAATATTGCTATTGACTCCGCTTGGTTTGAAGCTCCCGTGCAAATGATGGGTCAAACCAATCCTTTGATTGTCCGCGTAACAAACTATACCGATGAAGATGTTGAGAATATTAAACTCAGCGTCAAACAGGACGGACAGGACAAGCCCATCGGTTTGTTGAAACTCAAAGCACGCTCAAGTACAGAAGATACGGTCAATATCACAATTTTGAAAACCGGCTGGCACGAAGCGGAATTGTCCATCACGGATTATCCGGTTCAGTTCGACGACCATTATTTTTTCACTTTCAATGTTCCTGCTACCATCAATGTTTTGACAATAAATGATGCCGGCGATAACCGCTTTTTGAGTTCTGCTTTGCAAAGTGTGAAAAATTTCAAAGTGACGAATCAATCAAGCGGCGCAGTTCAATATTCTCAATTTCCGAATTTTCAAATGATAGTCATTAACGGACTCTATCAAATATCGTCAGGTTTAGCTGCTGAATTGGCTCAATATTTAAAAAATGGTGGCAATGTGTTGGTTTTTCCGTCGGGTTCTGCTGATTTGGCATCATACAGCAATTTTTTCAATACTGTGCAATCTAATAATTTCAATGCTTTTGAGAATACACCTCGCGAAGTGTCGAATTTGAACATGGAAGAATTTATTTTCAAAGACGTTTTTTCAAATAAAAATGCCAATTTTAAATTGCCTTCTTCAACGGGCAATTATCGTTTGACCAATCGCAGTGGTGAAAATATCATGACTTATCGAGATGGTTCCAGTTTTATGACTAAAAATAAAATCGGTCAGGGTAACTTGTATCTCTGTGCAACGTCTTTAGAAGATAAATATTCAACGCTGGCTCGTTCAGGTGAAGTATTTGTTCCGATGCTCTATAAAATGGCAATATCCAGTGCGAAAGAGTGGAAAATTGGTTACACAATTGGCAAAGATGATTTTATTGAAGTGGATTCAAAAGGCATTGCCGGTGAAAAAGCCTATAAAATGCGCGGTACTAAAGAAGAATTCATCCCTGAACAACGCATCGTGGCTGCCAAAGCGATTTTAGGCGTGAAAGAAGGCATCAAAGAAGCCGGTTTTTACAGCCTTTTCACGCGCCCCGATTCGGCGCTTTATAAATTCGGTTTCAACTTCGACCGCCGAGAATCCGTTCTGGATTATTTTGACAACAAAGCGTTGAAAGATTTTACCACTAAAAATATCCAAATTTTTGATGAAACCGCTGAGGCAAATTTTACGGCGGTGGTCGGTGAAAAAAATCAAGGCGTGTCATTGTGGCGCTGGTGTGTGATTCTGGCTTTGCTGTTTTTAGCTGCCGAAACCCTGATTTTGAGGTTTTGGAAAGTGTAAATTCAGGAATAAAGATAATTGAAAACCCTCTAAAAGATTCACTGTTTTAGAGGGTTTTGTGTTTTTAGAGGACTTTTATAATCAAAAGGAATAGTACACATGGATACAATTACTTAAATTTGCCGACAACGATTACCTTTACCAACAGCTTGATAACAGATATACGATTAACAGAATTTATATAAAAGAGAATATACGAATCTCAATTAATACTTCTCTAAATATTATTTTATCAGTATGAAATACTT
Organism: Saprospiraceae bacterium; assembly: GCA_031424115.1. GTDB lineage: Bacteria > Bacteroidota > Bacteroidia > Chitinophagales > Saprospiraceae > JAAFJT01. Next base: position 34,899 of record JANPGW010000309.1, on the reverse strand, counting down.
TTGTCAGGTACTTAATACCGCTTCATACTGAGGGGGGGTAAAAACCCTTATCTTTGCACTAAAATATCTATATGCAACAATCAAAAAATTTCGTTCGAACACTTGCAGCGCGCAAACGCATTGCGCTGATTGCGCATGACAATAAAAAACCGGAGCTCATTGAATGGGCTATTTATAATAAATCTGTTTTGACCAAACACCAGCTTTTTGCCACCGGCACAACCGGAAAGTTACTGGAAGAAGCTTTAGATGTTTCAGTTAATCGGTTGTTGAGTGGGCCTCTCGGAGGTGACCAGCAAATTGGTTCATTGATTGCGGAAGGGAAAATAGATGCCATGATTTTTTTTTGGGATCCTATGGAAGCCCAACCGCATGACCCAGATATCAAAGCATTGCTACGCTTAGGGGTGGTTTGGAATATTCCTTTTGCCTGTGACCGAGCGACGGCGGATTTTTTACTCACCTCGCCGCTGATGCACGAGGAATATGAGTCCATTATTCCGGATTATTCGACTTATATTTCGAGGAAATTCCAATAATTAGATAGTCTCCAAACCCAAAATTGGACATTTTTTTTCTTCAATACATAGGCAGATAGGGCACACAGTATTATACGCAATTGATTGATAATCAATTTTTTATAAAAACTATGTGCCCTATTTCCCTGTGTGTTTTTTTAAAAAAAGCTCTTTTATCTGTTGATTAAGTATACTACTTACTTACAAATCCAACAACAATGCAGTTGGGTCTTCAATCAATTCTTTCACTTTTACTAAGAAAGTCACAGAGGTAGAGCCATCAATGACGCGGTGGTCATAACTCAAAGCCAAGTACATCATCGGGCGCACCACTATTTCGCCATTCACGACCATCGGCCTATCTTTAATGGCATGCAAGCCTAAAATAGCGGATTGCGGTTCGTTGATAATCGGAGTGCTCATCAGTGAGCCAAAAACCCCGCCATTGGTGATGGTGAATGTGCCGCCTTGCATTTCTTCAAGTGTCAATTTACCATTGCGCGCTTTTTCTGCCAATGCTTTCAAAGCCAATTCAAATTGAGCGAAATTAAGACTTTCTACATTTTTAATGGGTGGAACAACCAATCCGTTAGGAGTGGAAATCGCCATTGAAATGTCCACAAAATCGTGATAAACAGTATCAATACCATCAATCATAGCATTCACATCCGGCATTTCCATCAATACTTTAGCGCATGCCTTCGCAAAAATGGACATGAAGCCGAGTTTAACGCCATATTTTTTGACAAATTTATCCTGATATTTTTCACGCATAGCCATAACAGCTGACATATCCACTTCATTAAAAGTGGTGAGCATAGCAGTATTATTTTTGGCTGAAACCAATCGCTTCGCAATGGTTTGACGCATTCGGGTCATTTTCTCGCGGCGCAAATTGCGACTAAAGGCGGCTGTTGGCGTCGATACTGAGGGGGGGGGAGAGGCAACGATTTTAGGTGCTTCTGTTTTAGCAGCGGGAGAAGGTGCCGGTGCTTGAGCAGCTTTCAGCGCGTCCTCTTTCGTGATACGACCGTCTCTGCCGGTGCCTTCCACATTTTGAACGCCACTTTCTGCCATGATTTTAGCGGCAGCTGGTGAAGGTGTTCCGCTGGCATAACTGGCCGATTGAACGGTAGGAAGGGGTTCTGGAGCTTTGGCGGTCGGTTCAGGCGCTTTGGTTTCCGTTTTTGCCGGCGACGCACTGGCTGCGGAAGTATCAATTCTGGCAATAACATCACCGATTTTCAAGTCAGAACCTGCCGGTACGGCATGAATGAGTTTTCCGGCAACCTCTGCCGGTAGTTCAAGAGTCGCTTTGTCAGATTCAAATTCACAGATAGGTTCGTCGAGTGCTACCATATCACCATCTGCTTTGAGCCATTGTGAAAGGGTTACTTCCGTTACGGACTCAGCTATTGCGGGTACTTTTATTTCTATAACAGCCATATTCTTATAATAAATAAAAAATGAATAATAAACTAAAAAACGCATACAAAAGTCTATATATGTTCTTATAAAAACAAGAAATAGGCTTTCTTTTTTCAATTGAAAGCCATAAAAAAAAGTGTTGCACTCCGAAAAGTACAACACTTGAATATTCAAGGGATTTAAAATATCCTGAATGTCTTTGATGGCTATTATCTACGAGAAGCCGTAATCGCTGTTTTTTGCATTTTATATTCGTAAAGTTTTGCCGGTGTGCCGTCTTTTGCTTCGTTAGCAATGAACATCGTGCCTTCCTCGTCGAAGCAAATACCTTGTGGCTGAAGGTGTGATTCTTTTTTCAATTTGGTCATTTCTAAAATTTCACCTTGTGTATTCATCACCAATAAAACTTGGTTGACTGATGATACTACGTAAATGTTGCCGCTCAAAGGATGGATAGCAATGCTCGATGGGACAAAATCAAACCCTTTAGTAGAAGCTTTAGTGACGTAGTCTTCACGAAGTTTTATATATTGTTTATCACTTTTGTTAGCTAAAAATCCTTTGAAAGAAGCCAACGTGATTTCGTAAACCGGTTCCGGGCTACTTTGTCCGGTCTTGACATCATATGCATAAATCTCTCTCGAAAACTCTCCTTCTTTTTGCCCTTTTGCTGAAATTAATAAACGGTTGGTGGTAACATCGTAAGTCATACCGGAAAGGCTGGCTGTGCGCGGGAAATTGGTTTTTACTAATTTTACACTTTTTTGAGCACCTTTCAAATTCCAAATTTTGTACATTTGACCATTGCTTTTAAGAGCAAAAGCCGTATCTCTCACAAATTCAATAGATTGAAAATCTCCTTCCGTTACAAAAAATGCCGATGAAGCAATCTTGCCGGTTTTTTTGTTAATCATGTACAGTTTTCCTTCATCGCTGCCAAGACTGGCGACGGTGTTAGGGTCATTTGTCGGACTCAATCCTGAGATGTTTTTGAGTATATCGTCCAACTCAAAATAAGCGAAAGGATAAGTCAAATCGTACGGTAATGCCGGATTGGGATCTTGCCCAACGGGGAGTGATGGATAGTCTGTTGCAGGATCATTGGCAGCAAATGCCAGAGATGAAGTCATCAGCGCAGCTGTTAAGAGTATGCTTTTTAGTGTCATAAGTAAGACCGACAGATTTATAGGTTAAAGAATAGTTAGATTCGGTTTTTACATGTACAAAACTGTACCAAAATTGAGGTAGGTCAGATTAATTAGAAAGAAATTATTTTCTGAAAATAAGATAATGTGACGGGTTATTGTTTGAGTGCAGGAGTTTGTTTTATAATGAAATGGAGATGTTTAGAATATAAAAGATTGATAGACAATTGTTTACATTTTATTTAAAAATGGCTTGGAGTAATAAAAAAGCATTGAGTTCCCCGAAAAATCGAGTGTTGATTTCAATTCAGTTTGTAGCAATCTGGCACCGGATATATCCCCTAATTTAATCAAGACGTTGCCTTTGTCTGTAAGACAGCTGCCTAAAATCAGGCTATTATTGATTTTTCTGGAAATCTCGATAGCTCTATCGAAACAATCCAAAGCTTTCAGAAAATCGCATTGAAAAGCATATACTTCACCCAGTCCATGTAACGATTTTGCGATGCCTTTTTGATAATGTAAACCCTGACACAATACCAAACTTCTCTCATAATATTCAATAGCCTCATCAAAGTACCCTCTTGCTGAATACAATTTAGCGAATAACTCACAGGCAATGCCAATACCCTGTTTATCGCCGAGTTCTTCAGCCATTGTCAAATCCTGAGATAAATAATCTTGTGCTTTTTCAAAATTACCTTTTTGAAGCCATACATTGCCTACGCATCCCAATGCAATCGACGTTAATTGTTTGTTGCCTAATTTTTGAGCTAAAGTCAACCCTTGTTCAAGGGTTTGTAAAGCATTTTCATAATCTCCTTTTTCAGATAATACGATACCGAGATTGACGTGAATAGTTGACATACCAATTAAATCTTTGTGTTTTTCGCATATTATTAATTCTTCTTCCTGACAGCGCACCCCCTCAGTATAGTTGCCTTGATTCATATAAGTCAAACCTAAATGAGATACTATTTGAGGATTGGTAGTAATATTAAGCTCTCGGCTGATACTGATATTTTTGGTAAAATACTCTTTCGCCCACTCATATTCTCCTTGCCGAAAATAGAGGTTGCCAAGATTGCCGTACACTTTCGCAATACCTTGATTATCAATAACTTGCTCGTAGCAAGTCACCGCCTTTTCAAGCTGTAGTTGCGCTTCAGTATAGTTTCCTTTGAGCATTATAAGTAACCCCAAGGCATTATAAACCCGACCTTTGAGCGATGGATTGTTCAATATGGATATTCGCGAAAGAGCATCATTAAAGCATAGCATTGCAGCGTCCCATTGCCCGATTGTCTGGAGGACTTCTCCCTTATCAACAAGCGTGTTAATGATGTAAACCTTGTCTTTTTGATTTTTCAGCAAGCGATCAAACAAATCTAAGGCTTGTTGGTTTTGGAAATTACGGCGAGCAAAATCACTTGCTTTTTTCAGATATTCAATCGTTTTAGGGGTATTACCTGCTTGTTCGTAATGAAAAGCGAGGTCTATATAACGGTCTTCGCGTTGATTGGGATAAACTTTCTCTATCGCTTGAGCTATTAAGACATGCTGCTGCCTCAGGCGTGTTTTGAGTTGCATATCATACACGGCTTCCCGGAGCAAGCTGTGTTTGAAAATATACCTTAATTCACCCATCGCTGACCAGATTTGACCTTTTTCAGCGTCTTTTACTTGCTCCCGCAAGACTTTTTTCCCGTTCCCATTGCGTTGAATATATTCCTCATGAGCCATCATGACTTCAGTCAGAACCGGCAATTCAAATTCTCTGCCGATAACGGCGGCTGCTTTTACGGTTTCTTTCAAAATGGTAGATAACCGGTCAACCCTTGCCATCAATAATGAAGAAATGGAATTTGAAACTTTAAAATGCGGATCTTTGATAATCCATTCCTTTGAGGAACTGGCAGAATGAACAATGCACTGCAAAAGCTCATTCTCAAGCATATAGTCTAAAATCTGTTCTGTATAAAACGGATTTCCATTGGTTGTTCGCCACAGTATGTCCAAAAATTTAGGGTGAAGCCGAGCAATGCCTCCCGAGTCAGACGATTGGGATAATATATATAAGGCATAATCGGATAATTGATTTTTTGAAAAAGTATTCAAATCTATTTCGCAATTATCGATACCTTGATTTGCCAGAAAGTTTGTTTCGATGACGGCTGTTTTTGCTCCTTCGTCGTCATAACGGGAACTACAGATTATCCAAATAGGTTTGTTTTGAATCTTTTTGCAAAAATTTTTCAAAAAAAAGTGCGAATCTTCATCCAACCAATGGGCATCTTCTACCTCAATCACGACCGGATTCGTAAAAGATAAACTAATGAAAAGGCTTTCCAAAGCTGCTCGTGTATTATCGTAACGCCCCTTAGCATCGAGTTGTTCCCAAAGTGAATTGGTCAACCCTAAACCTATCAATGCCCCTAAAACGGATTTTATGCGCATTAATTCCTGAGCTGACCCCGAGTAATCGTTGGGAGGAGCCCCCTCAGTATGATTTTCGGGTAGGTCATTTAAAAGATTTTCTAAAATTGTATTAAAAATATTTTCAAACGTAAGGCGGTTTTCTTCCGTTGATTTTTCAGGATTTTGTTGAAAAAACTGTTTCAGGAAATACAGGAAAGGGTTGAACGGTTTTTTCAAAATTTGGTCAGTTGGACAACTCGCCCAAACTATGTCTTCTGATGAGTGCATAATTTGACGAAGTTCATATGTCAGGCGACTCTTTCCAATGCCTGCTTCACCGAATAAGGTAGTGAAACAACCTTTTTTTTCGTGTAATAATTTAGATGAAAATTTTTCAAGTTGTTTCAACTCGGCTTCACGGCCGAAAAATTTCCCGGAGAACAATGATTTTTCTTCCAAGTGTTTTTTTACAAGCTGAAAAGTAGGAACTTGATGGGCAATGCCTTTATAAGTAATATTTCCTTTTTCGAAAAAATCGAAGGATCTTTCAATCGACATATTTTTATCAACCAACACTTCGCCCCATTCTGCATTTTGCATAAGCCGCGCAGCGAGGTTGACACTATCACCGACAACTGCGTATTGACAGCGTTTTTTACCGCCGACAATACCCGTAAACGCTTTGCCGTAGGTCAAACCAAAACGAAATTGAATAGGCTTTGCTGACGGCAAATTGCTCAAGGCATCCCGAATGGCTAAAGTGCATTTAAGCGCGCGGGAAATATTATTTTCGTAGCTGGTTGGTGCACCGAAGAAACCCACCAGCACGCCCGTCTTTTCGCTGAAATCAATTTCCTTGAAATAACCACCATAGTTTTCAAATTCTTTTAATACTATAGAAGATACGATTTCCAAATCTTTAAATTCAGAAACAATAGAAAAAGACAAAAAAATTGAGACAACATCCCTGAATTCACCTTTTGTATGAAAGGTGAAGTGGCTCAATTGTGGTAAAAAAGGTTGAAAATCGGAGGTTATTAAACTGTGATAACCCATATCCTCTTGATGGGCTGCTAATTTTTCATATAAGACTTGGCTGAATGGCGCTCTATTGAGCAAGGTATTTTTTAAAATGGAGAATACATTATCAATATCTTGGAAAGTATAACCCGAATGGTTCACGGCTTCCTTAAACCATTTATCAGCGATGATTTGTTGTGGTTGGGCTTTTTTTTGTGCTTCGGTGGCGCGTTCGATAGCTGACCCTTTAAAATAAAAGGTTTTGATATGAGTGCCAACAATTCCCCAATCTACCAAGCCATAAGATAAGCCGATTCGGATATTGATTTTGAAATCCCCAAATGGCGTTTGAACAGAAGGGTTTTCATCAAATCTGCGTTGTATTTCGGAGGCAATAAATGCCACAACAGCCGTTTGATTACCTTCAAAAATTGCGGTAAAAGCATCACCGGCAAAGTGTGGAATGATACCCCCGTAGTTATACACGCTCTCAACCATCGGGTCGAAGATATAATCCAGAATTTCGGATAAAATCCCCCCCCCCTCAGTACCGTGTTGCATCAATTGCTCCGTCAGTGGTGTAAATCCACTGATATCCACAAAAAAAGTAGTACCACAAAAGGTGCCTTTTTTTTTGTTTTTTTTATTTTGAGCAATGATGTAAGTAGGAATGAGCGGTATCACTTACGATTGAGTTGATGATTGGTAATGAAATAAATCAAAATCATATTTTTTTTATTGATATTTCAAAAATCAAGCCGAAAGGATTTCTGAAAAATTAAATTATAAAACTTAAAAGGGCGCTAATGTACAATTAAATAATTTTTTTATTAAAAATAAATATAATTTGACATCAATTAAGGTATCTGTTGAAACAAATTTTTCAATAAGTGCCTATAAAATTCATAATGAAAATTGATATTTAGCAAAAAATAGTTATTTTTGCAATAGTTAATCTATGAAATATGTTAACGAAAAAAAAATTGACAGATAATTCACATAAGGAAGAAACAACCCAATTGATTTTACGGGATTTTGGACTCGCAGAACCAGTTAAACCATTCAACGAACAAGAAATGTTGGATTATCTTGCCGATGCGATTTCTTATATGATTGAACATAAAATGGATTTTTTGCTCAGTTTGTTATATCGCTTAGATGTTTCAGAACAAAAAATTGCACATGCCCTAATGCCGGGTAATAATGAACCTGCAAATAGAGCATTGGCTGCTCTTGTCTGGGAAAGGCAAAAACAAAGAGTGGCTACCAAACAAGCCTATCCGGTACAAAATCCTTCGGAATGGTCTTGGGACGATGAATGATACATTTCTCATTCCTATTCTAAAGTTGGATTAATGAGTACATACCATTTTTGGATTAGTTTTTGCACTTGACAAATATTGAATATCAACATTAACGTTAACTACAATGATAAAAATAAATTCAAACTTTAAAATTAATAAAACAGCTTCCCATGACCGAAAAGCGCGAACATAAAATTCTCAGTGTCATTATCGCAGACGACCATCAATTGTTTGTTGAAAGCCTCCGCTTGCTTTTACAATCTAACGATGCTTATCATTTCAGTATCACGGGTGTTGCTTACTCGGGCGATGAATTACTGAATTTATTGAAAACCAACAAACCGGATTTACTTTTATTGGATATCAACATTCCGACTAAAAACGGTCTTGAGGTTTTACAAGAAGTAAAAAAGACTATGAAAGGCACTCGCATACTCGTTCTCACAATGTATGATGACCCTAAAATCATCAAGTCAGCGTTTGATATGAATGTGGATGGTTATTTGCTCAAAAATTGTGGTAAAGACGAATTGTTAGATGCTATCGAAACGGTGCTGAATGGCGAAGTGTACATCGGAAAAGGTGTTAGTGTAGCCAATCATCAATCTGAAACATCCAGTTTTGAAGACATTTTCCAGAAGAAATTCAGCTTGACTAAGCGTGAACTTGAAGTTTTGAGACTAATTACTCAGGCTCGTAATAATGGTTCTATCTCAAAAGAGCTTTATATCAGTGAGCAAACTGCGGCTGTTCACCGCAAAAATATTATGCGCAAAATTGGCGTCAATAGTACCGCTGCACTCATTAGAGTGGCTTATGACAATCAATTGATATAAAAATTGAGGTGTTTTGCGAAAAAGGGTTGGTAAACAGGGCTGTTTACCAACCCTTTTTCGTTTTTGATATGATGTTTATTTAATAAGAGATGTGTACCTTTTAACTGTTAAATTTATACTTGTATGTAAAAATACCCATTTTAGAGTATTTATCACACTGAAAAAGTTGTTAGCTTTGTATCCGTAAAGATAGAATATCATCTTTTCATTTTTTTCCAAAAACCTGAATCCTATGAATTTTATAAAAAGCAAGCAAACTGATACTATTGCATACGCCTTTCCTTTAAATCTTTCTGTGGAACAAGGCTGCTCTTCTTTTTTTATGATGACACTCTGAAAGAGTGCTTCATCATAGGCTTCTGTTGTTTTGGAAACTCCCTACATTACATATTAATTTTCCTGTGTGCCCGTGAGTGTGCTCAGAGATGAAATTAGACGCTCGAACTCAAAATTGAAAATTCTATGAACATCGCAAAAACCGACATTAATGAAACAACATTACATTTTCCTTATTTTTTTAGCTTTAGCTAAATTTTCAACCGCGCAAGTGACCTTTATCGCGCCCTCGAAAAGCGTTGTAAAAGGTGATAATGTGGGCGTAGAGATAAGGGTGAAGACGAGAGATACTATCTCCGCTTTGCAATTTACATTGGAATGGAATCCTTCAGTGTTGGAATTTAAGTCCACCGATAGTGTCATGTTACCATCAAGCTCGATGGATATTTTTGGATTGAATAATGTTTCTCAGGGTAATTTGAAATTTTTATGGCTTACTGGTAGTTCCGACGGTATCAATATTCCGGATAGCTCGATGATATTCAAACTCAATTTTAAAGCAGTGGGCGAGAAAGGCATGAGTAGCGGCATCAATTTTACGAACTCTCTTATTAAAATAAAAGCGTTGAATCCCAAAATTGAGAGCCTTCTCACAAACATTCGTGACGGTCAGGTGACGATAGTCATGTCAAGTGCCATCGGTGTAGTGACGCATACTGAGGGGGGGGTGATACTGCATCAAAATTCGCCTAATCCGGTGGTCAATCATACCATTTTCCCTTTTCAACTCAAAGATGCTGAGGAAATCAGTTTAGAAATATATGATACAGTGGGTAGACCGGTTTTTCAAAAAAAAGCCTTTTTTAATGGTGGATTACATCAGATAGACATGGATACTGAGGGGGTGCTACAAAGAGGGGTGTATATATATGGTATCAGAACTAAGCGGGGATTTATCAGCCGAACGCTTATTAAAATATAAACTTTGAACAAATTTTTTAATTAAAACTGATTTAAGGCGGGATTATGTGTCGTCTTTTCCAAAAACTTGATTTATTAACTTTCCCAAACTCCAATCTCTAATGACAAGTAGAATATTTACTCACCTTGTGTTAGTGCTTGGTTTGTTTTCAGCCGTAAGCCTGAAAGCACAACAAGTCACTTTTACTATTTCACCGAATATGGTGACGCCGAATGTTGGTGATACTGTCCGCTTGAATGTGGTTGTAACAAACTTTACAAATGTTGTCAGTTTCCAATACGCTATGGATTGGGACGCTAACTTGTTTCAGTTCGTCAGCTTTGATAACAAAGATAACATGCCGGATAAGCAAAATCTGGATTTTAATAACTATACACCGAGTGCGGCTATTGTGGCGTGGAATTCTGTCGGTAGTGCAAATCGCACTGTAGCGAACGGAACGGTTATTTATAGGTTGAACCTAAAAGTAAAAGCCACCTCTACCAATTATTGGGCAAAATTCACCAATGAAGGGGTAAGTCTGGAAGTAATTCAGAACGGCACGAGTGTAACGCCAAGTTTTGGTAATTTGGGTAATCCACCCGATGGTTCGAGCATACCCGTGACAGTAAAAACTTCGTCACACACCATTTTAGCAAATGAAAGCATTTGTGTGGGTGTGACTGCCGATAAGTTTACGGATATGATAACGGCTAAATGGCAAATGAAATGGGATTCAACTGTCCTTCGCTTTGAGTCATTGACAAAATTGAATACAACTTTAGCATTAGGGTTGAATACCAACTTCGTGACGACTCAGGCGGTCACAAATGGTCGTTTGAATTTTAACTGGACAAGCGCCATCGCTAAAACTATTCCGACCGGGGACACCTTGTATAAAGTGTGTTTTACCGGAATTGGGGCTTCCGGTACTTCTACCACAATTAGTACTTTGCAAACCAATGCTGAACTGACGCGTTCGAATGCCGGTAGCAGTACTGTGGTAGGGCTAACACCCCAGAATGGCACGGTTAACATTTCGACATTACCGCCTTCTTCTTCTGGATTGACTTTTTCAGGAACAACCGTTACCGGTAAAGTTGGGGATACTGTTTGCGTAAAGATATACGCTAAAAATTTTAAGGATTTAGCTATTACAGGTTTTTCTATGCATTGGGATTCAACCAAACTGAGTTTTGGTAAAGCCCATATATTAAATGCAGCGATAGGTCAGCAAGACTCACTTGTGTTACCAGATCCTACTACCACGACGACTTATGTTTCTCCTAATAGTATGTTTGTGTATAAAACAACGTTATCGGGTACTTTAGTTTACTTCAATGATATGTCCGGACTTAATAACGGAAATGGCGTAACGCTTTTGGGAGATAGTTCACTCGTGTTTGATGTTTGCCTTAGAATAAATAGTGGGACAGGAACAACTGTGCCTTTTACTTTCAACGGTACTCCTTTTAAAATTTCGATTTTAGATAAAGACGTCAATAAAATAACCACCACTTTCACGAGTGGTAAAATCATTATCGAGAATGCCGCAACGCCTGCAATCGTTGCTACCGGAAGTGTAACCAATGCCAATTGTAATGGTGGTGCTGACGGCGGGGTCGCTTTAACAGTATCTGGCGGAACCGGCACTTTTATCTATACTTGGACGGGGCCCAATAGTTTTTCTGCCGCTACCAAAGATATTGCCAACCTAAAAGCGGGAAAATATTTTGTGACGATTTCGAGTGGAGCAGCAACTCCTAAGGTGGATAGTTTTACAGTGACTCAACCGGTAGCAGTGTCCGTTTCTAAAACCATCACAAATGTTAACTGCTTTGGCGCAGCAACAGGTACTATAGTTTTAACTCCTTCGGGTGGAACGGCTCCTTATACCTATACTTGGAGCAGCGGTGAAACGACAAAAGACCTTGCGAGCAAAGCAGCGGGAAGATATATCGTTACTATTTTGGACTCAAAAAGTTGTTCCATAAAAGATACATCTGATATTACTCAACCGACGGCTATTACAGCTACCAAAACTGTTACTAATGTTGCTTGCTTTGGTACATCCACGGGTAGTGTAACTTTGACTCCTTCGGGTGGAACGGCTCCTTATACCTACACTTGGAGCAGCGGTGAAACAACAAAAGACCTTGCGAGCAAAGCAGCGGGAAGATATATCGTTACTATTTTGGACTCAAAAAGTTGTTCCATAAAAGATACATCTGATATTACTCAACCGACGGCTATCAGCGCTACAAGAACAGTCACCAATGTTAGTTGTGGACAAACTACGGGCAGCGTGGCTTTGTCTGTTACAGGCGGGTCTGCACCATATACTTATTCATGGAGCAGCGGTGAAACGTCAAAAGATATTACGAACAAAGCAGCCGGAAGATATATTGTAACTATATTAGACTCCAAAAGCTGCTCTATAAAAGATACCGCCTTCATACTTGAGCCGGTAGCTATGACTACCACAAAGACTGTTGTCAATAACAATTGTTTCGGTCAGACAAACGGTAGTGTAACTTTAACTGTGGCGGGTGGTACGGCTCCTTATACTTATTCATGGAGCAGTGGTGAAACCTCAAAAGACATCACTAATAAACCGACCGGAAGATATATTGTTTCTATTTTAGACGCACAAAGCTGCACTTTAAAAGATACGACAGATATAACCGCACCGGCTGCAATCTCTGCTACAAAAATAGTTACGAATGTTAATTGTTTTGGTCAAACAACCGGTAGTGTGACTTTGACACCTGCAGGCGGGACTGCACCTTATACCTATTCATGGAGCAGCGGTGAAACCTCTAAAGACATAGCGAATAAAGCAGCCGGAAAATATATAGTTACTATTTCTGATTCAAAAAGCTGCTCAACTAAAGATACTTCAGATATTACGCAACCGGTGGCAGCCATTGGTTTATCTCAAGTTGTGACAAATGTTGCTTGCAATGGGGCTTCTACGGGTGCTATCAATCTGTCAGTTGCCGGAGGGACACCGTCTTTTACTTATTCATGGACGGGTTCAAATGGCTTTACAGCTACTACCGAAGACCTTTCTAATCTTAAAGCAGGAGGTTATTCTGTAACTGTTACCGATTCTAAAGGCTGTGCTCAAACTTTAGGGCCTATTGCAGTGGGTGAATCTGCTGCTATGACGGTGATTCCAACAGTGACTAATTCAACTTGCGGACAGACTAATGGTGCAATCACCATCGCTCCGGCTGGCGGAACTGCCCCCTATACATTCAAATGGACAGGGTCGAATGGTTACAGCGCCACTACTCAGAATATCAGTAATTTGACAGCCGGTAGTTATACAGTGGAGATTACGGATGCGGGTTCTTGTAAACTAACCTCTGCACCCATATCTGTATCATCTGCCAATCCTACTTTTAGCCTTTCCAACGTCGTGACCAATTCATCTTGTAATGGTGGTGACAATGGCTCAGTTGCCCTCACAGTAACAGGTGGCACAGGTAATTTTACCTACAATTGGGCTGGTTCCAATGCGTTTGCGGCTACGACTAAGAATATTTCTAACTTGAAAGCGGGCTCTTATATTGTTACTGTTACTGAAACAGGTACGGGTTGTCAGGTTGTTTCTTCGGCCATAACTGTTACCGAACCAACTGTTTTGACTATCGGTCAACCGCAAAAAACAGATGTGAAATGTAAAGACGAAACGACAGGTTTTATTTCAATCAACGTTTCGGGTGGAAATGGTAGTTATACCTATTCATGGACGGGCCCTAATAATTTCACAGCAACCAATACCCCTAATATCGGACCTCTAAAAGCGGGAACTTACAACGTTACAGTGACTGACGCTAAAGGTTGTACGGCTAATACCTCCGTCACAATAAGTGAGCCGACTTCGGGTGTCAATATTGGTACTCCTTCTGTGACAGACGTGATTTGTAATGGCGGCACCAATGGTTCAATTGTCATTTCGGTTCAAGGAGGTACCCCTCAGTATAGCTTCGCTTGGAGCAATCAAAGTGTACAACAAAATCTCAGCAACATCACGGCAGGTATCTATGTTGTGACAGTAACTGATGGTAACAGTTGTAAAACTTCTAAATCTATTGAGGTGAAACAGCCAGCAGCTATGGTTATTTCAGGTACAATTTCAACATCAGTGATTGGTTGTATTGGTACAATTACTTTATCCGTATCGGGTGGAACTTTACCTTATAGCTACGCATGGACAGGCAGTGGAATTACTAATCCAACAAATAAAGATCAAAGTAATTTGTGCCCGAATGAAACATACTCTGTAACAGTGACAGACGGTAATAATTGTACTTCAACCAAGCAATTTACCATAACAGGTCAAATTGCACCGCCTATTCGCTTAACAGATTCAACTGTTGTTTCTCAAGCCGGTTGCCCGGGTCAAAATTTAGGTGCCATTAATATAGCTTTCACCGGAGGCAAATCGCCGTTCAGTTTTGAATGGATGAATGCTGCGGGAGCAATTGTTTGGAGAGAGCAAAATCTGAGAGATAGAACTGCCGGTAGATACCGTATCAAAATCATTGATGGAGTGGGTCAAAGCTATCTTTCGGGTGAAATTGAAATTAAAGAATCTGCATCTACCATTAACATTGGCGTTGCAGGTATAGCGCCGGAATCATGTGAAGGTAATAACGGTGAAATCACTCTCAGTATTTCGGGCGGTTCAGCACCTTACAAATTTGTTTGGAACGATGGCTTGACTTCTCAAGATCGCAGGAATATAAAAGCCGGTACTTATGCCGTAACAGTAAGTGATGCCGGTGCTTGTTTGACTGAAAAAGGAGGTTTAAGAGTTGAAAAACAGCTTTGTGCGCTTTCAATAACTTCTTCGAATAAAGGAAACAATTGTTTTGGTGATAAAAACGGTACTATCACTGTCAATATTCAAAACGGTGAACCGGGCTACACTATCCGTTGGTCGGCAACCGACTCGGTGCGGGTTAACAATTCACCGCGTAAAGATGCCACTTACGAAATCAGAAATTTGGCAAGCGGTACGTATGTCGTCACTATCACCGACTCAAAAGGTCAAGTGACAACTGTGACCGAAGAAGTGAAACAGCCCTCTGAAATTACCATTACCAAAAATGTGAGCAATGATGCCGGTAATTGCAGCGGTAGCATAGTCCTTTCTGTAACGGGTGGGTCACCGACTTATTCATACGTTTGGAATGATGGCGCTTTATCTCGTGACCGTTTCAATATTTGTGCTAATAGTATTTTGAGTGTTACCATAACGGATTCGAAAGGCTGTTTCAAATCAACTGCAAATGACACCATCCGGGCAGTGGTCGTTCCATCGGCTTGTGCCAATGTGCGTATCAACACCAATTTTGAATTTGGGTATAATTTAAAATGTGCTAATGATAGAAACGGTTCTGCTACAATTACAGCGGTATCTAATGTGTCTTTGACTCCGCCTTATCAATATCGTTGGGATAATGGTGAAACGGGTCCTACATCAGTACAGTTGGTATCAGGCGCCAGAACTGTTACGGTAGTGGGTGCTAACGGTAGAACGTGCGTAGCTAATTTTATCATGAGTGCGCCTCAAGAAATTAAAGTTTTGATTATACCGAATATTCAGGATTGTGCCCTTGTTGCCAGTGCAACCGGTGGTGTTACTCCTTATTCTTACCAGTGGTCAACTGCCAAAGGCGATACCACGGCTAAAATTGGCGGCTTAAAATCGCTTGACAAATTCTTTGTGATTGTAAAAGATAAATTTGGTTGTACAACCGACCCGGGTATCGGCACCGCAGAATGTCAAGAATTTTGTTTGAAAGGTCCCGGTGTACTCACACCTAATGAAGACGGCAAAAATGATAAGTTTGCTATTCAAAGATGTGATTATAAAAATGTTCAATTGCGCGTATATAGCCGCTGGGGCCAATTAGTTTACGAAAACAATGACTATTTGGATCAATGGGAAGGCAATGAAAAAGATGGCAAAAATGGAAAAGAACTTCCTGAAGGCGTTTACATGTATATCCTTCGTGCTTTGCAGCCGAATGGTATTGAAAAAGTTGAGAAGAACACCATTTCCATTTTAAGACAACAATAATCTTTCTTTCTCAAAAATCAAAAATATTTTAAAGATGAAAAAAATATTAACTTCAATAGTCCTTGCTGCAACCCTTTCATTTTCTGCTCATGCACAAGATGAGGCGATTTTCAGCCATTACCTTTTTAACCCCATGCTTATTAACCCGGCTTTTGCCGGTTTTAACGAGAATGTTCAAATTTTTGGGCATTTGCGGTCGCAATGGGCGGGCTTCGAAGGGGCCCCAAAAACGTACGCTCTCACAATGGATTTACCCGTAAATGAAAAAGTTGGATTAGGCGGCTTGCTGTTATCCGAAAAATTCGGGGTCATGAACCGTTTGCGGGGTCAACTCAACTATGCTTACCGCTATGTGGGTAAAGGCGTCAAATGGAGTATCGGTTTTTCGACTGAGTTTCATAAAAGCAAAATGGATGCTTCTATCAATGATTTGGACGCCAATCCACTCGTGGACAGAAACGACCCGCTGGTGATGGAAAGGATAAAAGGAACGACCTTTTTTGATGCTTCTTTTGGCGGCACTGTATTGATTGATGAAAAAATTATCCTGTCAGCATCTACGCCTAATCTTATTCGCGCTCGCCTTGGTGATGTTGATCCTATAAAAAGTCAGCGGACTTTTTTGCGTCAATTCATTTTTATGGGTGGTTACCGCATCAAAAAAAATCAATTAACGCTTGAGCCATCCCTTCAAATTCGAAAAGTGTATCAAGCACCTTTTGAAGTAGATTTGAACGTCAAAGTCAATGCTTTAGAGGATAAACTGGTGACCGGTTTCACGGTTCGTCCGGGCAGTAGCGGTCAGATTGGTTTGTTTGTCGGGACTAAGCAACCTGGTTTCCAGATTTATTATTCTTACAACAGTTCATTATCAGAATTCAAAGCGTATAATAGAACAGCTCATGAAGTGACTTTGGGTATCGAAATTAAGAAACCCGAAAAGAAAATTGAGCGCGGGTCTAAGCGATATAGAAATTAACAATCTGCTTTCAGATTAAAGATATTGGTTTTTGGGATGGCCTCTTCATCGAAATACTCGGTGGGAGGCTTCTCAATTTCGGAAAAAAGGGGCGAGTGATGGTTCTGACCTTTTGAAGTTATAAAATAATACCCCTCAGTATCAAGTCAACAAGAATACTTATGACAATATTTTTGAGTATTTTTATTTTAGGCGTAATTATCAACTAAATTTTAGTTTTGCTGTTTAAAATTTGTCAATCACTCAAATCTATTTCCTCACTATAGCCACATTTAAATCGCTTTTTCATGAAAATTATCGAAAAATACAAACTCTCCCAAACCCAAATTGACCGCATCGTGGAAATGGGGTGGGAGGATAGAACGCCTTTCGATGCCATCAAAGCCCAATTCGGATTGTCAGAGGCGGAAGTCATTGAGGTAATGAAACAACAAATGCATCCGCGCAATTGGCGCAATTGGCGTGCCCGCGTACATGGTCGAGCTACCAAACATGCCGCTAAGTTGGAAGCTATTTTTGATGAAAGCGGCGATGCAGTTCGGCGTCATAGAAGCCGAATGCAACGGGGAGTGGGCAATCGGATTTCTAAGCGGTTTTGAGCTCGAGTTTTGGGTTTACAGGTCGCGTGAACTCAAAACCTAAAACTCAAAACTCAAAACCAACTAAAACGACATCATCTCAATTATTTTCTCCAGATACCATTTATCCACTGCGTCAAATTCATTCAGTTCAGAACTGTCCACATCTAACACGCCCAATACCTCACCATTTCGGATGACGGGTATGACAATTTCTGATTTCGATAAGCTGTTGCAAGCAATATGCCCCGGAAAAGCCTCCACATCAGGCACAATGATAGTTTCGGCTTTTACCCAAGCTGTGCCACAAACACCTTTCCCTTTGTGAATACGCGTACACGCCACGGGCCCCTGAAACGGAGCTAATACCAATTGACCGTCTTTAACCCAATAAAAACCCACCCAAAACCAGCCGAATTGTTCTTTGAGGGCGGCTACCACATTCGCAAGATTAGCAATTAAATCCGTTTCACCCTCAATTAAACCTTTTATTTGTGGAATAAGAGATTCATAAAGCTCTTCTTTTGTACCTTGAACAATATTTAAATCTTCTGCCATAATGCGTTAATTTTATGGGCGTAAAAGTATTGCGAAAAACAATACAATGCGTGATAAATGCCTTAATTTCGTCTAAAATATGATTTTCTACGGGGGAGTCACAAATTGAAAAGTAAAAAATATGGTGCGTCAACTACGTGTTTATGGGTATGTTTTCTGTCTTTTAGCGGTTTTTATGGGAGGAGGGTGTAAAAAAAACAAGACTTCAGCGCAATCGAATGCTATCCTTTTACAGACTTCTGTGGTGAATGGGGAACCAAAAACGCACTTTTTTTATGTGGTCAATCATGATGTGCCGATGCGTTGGTACCTCGATTTTATGGACAGTTTGACGAAAAACATCAATCTCCTTTTACCCTATACAGTTTCTGAACATTTGATAGTGCGCGCCAATCCTTGGCTGATAGACTCGTTAGAAAATACAGACTATTATCGCCTCAAAGAAAAAGGCATTTTCAGCTATGATCAAAAAGCGATGACGATATTGAGACAAGGTGACTCGTTAGCCATTCCGGACTCTATGATGGTTGATTCTTTGAAAAAAAAGATGGCGGCGACCCGCATTGATGTTAATATTCCGGAATACAAAATGCGGATTTTCGAAGGGGATACACTACTTTATACTTTCCCTATTCGTGTAGGTCAAAACAAAGTAAAATTTTTGGCTATGTCAGGTAAAATGACGGATTTGAGAACCAAAACCGGTAAAGGTAAAATTGTGGATGTTGACCGAAACCCTGTTTTGATAAATCCTGTTGATAATAAACGCTACACCAAAACCTTTAGAGATGACAGTGTTTATAGCCTTTTGCCCCGCATCCCATGGTTGGAGACTCAAATCAATGGCGAACGATATGGTCAGATGATTCACCCCACTACCAATCCGGTGACATTAGGCAAAGCATATTCTAACGGTTGTCTGGGTCTTAAAGAAGCGGATGCTTGGCGGGTGTATTACTATGCTCCCATAGGAACAGCAGTCACTATCAGATACCAATTGCAAATTATCGACGAAAAAGGGGATACGATACAACTAAAAGATATTTATCGCAATAAAAACAAATCGTCAAAAGCGGCTATCTTAGCTTTTGATTTCCCTTTTTTGCAAAAAGATAAAATCAGCCGCTGTTTATGTGATGATTATCAATAAAAGTATTTTTAAGCCCATTTTGTAGTTGAAAACATGGGTTTGGGATATTGAAAACCCAATTTGACACCATACCGCACTTGTTCATCAATGCTGAGAGTATCGGGGCGATGAATTTTTTCAATCGGTACATTTTTCAATTCCGGAATCCATAATTTCACATATTCACCTTGCGGGTCATAGCGTTGTGCTTGAGTAATGATATTAAAATACCGATTTTCTCGCGGGTCATTGCCCACTCCGGCTATATAAAGCCAATTGCCATAATTGCTGCATGGGTCATAATCTATCAGGTTACTTTCAAACCATTCGGCACCCATTATCCAATTCACCAATAAATCTTTGGTCAAAAAACTGGCGACATTTTGACGACCTCTATTACTCATAAAACCGGTCAATCGTAGTTCTCTCATATTGGCATCAATAAAAGGAATGCCCGTTTCTCCTTCTGCCCAGATTTTGAGTAGGCGTTCGTCATTAGTCCATCTTTTATCCGGTTTTCCTAATAAGCCACCGATTTGAAATATTTTTTCTTCGTATTTTTTGCCAATAAGCCGAAAAAAATCGCGCCATAGTAATTCAAAAAAAAGCCAATATGTACTCTTATTTTCTCCTCGTTCGGCTTCATACTTTTTTAATTCATGATAAATCATTTTTGGTGACAAACAACCTTGCGCCAAGTAAGCAGAAAATTTGGAGGAATAATCGCCCCCCATCATGCCGTTACGGGTTTCTTCGTAGTTTTTTACTAAATTCGTATCCCACAGGTAATATTTTAACCGGTTCAAACCTTCCGTTTCACCACCTTTGAATGCAATAACAGCGCGTTCATCCGGCGTAAAAGTGTCGTGACCGAAATCTTCGATACTGGGTATATCACCCGACTCAATTTTAACTGGTGTCATACTGAGGGGGGTAATATTTGTGGGCGTTGGCAGCGGTTCTCGAACTGGCGTGATGCGCTCCACTTCTTTTCGATAAGCGGTGAAAGAATCAGGCGTTTGAGTGACCGGAAAAGGCAAATCTCCCGTGTGGTAGAGCATTTTACCTCGGGTGTATCGGATTTCTTGACCGATTTTCCAAAGTTTACCTTCTAAACTGTCCTGCACGAATAGTTCTTCAGGCGTCCGTTCGCGATTACAGATAATCCATGAGGATTTGACATTCTGAGCCAATTCAAAGAGAATATCTTCCGGTTTTCCGATCCGGACTATCAATTCAACACCCAGTTTTCGGAGATTTTCACGTAAATTATGAATACTTTCAATAACGAATTGTGCTCGTAATTTACCTGTTTTAGAAAAGCCAAAAGACGTTTTTCCTTTAAAAACACGTTCGTCAAAAACATAAACGGGCATTATTTCATCAGCGTAGTTTATGGCTTCTAACAATGCTTCGTTGTCGTGTAACCTCAAATCATTCCGAAACCATACAATGGCTCTTTTCTGTTTCATAAATTGGTAGGTTTTAAATTACAATTCTAACAATCTTTAGAGATTTTAGTTGCTTTTCATTTTGATTTTAAAGGTAAAAAATTGAGCCCATTATTTTTCATCGATATCGAACTAATATTATTAAAATTAAGTTTGAGTAGTGCGGAACGTGTTCTGCCTACAAAAAATAAAATCTAATAAGGAACTTGTTCCGCCTAAAAGAATTAGGTAGATATCTATATTTACCCACATAAATCAGAATACAACCCTTTTTTTTACATCAGAATTAAACAATGAACATCGAATTATTAAAACGGGAATTTCAGTACCGAACAGCCCGCAGCGGCGGCAGCGGCGGACAAAATGTCAATAAAGTAGAAACGAAAGTGGAAATTATCTGGGATATCCAAGCTTCGCAGGTATTTACCGATACCGAAAAAGCATTGATTTTCAGCAAGTTAGAAAACAACATCAGCAAAGAAAGCTTCTTGCAAGTCGTCAATCAGACGGAACGCACACAATTGGGAAACAAAGCCTTAGCTGAAAAAAAAATCATTAAGTTGATTGAAAAATCCTTAATTGTAGAAAAGCCGCGTAAAATCCTAAAAACACCCCCCTCAGTAATCGAAGCCCGCAAACGTGAAAAAAGGGCAGACTCAATTAAAAAAGCCACTCGCAGAAAGGTCAGAATGCATTCTAATGATGATTCTGACCTTTCTTAGTAACGCTTAAAAAATAACTTATGTATTTTCAATTTAACACATCCCGAGCACTCGGGATGTGTTAAAGACGAAACAACCAACTTATTATTTGTTCATTAATAATATGTATATCGAAATTTGAGGTTTGCAGGTAAATTCGCAAATCAAGAAAAAGGTGAATTTAGTTCACAAACTATAAAACAATAACTCAATCTATGAAAATACCAATAATTATTTTTTCTGATACAGCTAAAACCATTTTTCTTTATACGGTTAGTAATATTAGGCACACAACGGCAGTGAGGAATTATGTGCATGTTTAAGCAGTAATAAAAGACAAATAATTGTCTTGATTGATAACAGAAAAAGTGGCTTCGGGATAAGTTGTAGAAAATGCTTTTGGAATTTTTACATTGGTTTCTTTCCACTTAAATTCATACGCCGAAATTAGCCCATTTTCATGCTCAAGCCAGTCAATTTCTTGCTGGTCGTATGTGCGCCAAAAATAGGTTTCAGCTAAACTTTTATTGTATTTCAAGTATTTAAGTCTTTCAGAAATCAAATAATTTTCCCACAATTCGCCTTTGTCATTTCTTAATGCAAGAGGTCTGAAATCATTGATTAAGGCATTTCTGACGCCCAAATCCCAAAAATACCAGCGGGAACTTTTACTAATTTCTTTTCTTAAATTTCCGCTAAATGCTTAAATTTTCTTCAAAACAAATACTTTACTGCATAAATCAAGGTATTTTTCAACAGTATTTCTGCTAAGTTGTAACTGCTTGCTGAGTCCTTCTAACGAAACCTCTTTGCCTATCTGAAAAGCAATCAACCTTAGCAAATCTCTAATTTTTGAACTGTTTCTGATTCCTTCAAAAGAAATAATATCTTTTAGCAAATAAGTGTTTAGCAACTCCTTCAAATACTCAGCTTTGGTTACTCCAAAAGGCAAATTCCATAGTTCAGGATAGCCGCCATAAATCAATCTATCTTCCAGATTTTGACTGGTTTGCAAAGCATTTTCTTGTTCCATTAATTCATGTTGTGAAATTGGATACAATTCATGAAAAAACGCCCTTCCTGTAAGTGGCTCACCTGAAAGATTCGCCAAATCAAAAGCCGAAGAACCCGTTACAATCACTCGAATTCCTTCAATATTATCAATAATGAGTTTTAAAATTTTGCCAATTTCAGGAACTGCTTGGGCTTCATCAATTACCAAAAGTTCAATATTTTGCAATATTCTTTGATAATTAGCAATGCTTCTTTCAGCGAAAAGTCGTTGTGTATCAGCATCTTCGCCTTGTAAAAACAAGGTTTTAAATCCAATAGTTGAAAGTATTTTTTTTAGAAGAAAAGTCTTTCCTACACGCCTTGTACCAAAAATAAGATTAACCTTATTGGGAATTAATCGCTCAAGTAGCGTTTTTTCGATAGCTCGGTTAATATTCATGTTTCCTATTTTTCATCAAAATTAAGTAAGTTTCATTAATTTTGTCAATGTATTGAAAAAATTAACGTTAAATTTTTCAACGTGTTGAAGGAATTAACATTTTTTGAAAAAGTAGAATTTTATATAAACCTATTATTGAAAAGTTCTAAGGTCGGAGCGGGCCAAGTGTATACGAAGGTTTTTTTAACTCCCCATCCCCTCAATCACACCCCGATTCCAAAAGCTCTTTCGGCAATTGTTTGGTAGCTTTGGCACCCAATTCTCGGATTTTTTCTGACCTACCAATGAGCGTGTCGCCATATTTTTTCGAATCATTCAACTTGTTCATAGCATCATGATAGGCATTTTGAGCCATATCCAAGCGTTGACCAATTTGTTTCAAGTCGTCCACAAATGCCACAAATTTATCGTATAACATACCGCTTTGTCGCGCGATTTCTAAAACATTTCGTTTCTGATTTTCTTGTTTCCAAATAAAAGAGACAGTTCGCATGGTAGCTAAAAGCGTGGAAACACTCACAATGACCACATTGCGTTCCAGCGCATCGGTGAATAGTTTAGAATCCTCTTGCAAAGCAACGGACAACGCCGGTTCGATAGGCACAAACATGATGACATAATCCGGCGAATTGATTTGATACAATCCGGCGTAATTTTTTTCACTCAACCCGCGGATGTGATTTTTCATACTCTCTATGTGGGCTTTTAAAAACCGAGGTTTTAAGGTAGAATCTTCTGAATTAAAAAATTGTTCGTAAGCGGTCAATGACACTTTTGAGTCAATGATAACTTGTTTGTTTTCAGGGAGTTGTATGATAAAATCAGGGCGTTTTTGTTGCCCATTGTGGTCGTTGAAAGTGGATTGAATGTAAAAATGCACCCCCCTCAGTAGTCCCGACTTTTCGAGCAACATCTCGAGTTGGATTTCACCCCAATCGCCTTGAGTTTTTGAATCGCCCCGCAAGGCAGCGACGAGGTTGTTCGCATCTTGGCTGAGTTGGCGATTGAGTATCACCAGATTATCAATTTCGACTTTGAGTGTCGTGCGTTGATTGGTTTCATCCAAATATTTGCGTTCAATATTGACCTCAAAATCCTTTATTTTATCGCGCAAAGGGTTCAATATATCGTTGAGTTGTTGTTGGTTTTGATGGGTGAATCGTTGACTTTTTTCTTCCAATAGCCGGTTGGCAATGTTCTCAAATTCCGTTTGAAACCGTTGTTGCAATTGGGTGACTTCTTCTTTCTGAGAATTCAATTTTTCATCAAGATTACAATTGATTTGTTCTTGCGATGACAATTCTTTATTTAACTCAATGATTGTCAATGTTTTATCATCGGTTTCTTTTTTCAAAAGGCTTAATTGATGTTGGGCATCTGCTAAAAGTTCTTTCAACACATATTTTTCATTGAGTCTATGCGTTGAGATATACGCGCCTCCCGAAAGAAAACGGTTGTACACAATTAAACCCGCTACAATTGCCCCCAATATCACACCCGCTAAGAGATAGTATAATTCCATGTTTTGTTTTTTCTGAAATTAAACGATTTTGTTTAAAACATAAAATTACAAATTTTTATGAAAAGTGTGGGATTTTTAAAAAATTGAATGATTGGGTGCTGCGCACATTTTTTTAGACACGAACCTGCCTATCGGCAGATAGTTTTAGGTGCTGCGAGTGCTTCGCACTATGTTTTTTTTTGAGCCACGAATTAACGAATTTTGCTAATCTGGGTGTTGACATGCTTCGCATTATGTTCAGTATAGTATTCAGCAACCAACCTTCCTGTGTGCCCAAATGCAAGTTTATCGCTTGGTACAAAAAAGTGCTAATCATTGTCAACACGCAGATTAGTGAAAATCCGTCAATTCGTGGCTCAAAGAAAAAGTGCGAAGCACTGTCAACACGCAGATTAGTAAAATTCGTTAATTGGTGGCTCAAAAAAGAAAGTGCGCAGCACCGCTTCCTCATAAATACCACTTCTTTTACAATTTTATTAAACACCTTGTAACCTAATTACACTTGTTCTTGTCATATACAAAACGAATGAAATTAAATAACAAATAAAATAAAGCAAGATGAAAAGAGATATTCTAATAATTGCAGCCGCTTTCATGATATTTTTTGCGTGCAAAAAAATATTTAAGGGTGTAAAAGGTACAGGCCCTGTGACGACTGAAACACGGGCAGTGACAGGTTTCAAAGGGGTTGACTTAGGTGTTTCGGGAGATGTTTATATGACGCAAGGCTCGGATTTCAAAGTAGTTGTTGAAACACAAGCCAATGTGGCTGAATTGCTTGAAACCTACGTGGACGATGGCGTTTTAAAGATATATTTCAAGAAAAATACGGGCAACGTGAACTACGATAAGTTGATTGTGCGCATTCAAGCACCCGTTTTTGAGTCAATTGGGTTGTATGGCAGTGGTAATATGGTTGCCGAAAATGCTTTTAAAGGTCAAAATTTGGCGATTATACTGGCGGGTAGTGGTGAAGTAAACATTAAAGATGCAACCTACAATTCTTTGAAAGCCGATATAACAGGTAGCGGTAATTTGGCAATCAGTGGGACGGCTGAATCGTCTGATTTGCAAGTGAGCGGCAGTGGTGATATTGAGGCGGCAGGCTTGAAATCAAAGCAGACTAAAGCCGATGTGGTGGGTTCGGGTAATATTGACTGTCAAGCAGAGACAAATTTGGATGCCAACATTGTGGGCAGTGGAGACATACACTACTCTGGCAACCCATCAGTTAAGTCTCGGGTGACAGGTAGCGGTGATATTGTGAAAAAATGATTATCTGATAAGCATCAACACGCCTTTAGATTCCACTAATTTTCCACCGGCTTGTGTCACTCTAATGATATAGGAATACGTTCCTTGGGGGAGGTCATTTCCATTGCGTTTGCCTTCCCAACCTTCAGAGGGGGTTTCAGTACTGAAAATAATGCCGCCCCAACGGTCAAAAATGACCATTTTGTAGTCTGTGATGTTTTCCGAAAATGTAAAAACAGGTCTGAAAATCGGGTTGTTACCACCCGGTGTGAACGCATTGGGAATCCAAACATTGGAAAATTGAGACAGACAAATGGTATTGGAATAGGAGGTAGCCGTTTCTTCGCTGCCATCCGGTAATTTATAGCGGTAGTTGGCACCTACCCGATAACAAATATTTTTTTCACCCAACGTTGAAACATCTAAATACTCCCGTGGGGCGGAAGTATCAATCGGGTTGCCCAATTCCGTAGGCGCTCCATTCACGATTCGGATGATTTGATAGCCTGTTACAACGGCGCCTTGCATCTCAAAAGATGTCCACTTTAATGCATTTTGACCATTTTTGGCTGTAAGGCCTGTCAGAAGCACCGTTGTAGCAGCGTTAGAATTGACTTTCGCTTTACATTCGTCGGTAGTTTTGATGATGTAAGATAAGGGGCTTAAATTGGGTTTTGAACGGGTATCGGTATAAAAACCTTGGTCATCAATGGGATAAGCGGGTTTGTAACGGTATATTGTACTATATTGGGCGTTAGTGCCTTTCTGCAATATTTCAACCGTATCAATCCGAGCCGTTTCATTCCAAAGCCAGTTTATTTCTATTTGGTTGTTATTATTGACGGATAAATTTTTGAGCACTAACGTTCTGACCGGTTCTGTAATATCCCCGATTATGATTATTTCATTCGATTTCGACGAAATATTAGACACTGATTCGATGGCTTTTATGTAAAAAGTGTATCGTGTTTTATCTTTTGCATTTTTATAAATAACGGATGTGTCCTTGGCTCCCAGAGCCGTATACAGGGTTGGATTTCGCCCCGCCACACCGACCCAAACCTCTTGTTTGGCTATTGGATTGGACCAATTTTTATACAAATTCCAATTCAAAGTGATGCTTTGATTGCATTTACTTTGAGTGGCTTTTACCAAAATAGTCTGGTGATTGACATCAAAAAGACTGGTATTGCCACAACCGTCAACCGCTAAAACTTGATATTCTTCATTTTTAGTATCCGGTGAAGCGTTCGAATCAATATATCGAATTGAATCACGATTTGTGACATTGGCAATGGGTACTAATCCAGAATTGGTTTTTTTATAGACAATATAGCCTATCACCTCAGGCGTCGGATTTTTGCGCCAACGCACTTCCACTGTTTTATTATCGACCACATTCAGGGTCACAACTGCAGTCAAAGAAGGCAATTGATTATCCAATGTATCGGATTGTCGGCGAGATTGCCCTGTACAAGCCGCATTTGTCTCCATATAGTAGTACCAGTTACCCCCCTCAGTATTGTCATGAAAATAGCGGGTTTGAGCCGTGTTGGTGATGGTCGCCAACACTTGATAAGGCCCATTAATATTTCTGGCGGCATATATCAAATAACTATTCACCGTTCCGCAACTTACCGACGGGTTGTCCCAAATTAATGTGTCCCGTTTTACACACCGCAGGTTGGGAGCAGCAATTTGTGCATTCAGAATATTAATGCTAAAAAGGAGAAAAAGGATTATCTGTAAAAATTTCATATTCAATTCAAAATCTGCTTAGTATAGATGTTTTAAAAACGCAAAATGCCTTTAAAATTGTTCATTATATGTGATGATTAATCTCAAATTTTACAGAGAAAAGACTTTATTGTGGCAATTTAGCCCCTTGGTTTGCCTTAAATTTAGCTTCTAAATCCTGCATGGTATAAATATCTACAAGTGTCATTTCCATAAAATTCCCCGCTGTTATTTCTCTTTTTGTAAAAACAAGCCCCAAGTCTTTGGCGTAAATCTCCTGAATCGTATAAATGTGCGCAAAACCACCTTTTTTCAAGTCCTTTTCCGATTGTTCTTCTTTCATTTCAAACTCCACGGCATCATAATTTTTATTTTTATAGACATAGGACGTGTTTTTGATAAAACGGCGATTGCGCGTCAGAGTTGTTTCAATCGTTGAATCTTTCGGGTCATTGTATTTGATAATATTGATAAAAACACCTTTGTCATCCTTTACTTGAAAAGGGAAAACGGCGCCCCCTTCAATAGTAGCTCTCGATCGTGCCGCTAAACCTGCTGAATCCGTTCCAAAATAAAATAAATCTTTGAGTTTCATGCCATTTGAAAACTGTTGTTCGCGGACGAGGAGCATTTGTTGAAAAGCTTCGTTATAGCACGTACCGACAAAATAAATGGAATCTTTTTGCACAACAGTTTGGTAGTACCAATACATTTTAAAAGTTGTATCTTTCAATTTGTAGTCATATTCATACACTTTGGGCTGCTCTCTAAGGGCTTTGAGCGGAAAATAATAATCCCGAACGTCTTTTTTACCACTGCAACTGCTGATTAAAGTACATAAAACAAGTAAGATTAAACCATTTAAGACTTTCATAAAAAACTGTTTTGATTTTATTCTGATACAGACTTTTTCAAATTTCACTCAGAAATTGGACTAAAATAATAGATATGATTAACAATACTTTAAATAAATTCCTAATTCCTAATTCCTAATTCCTAATTCCTAATTCCAATTATTCCCACGCCTCAAAATTATAAAAAATAAACATCCGAAATGTCAAAACGGCTATTTATCAATTTTAATATGCCAAACTGTCATAAAACCATCTTTGGAACAGATTGTGCAGTTAAAGAGCGCGTGCATAATTCAGCCAAATTGCGTATCTTTGCGCGTCTTTTAAAATAAGACAATCGTTTAGAGCGTTTGAAGAATTAAAAATAAATGAAAGAAGTCAATTTTATAGCTATTTTGGGATTATGTCTCATCTGCTCGCCACAAGCGTTCGGGCAGAATAGCGATTATATTGGCTCCCGTTTGGTCATTGAATGTCCTAAAGAATCTCGTGTTTTACAAGATAAAGTCTATAAAATATATCCTTTTCAAAAGGATGTGAGTATCACGCCTTTTTCAACAGCTTTCCACAATTCTAAAATAAGTGATTCTTTCATCGGTTTTTACACCTCAAAACCGATTGACGTTAATTTTAGAAAAGATATACCGCCTAAAATTATTGAGGAATATAATGCCTAAATCGGGGCGTCAGAATGTCATTTTTTTCAATACACCCTTACGAGGGTTCAAAACCTTCGCAAGGGCGTATTGGAAAATTTATACCCCCTCAGTATAAGCACTCGTTTACAAAAATAAAATCAATCATTCAAGCTCTCAGAAGAGGTGTCAAATGCTGCCGTAAAGCGTCTGACAGCTTTTGGGCTTATTAAAAATAAAAAAATCATGTTAGGATTTATTAAAAAATTGTTTGGCGGTTCAAAATCTGATAAAGATAATGCTTTATACCAGCCCTATGTTGATGAAATCAACCGGTATTATGCAGAATATCACAATCTTTCGAATGATGATTTGCGCGGTAAAACGCTTGAATTTCGCCAACGAATCAGTGATTTTTTGAGCGAAATTGATGCTCAAATCAATGAAGTCAACGAACAAGCCATCAATGAAGAAGATTTGGATCAGAAAGAATTGTTGTTCAAAGACGTGGATGCCTTGCGCAAAGAACGCAATGAACAGCTTGAGATCATATTGAAAGAATTGCTTCCTGAGGCTTTCGCCGTGGTTAAACAAACGGCTAAACGTTTTACTGAAAATGCGACATTGGAGGTGACGGCTACTGAACACGACCGTATGCTGGCTGCCAAAGGCAAAACATTCATTACGATTGAAGGCGATAAAGCCATTTGGAAAAACACTTGGCTTGCAGCCGGTGGCGAAGTGACTTGGAATATGATTCACTACGATGTGCAGTTGATTGGCGGTATGGTATTACACGATGGTAAAGTAGCTGAAATGGCAACGGGTGAAGGTAAAACGCTCGTGTCAACTTTACCTTCTTATTTGAATGGTCTGTCTGGTCAAGGTGTACATGTTGTGACAGTGAATGATTATTTAGCACGTCGTGACGCTGAGTGGAACGGACCCATTTTTGAGTTTTTATTTTTGACAGTAGATTGTATTGATAAATATCAGCCCCACACGCCGGCGCGTCGGAATGCGTATTTATGCGATATCACGTATGGTACCAATAACGAATTTGGTTTTGATTATCTGCGCGATAATATGGTGCATACACCCGAAGAATTGGTGCAACGCAAACATCATTTCGCAATGGTGGATGAGGTTGACTCCGTATTGATTGATGATGCTCGTACACCTTTGATAATTTCAGGGCCCGTTACAGCCGACCAAGATGCGCAGGAATATTTGGCTTTGCGTCCTGAGGTTGAGCGGTTGCTGGACGAGCAACGCAAATTAGCTAACAAGTTTTTGAACGAAGCTAAAAAACTCATAGCGGATGGCAATGTCGGGTTTGAAGAGGGACAAGGCGGTTTGGCACTTTTGAGAGCACACAGAGCCTTGCCTAAAAGCCGTCCTTTAATCAAGTTTTTGAGTGAAGAAGGGGTGAAAGTGATTTTACAAAAAACGGAGAATCACTATATGCAGGAACAATCGAAGCGCATGCCGTTGGTGGATGAACCTTTACTTTTCCATATTGATGAGAAAAATAGAAACGTTGAGTTGTCGGAAAGAGGGGCAGAGTTTTTGGCACAAAGTCATGGCGATTCTAACTTTTTTACTTTGCCGGATATTGCAGAGGAGATGATGGCGATTGAATCCGATACGACGGTTGCTAAAGAAGATAAACACAGCCGTAAAGAAACATTGGCTCAAGATTTTTCAATCAAATCCCAGCGTTTACACTCTATCAATCAACTTTTGAAAGCTTATACGATGTTTGAAAAAGACATTGAATATATCATTGTTGAGGGGGAAGTGAAAATTGTGGATGAGCAAACGGGTCGTGTGATGGAAGGACGCCGTTATTCCGACGGTTTGCATCAAGCTTTGGAAGCGAAAGAAAACGTCAAAATTGGCGAAACAACCCAGACTTATGCGACGGTTACGCTTCAAAATTACTTCCGTATGTATCATAAGTTGTGCGGTATGACCGGTACAGCTGAAACGGAGGCCAGTGAACTTTGGCAGATTTATAAACTCGACGTGGTGGTTATCCCGACAAATAGAGCCATTACTCGTAAAGACGAAGAAGATTTGGTGTTCAAAACCGAGCGTGAGAAACTAAATGCCATGGCTGACGAAATCGTGCGTTTGCGCGATGCGGGTCGTCCGGTGCTTGTCGGTACCAAGTCGGTTGAAAAATCCGAGATTCTGTCTCGCATGTTGAAACTGAGAGGCGTTAACCACGAAGTTTTGAATGCTAAGCAGCATCAGCGTGAGGCAGAAGTAGTGGCAGGAGCGGGTCAGGCAGGCGCTGTAACGATAGCGACGAATATGGCAGGTCGTGGTACGGACATTAAACTCGGAAAAGGCGTCAAAGAAGTAGGCGGTTTAGCGATTGTCGGTTCCGAACGCCACGATTCGCGCCGCGTTGACAGACAGTTGCGGGGTCGTGCCGGTCGTCAAGGTGACCCGGGTTCATCGCAGTTTTTCATATCGTTGGAAGATGAGTTGATGCGCCTTTTCCAATCTGAGCGCATCGCCGGATTGATGGATAAAATGGGTCACAAAGAGGGTGATATTATTCAGCACTCGATGGTCACAAAATCCATTGAACGCGCCCAAAAGAAGGTGGAGGAAAACAACTTTGGCATTCGTAAACGCCTTTTGGAGTATGACGACGTTATGAACATTCAGCGTGAAGCTATCTATAAAAAGCGTTACAATGCCCTTAGTGGTGAGCGTTTAGCGGTAGATTTGAATAATATGTTCACCTCAATGTCGCATAATTTAGTGGATGAAACAAAGGCAACCGGCAGCTATGATATTTTCAAACGCACTTCTTGGGAAATTTTGGGTTTTGATCCTGAAATTTCTGACCAAGAGTTTAAATCGATGAACGTCAACGATTTAACGCAGAAATACCATGACCAATTTTTAGAATTTTATCTTGAAAAAGGTCAAAAAGTTACTGGTATTCTTTTCCCGATTTGTCAACAAGTTTTGGAACACGAGGGACATCGGTATAAAAATATCGCTGTGCCTTTTTCAGATGGTCGGGCGCGCCAATTGGGCATTTCTGCCAATCTCGAAGAAGCTGTCAAATCGAAAGGCAAATCCATCTGGCGCGACATCGAAAAAGCAATTACTTTGGCTATCATTGACGACGAATGGAAAGAGCATTTGCGCAATATGGACGAACTGAAAGAATCTGTTCAAGGAGCGTCATTTGAGCAAAAAGACCCATTGGTGATTTATAAAGTGGAAGCATATAATATGTTTGAGGGCTTTATTGCTCGTGTGAATCAGCAAGTGACGTCTTATTTGTCAAAAGGCATGTTGTTGATTCAGCAAGAGGAATCTATTAAAGAAGCGCGCCCACAGCGCACCGATTTCGGTAGAACCAACAAAGCGATGGAGCAAGTGGAATCTGAACGCAGAGCGGTCAGAGAAGCTGCTGCTGCCGCCGGACGGGAGCCTCAACGCCAATTGACCATCGTCAGAAATGACCCGAAAGTGGGACGGAATGACCTTTGCCCTTGTGGCAGTGGCAAGAAGTATAAAAACTGCCATGGGGTGGGTGCTTAATTGATTTTTTTTTGAAAAATAGCCCCTCTCAGTATGTCATCATACTGAGGGGGGCTCAAAAATAGTATTATTCTCTCAAAATCCTTTATAGGGTCAAGAAAGTGGTGTTATTAACCTTCGCTGCTGTATTGTACTTATGGATGTTTTCGACTATCACTTTGACTTTCTGCAAATACAATATCTTCATAAATACTTGTAAGGGTTATTGACATATCGAATAGAGGAAAATCTATGATTTCTTCTGGCTCTGTAAGAATTTGAGTTAACCATTTTTTCTACATTTTTTACAAAAAAAAAGAGTATTAGGCAAGATAAAAAACAAAACAGAATTATTTTAAATGACTGATATTGACAGACAATTAACCATAAAAGAAACCAATTTAATCAACTGTTTTATCCCGTTCCAACAATCCATCGAGGGATATTCATTGCCTGAGCGATTCACTTTTCCTTTTTATTATGAGCCTCATGCCTTGAGCCGACTGGCGGCGGCGGAATTACAAGATTATATCGATGGACAAACGGACTGGTTGCATGACTTTGGTTTGGATAATGATAATGTCGGCATTGGCAAGATGTTCGGGGTTTTAGTCGTTCAAAACCAACACCAGGAATTAGGCTATTTAGCTGCTTTTTCGGGTAAATTAGCCGGTGGTAATCACCATGCGCTTTTTGTGCCGCCCGTTTTTGACATTTTAGAAGAAGACGGTTTTTTTAGAACAGAAGAAAAAGTTATCTCAAAAATCAACGAGCAGATTGACGCATTAGAAATTGAGCCGGGTTTTGTTGCCCTCCAAACACAATTACGAAATCAGTCTGAACAAGCTACCGAACAACTGAATCAATTCAAACAAGAACTTAAAAAAGCGAAAATAGCCCGAGACCAACGCCGCAAACATGCCGCAGAAACGCTGTCGAGTGCTGATTTTGAGCTTTTAAATATGGATTTGGTACGACAAAGTACCGGGTATCAGTACCATTATAAAGATTTAACGAACATTTGGAATAGCCGCCTTGCCGCCCTTCAGGAACAATTAAACCCTATTTTAGAGGTCATTAATGCTCTAAAAGAAGAGCGCAAGGTCAAATCTGCTCAACTCCAACAACAGCTTTTTGACCATTACGCTTTTTTGAATCAACATGGCAAGAAAAAGAGCCTTTGTGATATCTTTCAAACTTCCGAGAAGATTCAACCACCCGCCGGCGCCGGAGAATGTGCCGCGCCTAAATTGTTGCAATATGCTTTTTTGCACCATCTGAAACCCATTGCGATGGCGGAATTTTGGTGGGGCAAATCGCCCTCGTCCGAAATCAGAAAACACGGTTTTTTTTATCCGGCTTGTAAAAGCAAATGCGAACCCATTTTGACGCACATGCTCGATGGTATAGAAATGGATGAAAACCCTCTGCTCGCTAATCCGGCAATGGGCAAAAGTCTCGATATTGTGTATGAAGATGCCTATTTGTTAGTCATCAATAAACCCGATGATTTTTTTTCAGTCCCGGGTAAAAACATAGACGATTCTGTTTTGAGTAGAATGAAAACGCTATATCCTGACGCTACGGGGCCCTTAGTGGTTCATCGACTCGATATGGGCACATCCGGTTTGATGTTGATAGCCAAAACAAAAGAAATACACCAACATCTGCAAAGTCAGTTCATCAAACGGCGCATCAAAAAGCGATACGCTGCTTTTTTGGATGGTATTGTAGATGCCGATGAAGGGTTTATCAACCTGCCGCTAAGGGTTGATTTGGATGACAGACCGCGACAATTGGTTTGTTATGAATACGGCAAATCTGCTCAAACCGCTTGGAAAGTTGTACAAAGATTTAACCACCAAACCAAAGTTCATTTTTTCCCCATTACGGGCAGAACGCATCAACTGCGCGTACATGCCTCGCACCCAAAAGGCTTAAATATGCCTATCACGGGCGATGATTTGTACGGTCAAAAATCCGATAGACTTTATCTCCATGCGGAGTTTTTGGAGTTTGTCCATCCTATTACTGATGAAGTGATGCAAGTGGAAGTGGCGGCGCCTTTTTGAGTTTTTTTTCAAAACAAAAATCCAATTCACCTAAAAATTCGTATAATACATAAAAATACATCTATCAAAAAAGTCGCAAACTGTTTTTGATAGACTTTTAACTGTAAATTAAACAAGCATTGCCCATTTTTTTGAATAACAAAAACTAATTTTTTAATTTAAATTGTAACAAAAACATTTAAAGCGTGAAAAAAAACTTTTTTATTTTGACATCTTGTGTGTTTCTTTTGGCATTGTCTTCTTGTAAAAAAATTGAAGAGCTCACCCAATTTGATATTGGTTACAAATCTAAAGTGGTAGTATCACCTTCTTTTGGTGTCAATGCGCCCTTTGAGATTTTAACGCCGGACATTTCTACCAATTCGGAAAGTGAGTTTTCCTCGCGGGGTACCGGCAAAGATTATATTGACAAAATCAATTT
>JANPGW010000308.1:0-2925 GCA_031424115.1 Saprospiraceae bacterium | reverse complement strand
AAGCGCATCAAGCCGGTGTCGGAGCGGCGGTGGTGGATAGTTTGCCGCATGACAACGTGCTGGTGGTCAGTTGGATAAATGCTCGAACATTACACGCGGAAGACATTCACACCGAACCCAACCTCCTCCCCAGAATTGCGGACGCCATGAGAAAACTCCACGCGGGGTCTCCTTTTCAAGGCAATTTCCACTTCCCTTCGGTCAGAAAACAATATTTAAAGACCGTTTTGGCAGGGGGTTATTTTGTTCCGGATGGATATTTAGCCATCGAACCGCTTGTGCTACAATTGGAAGAAGTACTTGCATCCACTGCCGAAGTATTAGTACCTTGCAACAATGATTTGCTCGCCGAAAATTTTATGGATGATGGGCATAAAATATGGATTGTGGATTACGAATATGCGGGGCAAAATGAAGCGTCTTTTGAAATCGGAAATTTTGCCAGTGAAATCGCTTTAAATGATGCTGAACTTACTGTATTTTGCGATGCCTATTGGCAGCAACATAAGCCGTCAAAAATAGCGCGTGCTTGGGCATGGTCGATGATTGCCCGTTTTGGTTGGGTGATGTGGGCGTCAATTCAGGAGGCAGTGTCGCCAATTGATTTTGATTTCAGAACATGGGGTTTAAAAAAATGGCATTCCGTTTTACCGGAATTGGAAGGTTCTCGGTATCTCGACACATTGAAAAATATTCGTCACTCATAAGCATTTAGTAGAGAGTATAGAGTATTTAGACGGAATAATACATTGATAATCAGTAAGTTATTAAAGAATAGAATGCCCGTTTATTTAAAAATAACCGCCTGCTTAGTTTATTATTTAGCACAATTGACCATTTCTATATGACAAATTTACCAAATAAAACAAGAATCGTCATTATTGGTGGCGGTGTAGCCGGTACATCTATCGCGTATCATTTAGCCTTAAAAGGTGAAACGGATGTCGTTATCCTTGAACGCAGCGAACTGACCAGTGGTTCAACTTTTCATTCGGCAGGTCTGGTCGGGCAACTCAGAGGGTCGGTGACGTTGACGTCTATGATGATGTACAGTGCGCAATTGTACAGAGATTTAGCCCATGACCCCGAAACAGACCCGGGTTGGGTGGAATGCGGGGGCATCAGGCTTGCTTGTACGCCCGAACGGGTTCAGGAGTTGAAAAGGCAAGTAGGTTGGGCAACGACTTTTGGCTTGCCTTTGGTAGAAATTTCACCAAAAGAAGCACAGGATTTATTCCCTTTGATGTCCACCGATAAAGTTTTAGCGGCTACCTATTTGCCCACGGACGGTTATTTAGACCCCAGTTTATTGTGCAATTCATTTGCCAAAGAAGCGAGACGAATGGGGGTTAAAATATTCCAACAAACGCGCGTAACGGCCATCAACACCCAAAACAACCGCGTCACATCCATCACTACCGATAAAGGTATCATAGAAGCGGAAATGGTGGTGGCAGCGTGTGGGCTTTATACGCCGGAGATTGGGCGCATGGTGGGCGTTCGAGTGCCGATTATTCCCATGAGTCACCAATATTTAGTAACGTCGGCGTTCAGAAATGTGTCAAAAGAGGATGCGAGATTACCGACTTTGCGCGACCCTGACCATTTGGTGTATTATCGGGAAGATGGTGCCGGGTTGGTGATGGGCGGCTATGAAAGGCAATCGGCACCGGCTTTTTTGAATGACAACTTACTGGATGCCGTCCCTCAAGATTTTAATGGAAAACTATTACCGGAAGATTGGTCAAGACTGGAAGAAATTTCCATCAATTCAGCCATGCGGGTGCCGGCAATGGCATCGGCGCCGATTCGCACTGTCATCAATGGACCCGAGGCTTTTACGCCCGATAATGAGTTTTGTTTGGGGCCTACTCACGTCAAAGGTTTTTATGTGGCTGCCGGTTTTTGCGCGCATGGCATTGCGGGCGCGGGAGGTGTTGGCAGAGAAATGGCCGCTTGGTTGCTCGACGGTTCGCCGACGATGGATTTGTGGGAAATGGACGTCCGCCGATTTGGGGCACAATACAATTCTACCTCTTATACATTGGCAAGAGTGATTGAAAACTATGAATCCTATTACGATATCCGCTACCCGGGCGATGATAGACAAGCCGGTAGACCCCTAAAAGTCAGTTCTGCCTATACTTGGCATCAACAACACAAGGCCGTTTTCGGCGAAAAATCGGGGTGGGAACGGGTAAATTATTATGCTTCAAATGAAAATCCTGCTTTCGAACATTTAAGACCGACCGGTTGGGCAGGTAAAAATTGGAGTACCGCCATCGTTACTGAGGGGGTGGCTACGAGAGAAAAAGTCGGTATTTATGACGAATCCTCTTTTTCCAAAATTGAAATTCAGGGGTCGGGAGCAGTCGCTTTCTTGGAAAATTTATGCTCCAACAAAATCAACAAAGGCGCGGGGCATGTCACATATACCCAAATGCTCAACCCTCGAGGGGGCATTGAAAGCGATGTAACAATCACTCAAATCAATGATAATACGTTCCGAATGATTTCCGGAACGGCTTTGCACAGCCACGATATGGCTTGGCTAAGAGACCATTTACCCAACGACGGCTCAGTGGTGTTGAAAGATGTCACTGCCGAGTTGACTTGTTTTGGCATTTGGGGACCCTCTACCCGCGACATGTTGGCTAAATTGACCGAACAAGACCTTTCGACAGAAGCGATGCCATTTTTAAGTATGCGAGAAACTAAAATTGGCGATATTCCGGTTCAATTGGTGCGGGTCACTTTTGTGGGAGAATTGGGGTATGAAATCTACGCCCCCGTAAAAAAAGGCTTGGCTTTATGGGAACTTTTATGGGAAGCCGGGCAGGCGTATGGTTTAGTGGCTTGTGGCTATAAAGCCATTGACTCTTTAAGGGCAGAAAAAGGCTATCTGTATTGGGGCTCGGATATCAG
>JANPGW010000307.1:0-4831 GCA_031424115.1 Saprospiraceae bacterium | reverse complement strand
ACTGTCGCGGCTGTCAGTGCTGTGTATCAATATCACCGCTAAAGCCCCTGCCTCTTGGGCGTTCAGCACTTGGGTGCTGATGTCGCAGTCCTTGTTGAGGTGCAGAATCGCTACTTTGTCTTTGACATTGGTGGGCAGTTTGCCGCATTGCCGCCGAGTTATCCACAGCTTGGAGTATTTGCCCGATGTGTCAACTCGGGTGGAGGTCTCCTCTACTTGGATGGTATCGAGGACGATGACCATTTCGGCGGTGAAGTCCTTGTCGGGCTTGTTCTTGCCGAAGGGCATCGGGTAGAGCATAAACCGCTGATTGTTGTTATAGACCGATAGCACTACGGTGTCTTTTTTCGCACTTTGGGCATGGCTGAGGGCTGCTATTGTGAGCAATAGCAGCGTGGTTGTTAGTTTTTTTATCATGGTTTCTTTATTTTTTAATCCATTTTTAATGGCTTTTAGGACTTTTTTTTACGTTTTTCTGTTCTTTACTTTGTGTTTGGTCGGGCGGTCATGCCTTAAGCTTTATGGCACAAAATGCGCTCATTGCCCTACTCTCACAACAGCCCCGTTCTTATTTTGAACATTTGAAGACTGAAATGAACGGGGTTTTTAGAATTGTAATTTAAGACTTTTTAATATCGAATTTAAAGTTTCACCTTCTTTATTGGCTTTAGTAAGTATTGCTCCTTTGTTTTCTAAAAAAGTAATAATTTTTTTACTGTTTTCTAAAACCATTTTTACTTCGCTATCTTTATTAGCGAACATCAATGCTGTATAATGAATATAAAGAGAATTAGCAAGCTCTGTCACTAAAGTTTGTCCCTCTTCATTCTCAGAATTAATATCAGCAAAGGAATAATACTTTGAAATTTCACTAAAAATTTTATAGTCAAGAGACCATATTGCTGCTTCTATAAGTTTTCTACTATTGAATAAATTAGGTTTGTTTAAGTTATCATATTTTCTGTACACATAATCATATAAATCATTATTTAGTATAGCATTTTCTAAAGGGGAAACATATTCTTTTATTACCCCATTCTTAAAAATATAATATGAAATATATTTACCACAATCTAAACAAGCACCTCGGCTTAACAAGCAATTAATAAATACTGTATCTGATTTAGAAATAGTTCTCATTAATTCTGCTAAAATTGTATACCCATAAATGTCAGGCTCATTAATATCAAAGCCTCTTTTTAAAAGAGAATCAAGTGTCTTAATATCTTGATTTTTTACAGTTAATAATAAAAGCTCTCTTTCTGACGACTGACGATTGTTTAATACATTGGCATGATAACTCGGCAATAAGCTCATATTTTGTGAGTTTGCCCAAGCAGCGTTTTGCAAAAAAAACGATATTATAACAAATCTTAAAATTAATATCTTTTTCATGCTTTTGGTAATTTATAAGCTATAAATGAATTACCTGTAAAACCAAAGGTAAATAAAGTTGGTTTTACGTTAATGGAATTAAGCTTGTTTTCTATTCTATTATACAGTAAAATGGCTTTTTCAACATCTTGTCGATTGAGTTTAATGAATTGTATTCTTTTCTCCCCGTTACGCTCGAAATATACTCCATTGCTAAATTGCGGTTGAAACGCTTCAATTAATTTTTTATTCCCAGTAGCATAAACCAAATTCATAGCTGCTCGCCATTTTTGCTCTGATTGGTCAGCTATTTTCATTGCATCTGCTTGATTCATATTTGTAATATCTACTGAATATGAAGTACCAATTCCTATAGAAGCCACTACATTTGCTTTACCTACCAAATCAGTTCCTTTTATCTCATTTATTGCATTTTCAAGATTCTTTTCATCAACCTTGTTATCTCCATTTGCATTATTTGTGAGTTTAAAAGATCTGTATCCGTTAGGGGTTTGATCTTCTTCCTCACTTTTATTGTCCGCAATATTTGTTGCTTTCAAGTCAATAAGCTTTTCAGATATTTCCTTCTCCTTATCCACATCAACCCCGTTTTTCTTCCTTGCCTCATCAAATAGAGACGTTCGCATCCCATCGGGGTCAATAAATTTGATAGGATTATCTTTACCATAATTATATGGTGACCACCTTCTGTAAACTTCTGCTAATGGATCTACAGTAGTCCATCTCGCTACCGCAGGATCATAAAACCTCGCCCCATAATCATTCCACCCCAGCCCAAAATCATCATTCCACTCCTTGCCGTTGTATTGGTCTTTGTTGCTGCCCGCTGCACCGTTCCAATTGCCTTCCATATTCAAGCGTCGGGTAGGTAAGCCCCTCACGAGGCTTTCCCCCCAACGAACCGTACGTGAAACTTTCGCTTCATACGGCTCAAACGCTCAACACGTCCGACAGATTTCTATTAAGGGGACGCGGCTGTGTTCTTACAGAATGACAAAGAGAACGAGAACTTCTTCAGATGAACGCTTATGTGACAATTTGGATGCAAAACGACCAAATTATCTTCTGTTTCCTTACCACCGTGTAAGCGTTGTACGATATGATGAAAGTTCCACCCTGTTTTGAGTTCAATCAATTCACCACAATAAGCACATCGCCCTTGTTGCCGTTTGAAAATAGTTTCTAATAAGTGTCGCCCTTCCAATTTCTCTAATAATTTGCGCTGTGTTCTAAGCTCAAAGTAAGGTTCGTCCTTTTCAGAATAAGGATTGGCTTTACTTCTGATTTTGGTGTGTCTTTTGATAGGAATGTCCGATGCTTGGATAAGAATAACTTTTTTCTTTGTCTGTTCATCGGTGTCAAAAAATAGCCAATCTCGGTGCTTAATACGGGTGTAATAGCGTTTTTTAATCCAACGTTTGTGACTTCTTCGTGCGCTGTGTCGGCGTTTTGCCCATCGCCACGTCATCTGAAAGATGCGGTGGTCAACTTGTGCAAAGATGCGTTTTGCCACAATATGCCGATGATACATAGCCCATCCTCGAATCTTGGGCGTTAAGGTTTCTATAAGGGTTTGTGTCCGCACGCTACCTTGCTTTTTAATCACCATTTGAACCTTGTCTAAGAACGTTTTAATGTTCTTTTTTGACGGTTTAATGAGTAAAGTCCCTTGCAAATGTCGGGTTTTGCTAAAGTATTTGCGAATGTTTTGCCCTAAAAAGTCGAAACCTTGTTCGATGTGGGTGATGTGGGTTTTATCTGCCGACAGTTCCAAGCCTCGCGGCTCTAAAAAAGTTTGAATGGCGGGTAAAACCGTTTCACTCAAATAGTCTTTTTCGGAACAGGTGACGATAAAATCATCAGCATAACGAATGAAATGTATTTGTTTTGGATTGATACGTCCTAATTTATTACTTGTCAGCTTGATACCACACGCTTTGTCTATGTGAGCTTCAAGTCCGTCCAAAACCATATTCGCAAGGGTCGGGGAAATGATTGACCCTTGTGGTGTGCCGCTAATGGTAGGAAACAATTTCCGTTTGTCAATAAATCCCGCTTTCAACCATTGTTCTAATGGCTTTTTTGATAAAGGAATATTTTTCAATATCCATTCGTGAGAAATATTGTCAAAACAGCCTTTGATGTCGCCTTCTAATATCCATTGTGGACTTTTTTTACGACTTAATCGGTCGTGACATCGGGCAATGGCGTCGGCACAACTGCGGTGTGGACGGAATCCGTAGGAATTGTCGTCAGCCGTCGTTTCACTCACGGGGTCTAAACCTTGTAAATATAAGGCTTGCATAGCACGGTCGTGCATGGTGGGAATACCGAGTGGACGTTTTTTTCCGTTGGATTTGGGTATGTAAATTCGGCGTACTGCTTTAGGTTTGTACCCTTTTAAGCCTAATTTAAAAACAGCTTTGCGTTTGTCGCTCGCAGTTTTAAACGTTTGACCGTCTATCCCTGCTGTGCGCTTGCCTTTGTTCTCTGTTACTCGCCTAATAGCTAAAAGTTTGGCAGCAAAATTATGCGTAATTAACCATTGTAAGCGCTTCACTTTGTGCCATTTCTTTGCTAACACTGCCTTTGAGAGCCGTATTTGAAGGGATTTTACAGTTTGCGTGACCTTACCCCAGTCGATATAATGCCACTGCATCGCTCCTGCACCAGACGCATTACAGCCTGTCAACAAATAAATGGCTGGTATGTTAACAGCTGTATCCATGTACATTCTGGTTTGTAAAAAAAAAATCTTCTCCGAATAGACGCTCATTGAGCGTTTAATGGAAGTTGGCTGGCTTTCACCAAGCAATAATGTACACCTTCAGTATTTACACCTACTTTTTAGGGTTCAATTGCTATACATTTCATTACAAAATGCCATTCGCTTTTTCCATTTTCCTATACCCACTATGTCATTGTCCAGACTTACGCCTGTTCTACTCAACTAAATCCCTTCCGTTGAGAACTTATTGGGCTTACCATGTTCTACTTCATGAACTCAGATAACTTAGCACCCGTCTGTACACCGAAGGAATTTGAACGACGCACATTGGGCATTCGAACCACGTGACTTCTCCTTCTGACATTTTGTCCGCAGCGTTTAATCTTCTTCAAGATGTGTAATCGCTTTCGCTGCCTAACTATTACGATGCTAACGACGGTTCACTTGCGTTGTACATATTATCTATTCCCTGCCCTCCACCGCTTACGATTAGCAGCTTTGTCCTTCCCTCGCGGGTCGGTTGTTATCCCTCCGTTGCCTCAGAGGAGGAGGCGTGTTGACTGTGAGCTTCGTACAAAACAATTACTCGTAATGCACGTCACAGGGGAAACACTTGGTCGTACAAGTGGTAAAATCTTTTGATTATCTTAGTGTAAGTAGTTGATAATCAATGTTTTACAATTCATAGAGTAACTTCATGTCGCACCA
>JANPGW010000306.1:0-70354 GCA_031424115.1 Saprospiraceae bacterium | reverse complement strand
TTCAAGGTGGTACGGGTCAAGGAATCATAAACTTTTAGGTGTGATACAAAAATAATTATTCTGGAGAATGTAAAAAGCCGAAACAGCATCCACTGTTTCGACTTTTTTTTGACCGCTTTTTTAAGAAAGGTCATAAGAGGTTTATCTACTTTTTACGCATTCACTTCAAGTGAATCTATCGTAGCGCAAAGATTGCTGAAAATATCATTGATGCCACCAATGCCTTTGATTTTATGTGATTTGCCAAATTGACCATAATAATCCGCCACCGGCGTCGTTTCGTTGCGATAGACGGTGATGCGTTTGCGGATAATGCTTTCGTCGTTATCGTCTGCCCGACCGGATGACTGACCCCTCAGTAGGATGCGTTTCACGATTTCATCTTCATCCACGGATAGCTCAATCAAGGCGGAAATAGATTCCCCTTTTTCCGCCAACAACGCATCCAAGGCCTCAGCTTGTGGTGTTGTGCGCGGGAAACCGTCAAAAATGAATCCTTTTACGTGAGGATTGTCTTCAACGCGTTTTTTCAACATAGAGATAGTCACGGAATCAGGCACCAACTGACCTTTATCCATATAGCTGCGCGCGAGTTGACCCAATTCTGTATTATTACTTAACTCGTACCGAAACATATCGCCCGTTGAAATATGAAAAAGGTTGTACTTTTCAATGAGTTTTTCTGCTTGAGTACCTTTACCAGAGCCCGGAGGGCCAAAGAGAATTAAATTGAGCATTTTCCGTTTCTTTTTTTTCATTGTCAATGTGGCAAATATATAGGTTTCTATATACATTTTTTAGTAACAAAATTTTTAATCCACAAATAAAACAAAAAGGCGTCGAAATCTTTGGTTTCAGAATAAAATTTTTTGAAAAAAATATTTTTGAAATAAAAGTGCGTATTTGATAATGGTAAATTGAGCCGCAAATTGTGGTTTTTATTGGGTGGGTGCTGCGCACATTTTTTTTTAGCCACGAATTTCACAAATTTCACTAATCTGGATGTCGAAATACTTTATATTGTCAACATCCAGTTTAGTGAAATTCGTGGCTAAAAGACTTTGGTGCGCAGCACCCACTACAAGCTAAAATAAATAAAATTTGTGGCTTATAACCACTTGTTATTTTTCCTTTCTCGTAAAATGAAAATTCAATTCATCTTTCAGATAATCCGGTAAATCAGGCACCGATGAGCGATTGACTAAAAGGGTAGAAATGTTGTGTAAATCGCCGAATATCGTGTGCTTTTGCGCCGTAGTGCGCAAATAATCGTGACCCGATGACCCGCCCGTACCGATTTTGCGCCCCAACATCCGAAGCACCATTTGGGCGTGGCGATACCGCCAAGTGGTCAGCAACTCGTCCAAATCCATCAACTTGGTAAGCATTTGGTAAGGATTGCTCAAAATGGGTTCGGTATTGTAAATAGTGATGAACAACGCGCTGATGGTAGCCCGATAAGAGAATTTTAATGAGCCGTTTGCGAGGGCTTCATCGTGCTTGTTTTTATCCAATACTTGTTGGAAATACGAATCTGTGTTGCCCAACATCTGCAAGCGGAGGGTTTTCTCCGCGTCATTCAAAAAAGGGGTTTCTTGAATGGCTTTTTGCTCTCGATTGAGCATGGCGACCACCGCATTTTTGTAATGTTCCAAAAAGTTAAAATTTTTGAATTCGATAAAGGGTATTCTTTCTAACCATTTTTCAACCACTTCTAACAATGAAGGCTGACTCTCAATGCGCAACATTTCCTGCTGTTGCTGAGGTTCGAGGGCGAGGTGATACGGTTGCCCGTTGTAGGTGATGCGTTGGGTCGTTTTTAAACCCAACATGGTTTCTGCTAAGCGAAATTGAAAACTTTGAAAACCCGATGCGGGAAACAAATAATCCCTGAAATCAAGAAAATCCAAAGGGGACATGGTTTCCATAACCCGAATTTGTTGTATCAGCAGTTCCATAATTTCAATCAATCGGTGTAAACGATGTACGATGACATTGAGTGAGCGTTCATCCACATTCTCTTGTTGCATGATGTCAATGATGGATTGCAACTCATGAATCATTTGTTTGAACCACAGTT
The DNA here is from genome assembly GCA_031424115.1 of Saprospiraceae bacterium. GTDB lineage: Bacteria > Bacteroidota > Bacteroidia > Chitinophagales > Saprospiraceae > JAAFJT01. The sequence goes on along the minus strand of JANPGW010000306.1, from coordinate 68,274 downwards.
CATACGCTTGATGAATAATGATGAACAGCATTTCGTCGTGCGCGGGTTTGCCGTCTGCGGCACTGCGCGGGTCTTGCGCTTGCAAGATTTTATCCAATTGTAGGTATTGGTGATAATGGGTGGTAGCGTATTTTGATTTTTCCATAATTTGATTTTATGGTGCAAATTAATCAAAATGTGGAAAACAAGCTAAGGATGTGCCGAAACCCATACCTCACCATCCTCAAACACCTCTTTTTTCCATATCGGAACAGTTTGTTTGAGGGTGTCAATGCAGTATTCGCAAGCATCGAAAGCCGCACCGCGGTGGGCAGCACTGACAGCGATGATAACCGGAATCTCGCCAATGTCCAAAACGCCAATAACATGATGGATAGCCACTTTGAGGACGGAGAATTTTTCGATGGCTTGTTGGGCGATTTTTGCCATTTCTGATATTGCCATAGATTCGTATGCCTCAAATTCCAATCGCATAACAGGTTTGTCTTGCGTCTTGTTGCGCACAGTGCCGATAAACACAACCGTACCACCTGCATCGGGTGTCAAAACCGACTCTTCACAAGCGGCTATACTGAGGGGGGGGGCAGTAAGTCTAATATCTATCATTTATCAAAAAAATTAGCCACCTGCTACGGGTGGAATGAGTGCAATTTCGTCTTTTTCAGTCAAAATGGTAGTTTCTACGCCATATTCTGCATTCACGGCTATCATCAGAGAGGCAAGACTGATGAATCGAGGATATTGTTCGAGTAAATGTTGTTTCAAATCAGCGACGGATGCACCTTCCGGTAATGACATATCGAAAGTGCTGCTGCCGATTATATCTCGGGCTATGCCAAAGGTTAAAATGTTAATTGTCATTGTTCTAAATTACCTGATATGCGTCCATAAAATATTTAAACCGGCGTAAAAAATCAAAACTGCAGTTGCCCAGCGGACGTGCGCTTGGTTGAATTTTAAGGCACTTACTCGACTCCCTAATTGACCACCGAGCAAAACAGCCAGCATTAAAGGTAAGGCAAAAGCCCAATTCAGCGACAATTGGTGCTGAAAAAGTTGACCTGCCAAACCTGCTACTGAATTAATAAGGATAAAAAAGCTGGCGGTTGCGGCGATGTTTTTGGGGGTATCCCATCTCATCATATTCAAAATGGGGCTTAAAAAAATGCCACCCCCAATGCCTACCATACCGGATAAAAAGCCAATCCCTGCACCCATTCCGGTTGAGATAACAGTTTTATTTTCCGTATTTACCACGGTAGTTGTATGGTTTTTTTTCTGAAAAAACATCAATAATGCTGCTATAACTAAGCTAATCCCCAATAAAATAAAAAATGTTTTATCATTCAATTTCAACGAGCCACCCCAAAATGCCATCGGTACACTGGCTATACTAAGGGGTATTATCCCGAAACCTCGGGGGGTGATTTTATTAAAATTTAAGTACCCGTTTTTCCAAAAAATATAGGTGCCGCCCACCACCACCACTAAGTTACAGAGTAAAGCGGTGGATTTCATGGTCGTCATTTGGATCCCCCACAATGCCATTACTGCCAAATAACTGGAGCCGCCGCCAAAACCCGCACTGGCATAAATAGCGGCAATGATGAAAAAAATGAAAACTAATAAGTTGTATTCCACTTCGTAATCCTAAATGAGTTATTTATACTTTTGATTCCGTCAAAGATAGTTGTCTTTTTTACTTGTTTTGATGCTTTTGTCAAGATAAAAATGGAAAATTACAATCTAATTACTCTAATAACGAACACCGAATTCGTTGATAGAGGATTTTTAGTTGTACTTTTCGCTCAACCACGGTTTTACACTACCAAAAAAAACGGTAGTAACGGGAAGTTTTATATATTCACTTTTGGAATTTTTCTAAAATTAAAACATAAATCATGATGAAAAAAATTGCTTTACTCTTTCTGGCTGTTTTGTTTGTTTTTAACGTTTTTGCGCAAAAAAAATTGATTTATTGCGGTATTTTAATAGATGGCGTTAGCAATGCTGCGCGCTCTGAAGTGACTATTGTGGTTGAAAAAAATAAGATTACGGCCGTACAAAATGGTTATACTGCAACACAAACCGGCGATGAAGTAATTGACTTGAAATCCAAAACCGTCATGCCGGGTTTGATTGATTTACACGTTCATATAGAAAGTGAAACCAGTCGGGATGCTGCCCAAAAACGCATGAGCATGTCGAGTGCCGATATTGCTTTTGAAGCCCAAAAACACGCTATGACCACTTTGATGGCGGGCTTTACAACAGTGCGTGATATGGGCGGTTCTGGGGTGAATATTGCATTGCGCAATGCTATCAGTAAAGGCTTGGTAGTCGGACCTCGTATTTTTACGGCTGGAAAAACCATTGCCACAACCGGGGGTCACGGCGACCCGACCAATGGTTGGCGTCCTGATGTCACTTTCCCGGACAATATGGATGATGGTGTTATCAATTCGGCTGACGAAGCGCGGCGAGCGGTACGACAACGCTATAAAGATGGTTCTGATTGTATCAAAATTACGGCTACCGGTGGTGTTTTGAGTATTGCAAAAAGTGGAAAAGCGCCTCAATTCATGCAAGATGAAGTGGATGCGATTGTTAAAACAGCCAACGATTACGGTTTCCATGTAGCCGCTCACGCTCATGGAGCGGAGGGTATGAAACGAGCCATCAGAGCCGGTGTGCGCACGATTGAGCATGGTACTTTGATGGACGATGAGTGTATTCAGTTGTTTAAAGAAAAAGGGACTTATTATGTGCCGACCATCATTGCGGGTCGTTCAGCAGCTGACTCAGCTAAAATTCCGGGCTATTATCACCCGCTTGTGACGCCAAAAGCCTTAGAAATCGGCTCTGTTATTCAAAAAACATTTGAAAAAGCTTACAAAGCGGGGGTCAAGGTGGCATTCGGTACCGATGCAGGTGTGTACAAACACGGTTTGAATGCTTTGGAATTTCAATACATGGTGGAAGGCGGTATGCCGATGATGGAAGCCTTGAAATCTGCCACCATGGTGGCTGCTGAGGTGTTGGACATGAAAGATCAATTGGGTAGTATCGAAACCGGCAAAATAGCGGATATTATCGCCACCGATGCTAATCCTTTAACGGATGTGAAAACACTGATGAAAGTGGCTTTTGTCATGAAAGAAGGGGTGGTGTATAAAAAGTGATGCACGCATTACACTTGGGTTTTTACACGAATTGCTCGAATTTTTTACACAAATTGCTCGAATTTTAAAATATGGTTACGCTAACAAAATTCGTGAGTAATTCGTGAAAAAAATTCGTGTAATTCGTGTGAAATAAAGATGTCGTAGGCATAAGCATATAATTTGTATATAAAGTAGGATAAACAATACCACTATCCATGTTCCACATCATTCTCCTCGCTGCCGGTCTCTCGCGCCGCATGGGTGCAGACAATAAGTTGTTGCTCCCATGGGGTAATAAAACCGTTTTGGAAACTACCATTGATAATATACTGGCAGCGCAAATGGGTCATTTACATATTGTAGTGGGACATGAAGCCAAACACATCAAAAATGTACTAAAAAACTACTCTAATCGGCAACTTCTCCCCCCCCTCAGCCTGCCTTGTCGGCAGACAGATATCATCACTAATTTGGCTTATGAACAGGGTATGACCACCTCTATTCAAGCCGGTATAACAAATATTGATGATAAGGCAACGGGTTATATGATTTGCCTTTCTGATATGCCTTTGATTGCGCCGAGTGAATATAGGTTGTTATTTGAGCATTTTTTAGAAATTTCAAAAAAAGATAAGAAAGCTATTATTCGACCCATTTTTAATCACCAAAAAGGCAATCCCACTATTTTTTCTGCTTTTTATAAAAAAGATATTCTCCATCTCACCTATACTGAGGGGTGCAAACCCATCGTCCAAAAATACGCTAAACATGTGTATGAAGTTCAGATGCCAACCGAGTCCATTCTTAAAGACATGGACAATAGAGAGGATTATGAGCGGCTTTTAAAAAGCTGACGCACTGCTCAAAGTCTTTATCCTGACTGATTTTCATCATCCATCGGGATGGTAAAAGAGAGTATTTTCGCTGTCTAAAATAGCAATCAATGGCAAAATACGCTCTTTTTTTTAATCAGATAGGCATCAACGATGTCGGTAAAGTAGGAGGCAAAAATGCCTCTTTGGGTGAAATGTTCAGCCAACTCACGCCTAAAGGCATAAGAATTCCGGATGGTTTTGCTACAACTTCAGAAGCCTATTGGCGATACATTGACCACAATGGCTTTCGACAAAAACTGCAAACCATCCTCAATACATTGGACACCTCGGGTTTTTCCAACCTCTCTGAAGTGGGTAAAGCCTGTCGGACGGTGATGGTGAGTGGTTCTTTTCCCGAAGAAGTGCAACAAACCATTCATGACTGTTATGAAAGTTTAGTTAAACAATACGGCGAGGAATATTCCTTTGCGGTGCGCAGCAGTGCGACAGCTGAAGACTTGCCCAAAGCGAGTTTTGCTGGACAACAAGAGACGTATCTGAATGTAAAAGGTTGGGACAATATCCTGAAAGCCTGCCAACGGTGTTATGCCTCTTTGTTCACTGACCGCGCTATTAAATACCGATTCGACAATGGTTTCGAGAGTATGAAAGTCGCTTTGTCTATCGGTGTTCAGTTGATGGTGCGTTCCGATTTGGCAAGTTCAGGTGTTATGTTCACCCTTGACCCCGATACGGGTTTTGAGAATGTCGTTTTGGTATCAGCGGCGTGGGGATTGGGGGAAAATGTCGTTCAAGGCAGTGTTAATACCGATGATTTTCTTGTTTTCAAGCCTTTTTTAGGTAAAATGACGCAGCCCATTATTTCAAGAAAATTGGGCAGTAAAGACAAAACAATGGTGTATTCCGAAAAAGCCATCCATGACATCTTGCGTCCAGAGGAAGCCATTATTAATTTAGACACACCTACCCAAAAACAAGAAATATATTGTATCAATGATGCCGACATTATCACTTTGGCAAAGTGGGGTACTCAAATCCAACAATATTACGGTCGGCATATGGACATCGAATGGGCAAAAGACGGTATGAGTGGTGAATTATTCATTGTGCAAGCGCGTCCCGAAACGGTGTACAGCAACCAAACCGGAGCTCGTTATTATACCGAATATGCCATCACTAAGAAAGGAAAACTTATCACTGCCGGCGTTGGTTTGGGCAATCGAATAACGACGGGAAAAGCAAGGATTTTACACTCTCCGACCGAAATTGCTAAATTACAACAAGGAGAAATACTTGTTACGCAGCGTACCGACCCCGATTGGGATCCCATTTTGAAGAAAGCGGCTGCCATCATCACGGACAAAGGCGGAAGAACATCCCATGCAGCGATTGTGGCGCGGGAGGTGGGGGCTATTGCTATTGTTGGCACCGGCAATGCGACCCAAACCATACAAGACGGTCAAACTATTTCGGTTTCAGCGGTTGAAGGAGATACGGGTTACGTGTATGAAGGCGTGGCGGAATGGACTGAAAACAAGATGAATTTAGACAATATTACCTTGCCACATACCAAATCCATGCTGATTTTAGGTCATCCTGACCAAGCATTCAAATTGTCTTTTTTGCCCAATGATGGTATCGGATTGATGCGGATGGAGTTTATCATCAACAATGCTATTCAGATTCACCCCATGGCTTTGAGACATTTTGAGAAAATAGAAAGTGCCGAAACCCGAGAAAAAATCGAACAATTGACTCACCATTTTGCGAACAAAGAAGATTATTTCGTCCATAAACTCGCAGAATCAACGGCAGTAATCGCCGCCGCTTTTTATCCAAAAGATGTCATTGTACGCATGAGTGATTTCAAATCCAATGAATATGCGAATTTGATTGGCGGTAAACAATTTGAACCCAAAGAAGAAAACCCTATGATTGGCTTCCGTGGGGCGTCACGTTACTATCATCCGTTGTATCAAGAGGGTTTTGATATGGAGTGTCGGGCAATGAAAATCGTCCGAGAAGAGATGGGTTTCACGAATGTCAAATTGATGATTCCGTTTTGTCGCACGCTTGACGAAGCTAGAAAAGTGATTGAACGCATGACAATTAATGGCTTGAACCGCGGAGAAAACCACCTCGAATTGTACGTGATGATTGAAATTCCGAGCAACGCCTTGTTAGCGAGTGAATTTGCCAAACTTTTTGACGGCTTTTCCATCGGTTCAAACGACTTGACGCAACTGACATTGGGGGCTGACCGAGATTCTGAACTGTTATCGGAAATATTTACTCCCTTCGACCCCGCTGTTCAGGAGTTGATTCGCATGACTTTACAAAAAGCCAAAGCCGCGGGCACTAAAACGGGTCTTTGTGGACAAGCGCCGAGTGATTATCCCGAATATACGCAATTTTTGGTCGAATTGGGTATCAACAGCATTTCTTTTAACCCGGATGCGTTAGTAAAAGGGATTGAAAATATCCATTTAGCGGAAAGTAAAATGCAAGATTTGATACCTAAAGCACAAATCAGTCGCGATGCCAGTCGGGTAGCAGCCATAGAAAATATCAATCCATTTTTAACCAATAATGTATAAAACAAAGCCTTATGGAAAAGACATTGAAAGGACAAGTTGCCATCGTCACGGGTGGCTCATTTGGAATAGGCAGGGCTACTGCTTTATTGTTTTCACAACATGGTGCAAAAGTAGCCGTTGTGGATTGGGTAGAAAATGATGAAACGGTGAATGCCATTAACGCAATGGGTGGCGAGGCGATATTTATCAAATGTGATGTATCAGATGCTCAACAAGTTAAGGCAATGGTAGATAAAACAGTCGAAACTTTTGGTCGCCTTGACTTCGCCTATAACAATGCCGGTATTGAAGGCGTGAATGCTGTCACGCAAGATTGTACCGAAGACAATTGGGATAAAACCATTTCTATCAACTTGAAGGGCGTTTGGTTATGTATGAAATATGAGATTCCTTATATGCTCAAACAGGGAAAAGGGGCGATTGTTAACTGCTCATCAGTCGCTGGGTTAGTAGGATTTACAGGTATTCCCGCTTATGTTGCTTCTAAGCACGGCATTGTTGGTTTAACCAAATGTGCGGCATTGGAAAACGCCAAAACCGGTATTCGTATAAATGCGGTCAATCCGGGCGTTATCAGAACGCCTATGATAGAGCGTTTTACCGGTGGTAAAAAAGAAGTTGAGAAGCAATTCGCTCAATCAGAACCCGTTGGCAGACTCGGCGAACCCGAAGAAATTGCCGAAGCTGTCGTCTGGTTGTGTTCCGATGCCGCTTCGTTCGTCACAGGTCACGCCTTGCCGGTGGACGGTGGTTGGGTGGCACAATAAATTTGACTACTTATAGGGTGCTTCGCACCTTTTTTTAGCCACGAATTGACGAATTTTCATTAATTTATATGTTGACACAAAACAAAGGGTCAACCCGTAGATTAGTGAAAATTCGTCAATTCGTGGCTAAAAAAAACAAAGCGCGGAGCGCCTTATACGCACCAACAAAAGCACATTCGTAGCTAAAAACACGCAAAGCAGCTATCTAAAATTCAAATTCCTCACCTTTCTCAAAATTTGGCATACTTTTTTTAGGGTAAATATCGGTTGAGATTTCTTTGACTAAGAAATCTACTTTTTTTACGGTACAATTTCAATTATTATAGCCTCCCAACAGTCATCCAATACCATTTTTTAGCAACCAACACCTTTAAACTCATTTTTTACAAATTTATAAAAAAATAGCGATGAAGCGTTTTTTTAAAATTTTAACCATTATTCTCGGTTCTGCTCTTTTTCAGAATGAAGCTTCTGCTCAACTGTTATCAGCGAATGAGATTACTATCGCACCGATGATTAACGTCTCGGTTGTGGGTGGTAAATCTTCTGTTCGTGAAGGTGAGCAAGTTCTTTTGAAAGTAAAAGGCAATGATGAGTTTTCGGCGATGCAATGGCAAGTGAGCCTTGATGGAATTCACTGGCAAGACATACCGAAAGCTACCGGAAATAATTTTGAGACGCTGCCCATTACTCAAATGCACTATTTCAGAGTGGTCTGCCGTCCTCTTGATGCTACAGAGAAAGACGTTGCAACCATTTCTAATGTTCAGATTATTGCAATGCAAGACAATGTGGCGTCAAGAAAAAGAGACTAAATAACGGCAATCGGTTTCGATTGGGTTCTTTACCGTCTCGATGATGTGCCCTACGATGATGAAATCAACGTAGGGCATTCTTGTATATGGAGGTTTGGAGGGGGGCGTCCTAAAAGGCAATAAAATAACTGTTTTGACACAATGTCATTTTTACGGAACTAATTTTGACACAATGGCAGATATTTTTTAACAAAAAACCGCCTTTTTGACTAAAAAAGGCTGTGGAACAGGATTTGAAGTATAGAGAGTATAATCAGTTAATGATTCAAAATAAATTATTGTTTAACTTTTAAAATATTAAAAACAATGACACTTGTAAAATTTAATCCATTTGCTCCGGTTGTTACTAACCGTGTTAATACCCTTGATAAATGGGTAAATGATATTTTTAACGATGATTTTGGGATGAAATTCACTAACGCTAACCCAAGTGTGAATGTGATTGAATCGGACAATGCTTTTAAATTGGAAGTAGCAGCGCCGGGATTGGCGAAAGAAGATTTTAAAGTTCACGTCGAAGATAATCTATTGACTATTTCGGCTGAAAAGAAAGTTGAGAACGAAGAGAAAACGGAAAAATTTTTGCGTCGTGAATTTGGCTTCACATCTTTCAAACGCACTTTTACGTTGCCTGAAAATGTGAAAGCGGAAGAAGTGAAAGCGGTTTATGACAACGGCGTATTGAATGTAAATATTCCCAAAGCGGAAGTTAAAAAAGTTGTTCAAACCATTGATATTCAATAGTTTGAATTTCAGGTAAAGAAAGTTTGTTAAAGGTTTTTAGGTTATGAAATAGGGTTTTGTTGGGTTTCCCGAATGTGCGCAAGTATGTTCGGGAAACTTTTTTTGCCCCACTTTCTACGACCCGTCAAATTTGATAAGCAAAGCTGCTTTGCGTTCCAAAACATCGGGCGGCAATATTTCTTCCACCTCTCCGGTTTCACGGTCAATGACTTCTAACTTGCCTTTCGTAAAAGCTGTTTTCATCAACTCCTCCCGTTCTTTAATCTCAGTTTTATACGTTTCGAAATTGATTTTCAAGAAACTCCATTTTTTATCTTTACTAAAATCATAAGTCGTTCGGGTTTGAATACTGACTTTGGTATGTGCGTATTCGAATGATTTTTTATTTTCTGATAACGCTTTTTTCAAAGCCTCTTCTTTGATATTGTCTATCAAGCCCGCAAGGTAATGTTCATATCTTTTCAATTCGATATAGACCTTCAACAGGTCATAATTGCCTGCGTGAATGATAGCCGAACTATCGTCAAAGGCTAATTCCGTTATTTTTTCTTTGGGCAATTGGCGATCAATTTCGCCGAGCATTTTTACAATTTTCATGAGCATTCAGATTGAAAAGAATGATAAAGAAAATAAAAAAAAATGAAACAGTATTCAGATTTTTATTAAAATTAAAACCCTTTATGTTTCTTTGTAAAGTCATTAGTGACGTAAAAATAATCTTTAAGCCTTACTTAAATTAAATTTGGTGTATGCTTTCAAAAATTTAGATATGCTAATTCTCATTATCTTTTGGCTTTCGTTTTTTATTTTACACAGCTTGTTGGCAGCAACGAAGACGAAAGTTTTCTTTGCGAAAGTGTTGAAAGATAATTTCAACTACTATCGGCTGATTTATAACATCATTTCATTGATTTTTATGCTGTTGATTGTCGGGCAATTGTGGCGAATGGATTCGGAAAATATTTTTGATAGTACTACTTTTTTCCAATTTATGGGTGGCACTTTGCTGGTAGCGGGTCTATATGTCATGAATGCCGCCTTCAAACGGATTGATTTTTTGTCTTTTTTAGGCTTTAATGCCCAAGACGATTCTCCAACGGGACTCATTACTGAAGGGTGGTATAAAGTCGTTCGGCATCCCCTTTATTGGGGTACATTTTTGCTTTTAAATGGCATTTTTTTCCTGAAACCGACAGTACCTATGTTGGTTTCGGTGCTTCTGTCCATTGTTTATATCATCATCGGTATTGAGTTTGAGGAAAAAAAATTACGCCGGACTTTTGGTCGGGCGTATAATGATTATGCTTTTGGCAAAAAAAAGTTTATTCCACTGATTTATTAATTCGATTCCATGAAAAATCAGGGTAACAAACCAAAATGTTTATACAGCCACTTCATTTTCAAAGTATGATGAGACCCCGGTACACTGTGCCCGCTTTGTGGATAGAGATGATATTCTTTCTCAAGTGATGACAAATTATTGTATGCTGCAAAATTGATTGGCGGTGGACAAATATCATCGAACAAACCAACTGCCATAATTACGGGACAAGTGACATTCACCGCGTGATTTTTTATATCTATGTAATTCAAAACGCTGTAAACATCCTCCCACGTTTTACCCGTTTTAGAGATATAATGCCTGAACTCTTCGAGAGGCCAGTGAGCAATTTTAAAGTAATTCGGAAAATCCGATAAAAACGGTACATCAGGCATGCAGAGTTTGATGCGCTTATCTAAAGAAGCAGTGGCGATACTCAATGCACCACCTTGACTGCCGCCGCTGACCGCTATACGGTTGGTGTCCACTTCAGGACGGCTACACAGAAAATCAACCGCTCTAATGCAATCCATGTAAGCACCTCGGTAAATATATGTGTCTTTATTGTCTAAACCTTTTAACAGAAAACCCGGAAAACCCGGATTAATATCGTCTCGACTGTTGCCATGACCTCTGATGTTGAGGAAAAAAGCTGCCACATTCTTATCCAAATCAAAAGGTTGCATAACTGAAGAATAACCCTGAACGTGAAGTACCGCCGCCATCCCCGTTTTGCCTTTTGGTTGAGCATAATAGCCTCGCACCCGTACATTTCCCAATGATTTCATCTCCACTTCATACACATCCACCGCGAGAGTTGACCATTTTGGTAAAGGCATTAATTTGAACTCGGGCGGAATTTGAGCCAATTCAGCTCGAGCCTTTTCCCAATAGGCATCAAAATCTAAAGGGCGAGAGGGTTCAGGTTTCACGCATTCAGGGGCGATGGCAAAGCCTTTTTTTTCTTTGATGGAATACCCTTTCTTGTCTTTAAATGTAAAAGTTGATACATAAAAACCTTCCTGTGGAATGTTAAATATGAAGTCTGTCACCTTCGTCACTACCCCCCTCAGTACCTTCACTTCCTGAGATTGTTTCTCGAGTGTATGACCCATAAAATCCTTGATTTCACAAATGAGAGTACCTTCTAATTTTTGGTCTGAGCTATTGGCTAATTGTGCTTTGATGACAACCGGTTCGTACAAATCGAATGCATTGGTAGTATGGGCATTTTCAATCAAAATTTTGAATTTATTTTTCCAGGTGGTCGCTTCCAGTACATACTCGCCGCTGTACATACCACCACCGCCGCCCCAATCGCTGACCCTTACGGCTATGACGTTGGGTTCGTCCCATTTTATTAATTTCATGGGAACAAGATATACGCGCGGCACATCCCAAGCGGATAGACTTTCGGGCGGCATTTTACCATTTGAACCGATTTTGACGCCATTGAAGTAGGTTTCATCGGCATCATCTATCAAGCCCAATTTGAGTACCATAGAGCCATTTTTTTTGACCGCTTTTTGTAATTCTTGAGGAACAATGACCGACCGACGATACCACGCCATACCGTCGTATTGGATATTGAGCGCAGATTCCCAAGGCATTCCGACGGCAATATTTTGCCAATCGGCATCATCATACTGAGGGGTGGCCCAAGCCATGCTATCGCCTTGTTGAAATTTCCAACTTTCGCTTGATAGGTCAATAGGTTGGGCTATTATATCGGATGAGAAGAGTTTTGAAAAGAATGAGCAAATCAAGATTAATACAATTTTAGGTTTCATTATGACATTTTTACTTAGCATCGACACCTCATAAGTAGCAGGTGACACAAATTAAGAAAAAATTTATCATTAAAAAAAACAACCATAGGTATAAAGTAAGATTTTTTGTCATCCAGCCTTGCTATGATGCTCTTAGATTGGAATCGTAGGCACTGATTCTGAGCGGCAAAAAATTGTTTTTATGCAGTATCAATATTCCTCATCAATAATGGGTAAAGTAATCAAAAAGCGTGTGCCTTTTCCCATTGTAGAGTTTACCCGTAAAATGCCTTTATGCGCTCTTAGCACATTCAAGGTAGTGATTAAGCCCAAGCCGGTACCTTTGGGTTTTGTGGTAACATAAGGCTCGAAAATGCGCGTCAGTTGATCCGCAGGAATACCACAGCCGTTGTCTTCAATGCTGATGTAGCACTCATCATTATTGATAAGTGTTGAAATTGTGATCAAGCCTTTGGCTTCCGAAATAGCTTCTATGGCGTTGACTATAATATTCAAAATAGCGACATTAAAGGCTTCAGCCGATGCAGATACCAAAGGGTTTTGCGTAGCGTAGTTTTTAATAACGGTAATGTTTTTTAGCGTGATTCTGTCTCGTGCCATTTCTATGGCTTCTTCCAGCAACTCATTTAATCTATGGGTTGCAAATTCTAATTTAGAAGGATTAGAAGTATTGAGTAACTCAGTGATGAGTGACCCGATGCGTCGGCTGTTCCTTTTGATAATATCGAGATAATCCGACCATTCCGAATCGGGGTATTCGGATTCGATTTGCTCAATCGAAAGGTCTATATTAGTTAAAGGATTGCGCACCTCATGGGCTAAGGCGCGCGTTAAACGGCTTGTAGCGGCTAATTTTTCGGCAATCAGTCTGTCTTGTTCTATTTGTCTGATTTGAGTAGCATCGGCAATCGTCCCATGAAAATGGATAGCTCCTTGAGCCGTTTTATGATTGACTGCTGACAATAAGAAGATTTTAGCATCGCCTTTTTGGTTTTGGAGACTGACCTCTAAATCCGTTATATCACCATTATTTCTCAGTATTTTTTCAATTTTTTCGGCATCCTGTTTATTGTCAAATAAATCATAAAATGTCATGTGTTTTATGAAGTATTCTTTATCATATCCGAATATATGGGTTGCCATATCGTTTACCTCCACAAATTTGAGCGTGTCAGCATCTACCAGATAGATCATGTTTTTGGATTTGTCAAAAATAGTTCTATACATTTGAGCATTGGCGCGCAAGCCCCGTAAAGCGGCGGTATGAGCGAGCGTATATCGAATACTGCGTTCTATATTTTCAGTATTCAATTCCATTTTTATCAAATAATCGGTAGCGCCTAAAGCCATTGCCTCTCGGTCAATGTTGATATCACCTTTGCCGGTGAGCAAAATAATAGGCATATCGTTTCCTTGGTCGCGAACCTCGCGTAAAAGGTTCAAACCGGTCTTATTGCCTAATAAAAAGTCTAACAAACAAATATCAGGTTGTATTTCCGCTATTTTACTTAGTCCTTCAGAATAATTACTGGCCCAATATGTTTCAAAATGTCGGTCGCGAATATCTCCAAGGTAATCCTTAATGAGAAAAAAATCGTCTTCATCATCGTCAATAACCAAGACACGAATATGTTTAGGTAGCGATTCAAGCGTAAAAGGTGTTGTCATTAATTCGTTGTTTGGGCTTGGGTGTTAGGAAGTGTGATTGTAAATGTTGCACCTTCATCCGGTCGGCTAATGGCATGAATAGTACCGTTGTGGTTTTCCACTATTTTTTTGCAAATAGCCAATCCGATACCGGTACCATTATATTCCGACCGTCCATTGAGCCGTTGAAAGATTTCAAAAATACGTTCGGCATCGGTTTCCTCGAAGCCGATGCCATTATCTTGAATTGTTATTTGATGTTCCGATGGCGTTTGTTGATATGTAACGGTGATTTTCGGGAGAGTATCTTTTTTTCTGAATTTGATGGCGTTGCTCAATAAATTCTGAAAAAGCTGAGTCATTTGTATGGGGTTCGCTTTAATAATCGGTAGCTTATCAAGTGTGATTGAAGCATTTGATTTTTCAAGATCCGCCAGTGCTAAGCGTATAATATCATTCAAATCAGCCGATTCCACATCAGTCGAATGTCGAGTAACCCTTGAGAAAGCGAGTAAATCGTCTATCAGATTTTGCATGCGGAGGGCGGCATCAGTCATTCGTTTGAGATAGAGCGTACCATCTCCTTCCAGTTTATCCCCATATTTGGCATTGAGCCGTTCGGCAAAAGCCGAGATTTTTCGGAGCGGTTCTCGCAAATCATGCGAGGCTACATACGCAAAATGCTCCAAATCTTTGTTGGAGCGTTCAAGTGTTTTTTGTTTGTTGTCTTGTATTTCAGTGGCTTTTTGTAAGGCTGTTATGTCCGACAGGGTTACCACCCACACATTTTGCAGGTCAGGATAATCTTTTTCATTGACCGGGTGAGTGTCCTTCACACTCATTTGCAACCATTTCTGACTGGTATCTTTATAAAAAGGTATTTCATGGGCTGCAAAATCAAATGGAAAAATTTCTGTCCATGTTTTATGCTTTACATTTGAAATAGATAGCCATTCCACAGCTTTGTTATTGCCGTAAACACAAGTATCAGGCTGGTCTTTTTCACCTTTGCTGAATACCAAAATGCCGAAGGGAACAAAATCCCATAAACAATGTAAATAATTCATTTCATGACAATTATTTATTCAATTCCGTATTTTTTCAACTTATTATAGAGTGTTTTACGGTCTATCCCAAGCTTATCGGCAGCCCGACTTTTATTATATCTGACATCTTTCAATGTTTTTAAAATTGCATCATATTCAGCTTCTTGAGCTGTTACTTTGAGATTGGTTGGTTTTGCATCCGGGTGAAGTGTCTCAAGATGAGAAGAGTATTTAGAATCAGTTGGTTCAATTGATATCGATTGTGGCTTTTTAATTGCCACCGACGCCACAAGTTCTTCTTGCATATCGGGGGCACCAAAATCCAATTTGGTATAATTGATAATTTCAAAAGGTAAAGCTTTTACTTGTATGTGATTGCCGTCAGACAAAAGAGCGGCACGTTTGATAACATTTTTGAGTTCTCGAACATTGCCGGGCCACGGGTAACTTTTAAATATTTCAATCACATCCTCTTCTAAGCCCACCATTTTTTTATTCAAATCGGCATTGGTTTGTTCCAAGAACAATTCAGAAAACCGTAAAATATCATCTTTGCGCTCCCGTAATGGGGGTGCGTCAATACTAAATTCATTAAAACGATGGTACAAATCTTCCCGGAATTTGCCTTTGCGAGCCGCTTCCGAGAGTCTTTCATTACTCGCTACAATAATGCGCACATCTAAGTTCATCTCTTTATTACTACCTATTCGTCTGAATTTGCGTTCTTGCACGACTCTCAGTAAAGCCACTTGCACATCATAAGACAGGTTAGACACTTCATCTAAAAAAAGTGTACCACCGTTTGCCATCTCAAAATGACCCTCTTTTGCCCCAATAGCACCCGTAAATGCCCCTTTCTCATGCCCAAAAAGTTCACTGTTGGCTAATTCGCGGGGTATTGCGCCACAGTCCATGGCAACAAAAGGCATATTCTTTCGCCCGCTGTGGTCATGTATCATTCGGGCAATTACTTCTTTGCCGGCGCCACTTTCACCATAGATAATCACACTATAATTGGTGGGCGCCACCAATTGGATTTGCCGCATCAGGCTTGAAGATGACGGACTTGTTCCGATAATAAACCCGCCCGGTGCTGAATGGCTTTTGCTTCCGGTATTGGATAAACGCTCGGCTGATTTAACGTTACTTGGGCTTTCGACCGTTTTGGCTTGATGCGTTGTCTCTTCTAAGGGTGTATCTAATATTTTTTGGATGGTCATTAAAATTTCTTGCGGAATAATGGGTTTGGCAATGTAATCATTGGCACCCATTTTCATTAGATTGACCGCAGTGCGAATATCGCTGTATCCTGTTATAACTAAAATCCGTACTTGTGGTATTTTTGCTTTGATTTTACCGATTAATTCTATACCATCCATGTCACCCAACCGAAAATCAGTCATAATGAGGTCAGGATTCAAATTGGATTCGAGGAGAGCTAATCCACTCGCACCACTATGAGCCGTAGTGACCTCATAGCCATTTTTGGTTAAAAAACGACGCAATAAATGGCATATATCCATATCATCATCAATAACGAGTATTTTATTGTTTGGCATTTTTTTTTCGTTTTAATGGACGAATTAATAAATTGAAAATCAATAGGTTATCACAGTTGACGGCGCATTTGTGCGCTTGGAATATTTAAGTTTTCCCGGTATTTGGCAACCGTTCGCCGAGCAATATTATAATTGAGTTCAGCCAATCGGTCAGCAATCTGCTGGTCGGTCATGGGCTGTTTTTTATCTTCTTGTTCAATGATTTCGATGACCGTTTCTTGTATTTCGCGATTCGAAACCAAGTGTCCGTCTTCGGTTAGTACCCCCTCAGTAAAAAGTTCTTTTAAAGAGATAATACCAAAATCGGTTTGTACATATCGGCTGCTCGTCACCCTTGAAATAGTGGAGATATCTAATTCTACTCGTTCAGCAATATCTTTGAGAATCATAGGCCGCAAGCTTTTAAAATCGCCCGTTCTAAAAAATTCCTGTTGTAATGAGACAATTGTTTTAATCGTGCGCACCAATGAGTCTTCGCGTTGTTTCAATGCATCAATAAACCACTGAGCGGAACTGACCTTGCTGCGCAAATATTGGGCATTTGAGCGTTGTTCGCGCGTGGGTTGGGGTGTTTTATCAAGGGCTTCCAACATTTCGATGTACCGATGATTGAGCCGGAGGTCAGAAGGACTAAGACCCGAGGTCACTTGGATATCAAATGTTCCGTCATCTTTTGGCGTCACTATAAAATCGGGCGTTATACGGCGGGTTACATCTTCCGGACGCGCTAAACCCGAAACCGGTTTAGGATTTAAGCTGCTGAGAAGTTGAACCGCTAAACGCAATTCTTCATCCGAAATGTGAAGATTTTGCTTTATTTTTTCAAAATTCTTTAAAGCTAAGTCTTCGATATAACCATCAGCGATGGCACAAGCGACCGATACATCTTCGCCATGACGCGCGGCTTCTCTTAGTTGAAGCATCAAAAATTCGGTCAAATCGCGCGAGCCAATCCCGACAGGTTCGAGCATCTGCACTATTTGTAAAGCTTCAAGCAATTCATTTTCATCAATAAAAGTATTCATCGTAAACGACAAATCGTCGGCAATATCTTCTAAAGTACGCCTAAGATAGCCATCATCATCAATGGTATCAATCAAATATTCGCACAAAGCCGCTTGTCTTTTATCAAGGGGTCGCAATATCAATTGTTGTTTCAGGTTTTCCTGAAAAGACGGAATATTGACCGCCATCGGCTCAAACTGATCGGTATCTTTGGCATTGTTAAAATTAGACTCAGTGCCATAATCCTCATCAAAATTGTAATAATCGATAGTATCATCAGAATTATCTCCATTTGAATCGTCGCCGTCACCGTTGGCACCTTCCAAATCGTTCGGCGCGCTTTCCGAATCCCCCCCCTCAGTATTGTCAGCCAAATCGTTGTTTTCAAGAGCCGGATTTTCTTCCACCTCATTCAAAATACGTTGCTCCAATTCCACAACAGAAAGCTGCAATAAATTCAATAATTGAATTTGTTGAGGTAGTATCTTTTGTGTTTGTTTTTGAGTCTGTATTTGATTATTTCTATGCATAGCTCGTATAAAAAATTAAAAGATGGATTACCTCAAATCTCAATGTGTCAATAATGCGTATAAGAGAGGAATAGAATTTAATTGTGTTTGTCTAAAGATACTATAAAAATTCCATACCTATATTTAATTTAGCCATTAATGTTACACACTATCGCACATAAAATCCGCAAAACGGGGATTTTATTACTCATAATGCGCAAAAATATTCCTATTTTATGGAAAAAGATATACTCTTTGCAGAAGCGTCTGTTAAAAAGACACTTAATTTTGCTTACATTGTTTTTATTGCCACATATCTGATTTTTTTAGTCTTAGCTTTTTTAGCGTACAGGGGTCAGCTTCAATTGGTGTCATCTACCAATTCAGCCAATCAATACAATTACTTTGCGTTGCGCATGGAAGACCATATGTCGATGTTGAAAGGTTTGGATGCTGGCACAAAGGGTTTTTTATTGACCAAAGATTCTACATTTTTGATACCACATCGTAGGGCAGAGTCGCAGATAGATTCCTTGCTGACTATCATTAATGATTACCGAGAAGGAGATGTTATTGAGTTTGAAGAAATGAAAAAAGTGAGGGCCATTTCATACCAGCTATTGAGTTTACAAAAAAAACTGCTCAATGCACCAGAGGAAAAACGAAACATGCTATTGAAGTATGGCAGGATTAAAATGGATACAATGACCTCCATTATTGCTCATTTAAAAGAAAATAAACTGACTAAACTGAATTATTATCGACATTTTCAAAACGAAGCGATTCAGGAAGCACCCACTTTTTTGTTAACTATTATCGTCGTAGCACTGCTTATTTTTGCCGTTGCGGCTTTTGTAATCATCAAATTCATTCGCAGCTTGGTCAAAATTCAATTGAATTTATCTCATAAAATCGAAGAAGTAGAGAAAGCCAATAAAGAACTTGACTTGTATGCCTTCACGCTTACGCACCACCTCCAAGAGCCACTCAGGAAAGTAAGACTTTTCGTCAGTCGTTTTGTGACTAAAAATAAAATTTTTTTTACTGAGGGGGGGCATCAAGAGGAAAAAGTATTTCTGGACAAAGCTCTCGAATCAGCCGAGCTGGCTCAGAAATATTTGGACGAATTTTTAGACTTTTCGCGCTTGTTGCATCACGATAAAATTGAGAAAACGGCTGTGAATCTCAACACGATTATTAATAAGGTTCTGAAAGAACACCATGCTGTAATTAATGAAAAAGATGCCGATATTAGTGTGGATAATATGCCCATTATTTGGGGTGGAGAAACACAAATGTATGCCTTATGGTCGCATCTGTTTGATAATGCGCTAAAATTTTCCCATCCCGAGCACCCTTTGAAGATTAAAATTGAAAATGTAAAAAACGAAAATAAAATGATACATTTGCGTATCAGCGACACCGGTATTGGGTTTGATATGGCGCACAGTGAGAAAATTTTTGATATTTTTCAGCGTTTACATAAATCCCACCTGAATAAAGGAATGGGAATAGGGCTGGCGGTCTGTAAAAGGGTAGTAGAAGCCTATAAAGGCAGTATCACCGTGCACAGTGAACCAGATCGGGGTACTGTTTTTGATGTCTATTTTCCAGCAACGGCGATGGTGATATAAAAAAATGTCACGTGATTAAGTATAAAATGATTGTATCAATTGAATCTATGAAAAAAGAGAATAACGTGAATATAATAGTATTAGCGGATGATGATGCTGACGACCGCTTATTGATGGCAGAAGCCTTTGAAGAGAATAAAATTCCTTGTATTTTGAAGTTTGTCGAAGATGGTGTCGATTTGTTGGATTATTTGACTAAGAAAGGTAAATACGGTTCAGACTGCGATGAAACCCCGGATTTAATACTTTTAGACATCAATATGCCCCGAAAAGACGGTAAAGAAGCCTTAAAGGAAATTAAAGAGAACCCTCTTTTGAAGCATATACCGGTCGTTATGTTCAGCACTTCCAAATCGCCGGAAGATGTGACCATCACCTACAAATTAGGGGCAAATTCATTTATTGTCAAACCTTCCTCGTTTGAAGGTCTGTTAGAAGTGACCAAAACCATTCAGAAATATTGGATTGATACAGTTTCTATAAAGTCGGTCATTTCTTATTGAGCGCTAAAAAATAGATTGTACGCGTTTCACGATGCTCTGATAACCTTTTTTAATTTCTTCGGTGTTAGGCAAATGAGATCCTACCCAGCCGATTATCTGCGGTAAAGCTGCGATAGCAACGGGCGCTAACGTGCGCACTAATTGTGCTCTGCGCGAATCTTTAATTAAAAAACTCGACAAACTACCTACATTTCGAGCAAGCCCATGGCTGATAATAGATTGATTTTCACCCACCGAACCGAATATCTCGCTTGTTACTTTTTTGAGCAGATTACGGGGTGTGAAATCGTCACTGATAACATTGACCAAATCTAATATTTCGCCGCGTTGTTCCGCCATTTCTCTTTTGAGTTCATTTTTGCGGCGATGAACATCTGCCAGGGTGGATATATTATTACTCGTCTTCATTGTCTAATGCGTTTATAATAGATTGAGAGATTTTCTTTTCAATAACCGGTTTGACTACTACCAAGCTGATAATCATCAAAACAAAGTAAATAAGAGCGATGATGAAAAATCCGAACGCAATATTACCCATTTCGTTGCCGATCCAATAAGCCGTTCCAACACTTAGAAAAATAATCATGAAAAAGCCAAAAACGCTTATCATAGCG
Organism: Saprospiraceae bacterium; assembly: GCA_031424115.1. Taxonomy (GTDB): domain Bacteria; phylum Bacteroidota; class Bacteroidia; order Chitinophagales; family Saprospiraceae; genus JAAFJT01. The sequence continues at coordinate 47,723 of JANPGW010000306.1, read as the reverse complement.
ATGCCTAAAATCTTAGAGGTGCTGGTTGCTGCTTTTTCGGCGAAAGTCAAACGCGCTAATTCCCATTGGTTTTCAACAAAATCAAGTCCCAACTTCGTGAGGCGTTCTATTTTTGAATTCTCTTGTAAAATGTACGTTTTCATGATGCTAAATTTTTTAAAATCCGTTGGTTAAAATAAAGAGGAAGGCAAAGCCTTCCTCTTCTGAAGGAAATAATACAGAAAAAAACCGGTTAAACGGATAGATCGTTTTTGACTTGTCTTGCCATATTATTTGCTTTGTTCTGAGCATTGTCATATGTGTTTTTGGCGGCTTGACCAGCTTCATTGGCAGTTTCTTCGGCTTTTGCGGTGAAATTATTCCACATGCGTTTGCCTTCATCCACTACTTTTGATACTGTGCCTTTTGCGTCATAAGCAGCATCTTCAGATTTGCTTTCCAACTCTTTCTTCATTTTTTCCCATGATTTCTTGCCTTCTGTAACAAGATGTTGGAAATAACCATCAATGTCTTCAGTTTTATCTTCAGCACCGGCTTTCAATTCTTTCCAAGATTTTTTGCCTTGGCTGATGATTTCATCAATATGGTCTTCAATGCCAGTACCTACTTTACCGCTGATTTTACGGCGCATTTTCGATCCTTTTTCAGGGGCGAAAAGAACTCCGATTGCTGATCCCAATGCGACACCTCCTAAAGCTGCAAGAAACAATCTTGAGGTGCTTGATGTGTTGTTCTTCATAATAATTAATTTTTTAATGATAAAATGATAATAATTTTTTTTGTACTGAATGAGCTTGAAAAGCCATTCTAAAATTCGTTTGATATTTATAAAGTTAAAAAAAGTATTCCTTTAGGGTTTATCAGGCTTCATCGTGGTTTTGTGTGGACATGCAAGAAAAAAACTCTACATATTGGGGATTGGGAGTTGTGGATTGGGGGTTTAGGATTGAGGATTGGGGATTGGGGAGAGATATGAAAACATTTTATGCTCTTCAGGCGTAGCCAAACGGGCTATTTAAGTTTTTGGATTTTTATTAGATAATAAACAACAATAACTTAAGTAAGTAAGCAGAATTAAACAAGAGTTTTTTTTGAAACACATAGACACAGTAGAACACATAGAAAACATTGAAAATCAATGAGTTAAACTATGTGTTCTACTGTGACTATGAGTTTCAAATGGTGTTGATTATTTGTGTTGAACCACTTAGTTGTTTTTAAGCGTTATTAGGTTATTATTTATGCGTAAAGCAAGGATTAATAAATCTTTTGGGGGTCTTATACGAGATGTGAATCCAAAATAATTAACAAAAAAATTCCCCCCACTGCGAAGCAATGGGGGGAATTCAAGCAAGAAAGGACACAATTTTCTATTGAGTAAGCATTCTACCTATAGACATTTTAAGAACGATGATAATTCGGTACGCCTCTTTTTCTTTATCTCTTTATATCATCTTATACTTTATATATAAAAAAACCTTGCCAATGCTTTTTGCTTGTTTTCTTGGGGATAAATGGGGTGATTTAAGACTTTATGGGGCGACAATTAACTATGCGCTTCTACATATTTCTACACACTGGGCAAAATAATCTCAATGGCGAAAATGACAAAAAAAATCGCTTTTACACGTCAGACGGTAAAAGCGATTCACAATTTCACTACAAAACATTAAAACCTATAGCCTAAAGAAATCTGACCTACTGAATTTTTTCCTGAACCCAAAAACGGGCGAGAATTATCTTTTGTGACATCTACAAAACCTTGATTGTATCTAATACCAATCAACATTTTGTTGAAGTTAAAACTTAAACCACCGGTAAGCCCCGCATCAAATTTTTTGAAAGCATCTACCACTACCTTGTTTTCATTGTACACGGTATAATCCGGAGTAGAGGCTAAATAGGACATAAAAGGACCGACTTGAACATCAATTGTACCCAATTTGAAAGCCACGGGTAATAGCAAATCTACATAGCTCATATTCAATGTTTGACGTTCGGTTGCCGGCTTAAAACCAGCGCCTTTAACAGAGTAACTCAATTCGGGTTGTAGGGACATAAAGTCCGTAACAACAGGCACTTCCGTAAAAATGCCGAGGTGAAAACCAAACCGTTCGCTTCTGTTCGGTAAATTATCGTAAGAGATATTAGAAGCGTTCAAACCGCCACGGATACCGAATTTGCTCTGAGCTTGAGATACTGAGGGGGTCAACATGATGACCACTAAAACCATCAAAGCTGCAATATTCACATATTTCATTTTCATAGAATTTTAAATTTTAATTGTTAAACGAATACCTATTTAGGTATTGTAAAAGTGATAAATAGTTGATTTTGAATAAATTATAGTTTGGAAGAGAGGATTATTGACCACTTTCCTGCTTTGCTTCAGTTTTCATTTTTTCATTCGCATAGATAGCAATTTCTACCCGACGATTCTGCGAACGATTACTTTCTGTATCGTTTGAGGTGGTAGGTTGACTTTCGCCCAAGCCCTCAATTCTCAAACGATTGTTGGCAACACCTAATGATGCAAGGTAAGATGAGACTGCTGCCGCTCTTTTTTCAGATAAATTTTTGTTAAATGATTCAGAACCCACATTATCCGTATGACCCACAATTAGTAAGTCCGTATCAGGATATTGTTTCAAGGTTTCTGCCAATTTTTGGAGATCAACTTTATTGGATTCTCTCAAATCTGCTTTACCGAAATCAAATAACAATTGGCTGTTGAAAGTCAATTTGATACCTTCGCCGACCCGCTCTACTGTGGCGGTTTTGCCTAATTCATCTTCAATTTTTTTGGCTTGTTTGTCCATCTTATTACCGATGACTGCACCAATTGTGCCACCTACTGCTGCGCCTAAAATGGCACCTAAAGCAGTGTTTTTACTTTTATTTCCAATCACACCCCCAATGACCGCTCCCGAAGACGCACCTATAACAGCACCTTTTTCAGTTTTATTCATGCCGGATTTGTCTTTCTCTGTAGTCTGCGTTTTTTGTGAACTTTTACATCCTCCTAACAATACACCGGTCATCATCAAAGAAAAAAATAGCTTTTTCATAATCTCTTTTATTTTAGTTAATAATATTAAAATTAAAAAATTGATTGTCGTAGTTTTGAAGGTTATCTATCTGTGTTAAATAACCATTCCAAAGATAGATTTTGTTATGTTTTGATTTAATGAAATGTGTAAGTAATTGATTATTAATTATTTATGAATTTTTATTGAAAATTGTCTTTGTCCACAATGTGGATTTATTGACCCACAATGATGATTTTTCATCCTTGTTTTTTTGAGAAATCAACAATAATTGACCATTCTTCCTGCCCCGACCTCCAATACTGGAGGTAAATCCCCCCCTCAGTATAGCACAATGATTGGGCGAAAAGTGCTTTTATAGGAGGAGTAAATAAGCAGCTGAAGCTTAGAAAAGCCTTGGAGGTACTATAATCAGGTTAGGCACAGTTTTTTTATAATAAAAATTGTCATTTTGACACTAATTTTGTTTTTGTAATCATGTGCAATTTTTTTGTTCTTCATCGTTTTGTTAAATGAGGAACAACAGAATTGCATATTGTACTACATCAAAACATTTTATTTATTTATATTTAAACATGATTTAATGTTAAACAGGATACTTATTATTGAAGATGAAACAGAGTTGAGTGATATTTTAAAAAAATATCTTAACAGACGCCGGTATGAAGTAGAATGTGTTGAAACTCTTCGTGAGAGTTTCATCTTATTGAATACCCAGTCTTTTGGCGCTATTATTCTTGATAATAATTTACCCGACGGCAAAGGCATTGATCATATCAAAGATTTTAAACAGCTACAACCGGGCTTGAAAATTATAGCTATCAGCGCTTTGCAGATTAACGATGCGGCAATAAATGCCGGCGCAAACTATTTTATAGAAAAACCCATATCGCTTAAAATGATTGAATCTTTATTGGTAAAAGAATGACTCTACGGGGTGTTTAATAAAAAAATTGTCGAAAGGATACAGTATCCTTTCGACAATTTTTTTATGATTTGTTACCCAATATTAAGGCTATTATACTGCTGACCATCTATCGAACCGCCTTAAAATCATAACGAATAAAACTATCATAGAAATAATAATAGTCAACATTATGGTTATGGACTGAACCGAATCGCCAATGTGCATAACGAAGATACCAATCAATCCCCATAATACGGCTATCCCGTACCCAATGCTGTTGAATTGTTTGATAACTCGATACGCCAGCGCTACACCCACAACGATAAGAATAAATGTCCAGATACGCGGGTCTAATCCCCATGCATTCCATTCGGTTTTTACCAAATAAGCGGCTATATTAGCTATGAGAGCTATGGAGATCCAACCAAAATAAAGACCAAAAGGGAATTTAACCATCAAACGCATTTGAGACGTATTTGGAATTAAGAGATATATCCGTTTGTTAATCTCTAAAAGCGTGAGCAGTAAACCTATCATTAACATGACAGATAAAAAGAGGTTTTCATGATGCCAAGCAAAAAGCCATGACATATTGAAAATTCCTGTAAATATAAATAACAACCCAATACGGTTAACTATTGGGTCAATTTTAGGTGCAGATGAATTGTTGATGAGGGAGCCTAATTGCCAAAATGTATAAGCCGTCAAACCGATATAAATCACTATCCAAATCAAGAAAGTGAAGGGCGCGGGTGTGAATAGGTTGGCGTATTGATCAGAAATCATCTTTGCCGTTTTCCCATTCAGAGGTAAGGCATTAGAGAGATAATTGACATAGAGGGTCATGGCTAATACCACAAGACTCATTATCTGTACGAACCGTGTTTGCCATTTTGGTGTTTCCATAATAAAATGAAGATTGAAAAACTTGTGAAAAATTGGGCGCGCCCTTTTGAGAAAGGCAGCGCCCAATAACGCCTAATTGTTGAACCTAAATTATTGCTCCAAATTTTCTTTTACATCACTGAGGGTTTTTTTGACATCCGCTTGGAATTCTTTCCAACCGCTCTTCATATCCTTACCTACCTCGTCAAGTTGAGTAGAAAGCTTTTTGCGAGACTCAATGAGTTTCTTTTTTTGCTTCTCCCAATTAGCCTTTTGGTCGCGAGCGGCTTTTTCCATTTTCTTGTCCATTGTTTCTATTTTGTCATTGATGTCGTCAATGCCCTTCTGAATATCTTTGCGCGCTTCATCGCGGGCTACGCGTAAGTCGTCAGCCGCATTAGCCATAGCATCCTTTGTGTTATCCGCTGCATTTTCAACAGATTTACCCGCTTCTTTAGCCAAATCAGCCGTGGCTTCGCCGGCTTTATCTGCTTTTTTCTCTAATTCGGATTTGTTGTTATCCTTGCAAGCGGCAAAACTTAAAGCAGCCGCAGCCATTAGAAACATGAATGTTTTTTTCATAATGTTATCGATTTTTTTTGATGTTGGTTAAAACACGTTTAATAGAATGTGGAAAAATAAATGAATATCAATAATTCAATCTTACACCCCATATTAATGGAATTGGGGATTGAATTACTATAAAAATGAAAAAAATATTCCTCTGACGATATTTAAATAGTTGGGGAATTTTTGCTACATATTGAGTATTTATTTAACAGGTTTACCCTTCTCAGTCTGGGGAATAGTTGGGGTAGGTTCGGGTAAATCTTGTTGAAAAAACTCCTTTTCAACAATAAAAAAGGCATATTTATTGGGCTTTAAATGGGAATTAAATTGCAAAACATAGGATTTGGTAAATTCGGCTCCAAAAAACAGAATAATAGAGGAGTAATACACCCAAATGAGAATGACAACTACCGAACCGGCAGCTCCATATATAGAGAGTGAAGCGGACGAGGATAAGTAAAAACTCACTAACCACTCGCCGAAAATAAACAAAATGGCTGTGAACAATGCGCCTATCCACGTATCGCGCCATTTGAGTTGTGCGTCCGGCAAAACCTTGAAAATAATCGCAAAAAGGCTGGTTATGGAGCAAAATAATATAAAAAAGTTCACAATTTTGAGCAGAATTGTGTAAGCGCCCATCCATTGCTCAAGGGGTTTGGTGAGTAAAGCCAAAGCAGTATTTAAGATTAAAGAAACCAAAAGTAAGAAGCCAATGGTGACGACCATAGAGAAAGAAATGAGTCGAGTGAATAAAAATTTTTGAAAACCCCGTTCAGGTTTCACCCTCAAAGACCATATTCTGTTGATAGAATCTTGGATTTCGGCAAAGACGCTCGTGGCACCAAAAAAAAATGTTACAATGGCAATAGTCGTAGCAAAATAAGAATCACCTGACAGATGTACATTTTCAATCATATTCTGAATTTGTGCGGCGGCAACATTGCCCACAAAATCATTGATTTGCCCATACACCCGCCCTTTTATCGCATCTTGCCCAAAAAAGAAACTGCCCAATGCGATGATGATAATCATCATCGGCGCAATGGAAAATAAGGTATAATAAGAAAGGGATGCTGCCATCTTGAAGGCATTATCGTATATAAAACCCTTAACTGAGTTGAGAAGTATCTGACCTGAATTGTATAAATGTTTTTTTAAAGTATTTATCATAATTTTTAAGTTTTAACGGCATGGATAAACAATGATAGTTGGGTGCCTACTTGATTCTACTAAAGTTTGAATCCTTAGAATGTGAGTAAAAATATTCATGCCACCCCCCCTCAGTATTCCACAGTGTGAGTAACAAATAGGAAAGGAACGATTTTTTAATCTATGAGGAAAAATAGAATTTATTCACACAAAATAATTAGACTATGACAAACCGTCTTTTTTTCAGCAAAGCCTCTTATTTTTTACTTTTTTTGGTATTGTCCGGATTTGTATTAAGCTATGCAGCTATGGTATTTATTCCGGTTACTTTTTCTTTGCTGATGGCTTTTATTGTTTTACCGATTGATAAAAAAATGGAGAAAATAGGGTCGCCTCGTTGGTTAGGTGTCTTTGTCGGCATCCTGTTTGTGTCTATCGTCATAGGCGGAATCATTGGTTTTTTGAGTTATGAAATTACGAGCCTTGCGGATGATTTGCCAACAATAAAAGCAAAACTCTCCGATAAGTTTTTAGAGTTTCAGAAATATATTAGGGCGAATTTTGGTGTCACTATTCGCGAGCAAAACACTTGGCTCGATAAACAAGTGAAAGCAACGGGCGAATCAACGGGAGAATATCTGATGAATTTTTTTACCGGTACAACAGCTTTTATTACCAACTTATTTTTAATCCCGATTCTTGCTTTTTTCATTTTATTATATCGCGATAGGTTCAAAACATTTTTGAAACTCGTGGACGATAAATATCATTTTCATACCTGTTTCATCATTGGTCAAGCGGGTAAAGTGTCACAACAATATTTGCGAGGCGTTGCCATTGATATTTGTATTCTGGCAGTTCTGAATGCTATCGGGTTTTGGTTATTGGGTTTAGAGTACGCCCTACTTTTTGCCATTATAGCCGCCATATTGAATATTGTCCCTTATATTGGTGTGTTGGTGGGCAGCATTTTCCCAATAGTGATGGCTCTGATAACGAAAGATAGCACTTGGTATGCTATGGGGGCGTTAGGCGTATGTGTGGTAGTGCAGTTTTTAGATAATAATTTCATAGGGCCCAAAGTTATCGGCTCATGCGTGAGTGTCAATCCGTTGTTTTCCACTATTGCTCTGTTGATTGGTTCACTGATATGGGGCACAGCGGGGATGATATTAGCGATGCCTTTAGCTGGCATGCTGAAAGTTGTTTTTGACAACATTCCTTGGTTGCAACCTTATGGTTATCTGATGGGCGAGGAGGAAAATTTCCAACATCGCCCCTTGGCGTTTAGTAGAAACTTATTACCTGATTTCAAGTTTTTCACTAATACCAGGATGAAAGTAAAATAAAATGCACGTACACATCACACGGTTTTGAACCGTCTCATGTTTATTTTGTGTGAAGCGTAGTATGACTTTGCGTTGTATTACGCTTGTTTTTTTTAATAGCACCTGGCAGTCATAGTCTACGCTGTGCTTCTTTTTTACTTTTAAGAGGTTAACAAAACTCCGATATATTCTACAATTATTGTTTTTTTGTTTACACTTACCAAGCCAAACATATCACTTATTCATTTTATGTTTTTTTATATTTTTTTTATAGTAGCTTTGGTGCAGTCAAAACTAACAGACAATTCATTCGTAAAGAGTAAAGAATTTTGCAGAATACACAAAGCCCCTGACAGTCACTCGTCGGGGTATCTGATTTTATGGGTTTCACACTATACAAAACGAATGACCTAATTGATAATGAAGCATTTAGCCATTTATAGCGCTCTATTTACAGTCCTTTTTTTCTTCCCAACTTCGGCACTAAGCGGGCAAAAAACGTGTGATTGCCCTTTGTATCCGGTATTGAACAACGATATAAGGAACTTGTTTTATGCGGATATGCGTGATGAAAATGAAGTCAAAAGGATGTCGATGCTTTTACTAAATGATGCAAAAGAAGTATGTAAAGCCAAAGGTTATGCATTTTTAGCGGAAGCCCATCTGTGCAAAAAACAATTGGACAGTGTTGATTATTATTTGCAACGCTCGACTGCGGTTCTTCAAAAAAATGCTTGTACAGAAGCTGCTTTTTACGATAATTATCGGCTAAGCGGGACATTATTTTACCAAAAACTAAACTATAATGAGGCTATTGCTTTCGGTTACAAGGCGCTCGCCATAGCTGAAAATGAGCAAAATATCGAAAAACAAGCGGAAACTTTGACTGCCATCAGCCGAATTTTTACCCGATTACAGCAATATGATAAAGCATTAGAATATTCTCGCCGCGCCTTACCCTTTATCCAAAAATTACCCCCCTCAGTATTGAGAGCTATTTTGCTCGAAATGCTGACCCAGAATTACAATTCTAACCGACAAGTGGCGACGAGTAATTTTTACGTTGAAACCCTGAAAAAACACGCCCCCGCGGAAGCCGAAAATATTACGCTGCAATTTGCAAAAACGGACAAATATTTGGATACCATCCGGCTTTTTACCACCGAGAGCAAAGCATTGGCGCAAAGATTCAACCATAAAGCCACATTAATCAAGGTTTTTCGCCATTTACAAACTGTCGCAACCAGCCTTGACAATGATGAAATGGCTTTGCGATATATTGACAGCAGTTTGATGTATTGCGAGCCGGGAGTGGATGATTCGGGCTTATTTGTGGGTTATGGCGATAAAGCGGATATTTATTGGAAATTAAAAAACCCGCGATTAGCAACTCAATTTGCCGATTCTTGCTTGTTTTATGCCCAAAAAATAGGTGTACCAACCGCCATAGCGAATGCATATCTGACAAAATCTGACATAGCGGCTTATTCTGAAAACTGGAAAGATGCATTTTATGCGCTACGGGAAGTGAAAGTGATTATGGACAGTGTGCAAAATACCGAAAGAACAAAGGTGGTCAACGAGCTTGAAAAAAAATACAACCAAGCGAAAAACGAAAAAACAATCAAAGAACTGGCGCAAGAGAAGCGTATTTACTTGCTTTTGGCATTAGCGGCGCTGTTGGGCATCGTTATTTTTTTGTTTTACCTGCGACATCAACAATTCAAACACAAGCAGATGATAATGGAAACAGAGCAGCGACTCAATCGTGCCCGCATGAACCCACATTTCTTTTTCAATGCTTTGACGTCGCTTCAATCTTTTGCATTGCGCGAAAATGATGGCAAAACCTTAGCGTCCAATTTGTCTAAATTTTCGCATATCATGCGTGAAACGTTGGAAAGCAGCTATAAAGAGTACGTCACAATAGAGCAGGAAATAGAGTTTTTGAATGAATATCTTGAAATACAAAAGATACGGTTTCCTAAAAAATTCAGTTATCATATTGAAGCACATGATGATTTGGAAATTGACGAATTGATGATTCCTTCCATGATTTTACAACCTTTCGTTGAAAATTCGATAGAACATGGGTTTGCCGGATTGGAACACGAAGGGCATGTTGACGTATATTTCAAAAAAGACAATACCGAAATTTTGATAGAAATCAGCGACAACGGCAAAGGATTGAGTATGCCGCAGAAAATATCCGGCGAGCATATTTCCCGTGCCAGCCAAATTATCAAAGATCGGATTTATCTTTTGAATATTAAATTAAAAACAAAAGCCCGTTTTTCAATTGACAATCAAGTCGGTGGAAACGGAGTTTTGGTAAAAATATGTTTACCTATAATTCTACAACATGAGAGCATTAGTAGTTGATAATGAACCGCCCATCAGAGAAGCATTAGTGCGTTTGATTGACGCTTTTTGTCCCGAGATTGACACGGTTGACGTAGCGCACAGCGTCAAAACAGGGGTTGAAAAACTCAAAATGAGCCAACCCGACATTTTATTTCTCGATGTGGAGTTGGACGACGGCACCGGCTTCGATATTTTGAACCAAATACCGACTCCTCAGTTCCAACTGATTTTTACAACCGCCCACGATAAATATGCGATTCAGGCTTTTCAGTTCTGCGCGTTAGACTATTTGTTGAAACCGATTGACCCTGATTTGTTGCAAAAAAGTGTGGAAAGAGCGTGTCAGAATATCCGTAGCGGCGATCTGCAATTTCAACTACAAATATTGATGCAACAATTGTCTTTCAAAAAAGAGACCACCAAAAAAATTGTTCTGAAAGATAGCAATTTAACCTATTTTGTGAAGATTGAAGACATCCTTTTCTGTCAGGCGGAGGGAACATATACCAAGTTTTTTGTTAAAAATTCGGAGCCTATTTTAATCTCTAAAAATCTCAAAGAATACGAAACGATATTAGAACCATTGGGTTTTTTGCGTCCGCATCATTCTTATCTTATCAATCCCGATAAAATAAAATTTTTTGAAAAAAAAGAAGGCGGTTCTCTTGTTTTAGAGGATAACCATGTGATTCCGGTTTCTCAACGTAAAAAGGAGTTTATTTTACGGGCACTTGAAACCAAAGTTTAATTGTCAACACAGCGAATATGGGCTGAAAGGCGGCATTTGTTAAAACAGCCCTATCTAATATTAAACGGTAGCGATTTTATATTTATGAAGCGTATATATTTGTAATAATTATTTCACAAAATCAAAACCGATAAGCATATAAAGTATGTCCATTTCAAAAAACCAGATTTTAGACGTCCCATTGATTTCCCCCGATTTAAAGAGTTTTCCCCCAAGCACAATACACCCATTCAGTCTCCATATGTAAAATCTTACTAACGGCAGTGGTGCGATGCGTCTCACCACTGCTTATTTTCAATAACCATTTTTATCAAAACTTATTTAAAGTAACAAATTATGAGAACACATGTACACATGGGGTTATTAAGCCTCCTTACCTTTTTTTCTTCCCTTTTTATGACTGTTTCGACGTTTGCTCAATCTCCAGTTATTCTATTTCAAAAAACTGTTGGTGGCTCTAACAACGATATTTTGAGTGATATACAACCAACAGCTGATGGCGGCTCTATCGCAGTAGGGTACTCAATGTCGGGTATTTCAGGTGATAAAACCGAAGCCTTGATACCGAGTACCACTTCCAGCACGACAGATATTTGGGTTGTCAAATTAGACGCAACCGGGCTTATTCAATGGCAAAAAAACCTTGGCGGCGATAGCTATGATTTCGGAGAATCAATTAAACAAACGGTTGATGGGGGCTATATCATAGGTGCTACTTCTCAGTCTAATATTTCAGGGGATAAAACGGAAAATAGTTTCGGTAGTCAAGATTATTGGATTATCAAATTGGATGGAACTGGCGCAATTCAATGGCAAAAAACCATCGGTGGCGATAAGCTTGAAAAAGCAAAAGATATTCAAGTCACAAACGATGGCGGTTATATCGTTGGGGGGTATTCAAATTCCTCTATTTCAGGCAATAAAACTGATAATACGAATGGATTGGATGATTATTGGGTCGTTAAATTGGACGATTTGGGTACAATACAATGGCAAAAAAGCATTGGTTCAGATGGATATGACAATTTAAATGAATTGAAACAAACAGCTGACGGAGGATATATCTTAGGAGGTTTCACTTATGAAGGCTACTATCCCAATTCTAATTTCCCCCGTTATGGAGCTCATGATTTTTATGTTGTCAAAATAGATGCTGTGGGTACTGTTGAATGGCAAAAAGTGTATGGCGGCAGTTATGATGATTATATAGAATCATTGCAGCAAACAACTGATGGCGGCTATATTTTGGGTGGTTATTCTACATCTAACATTTCAGGGATGAAAACAGAAAACAGCAATGGCGGCTCAAATGGCGACTATTGGTTGGTCAAAATAGATGCAATCGGTACTGTTCAATGGCAAAATGACATAGGGGGCAGTAGTTTGGAATATATGACATCGGTTAAGCAAACTCAAGATGGGGGTTATGTTTTGGGCGGTTATTCGTATTCCTCTATTTCTGGTGATAAAACAGAGAATAGCAACGGTAATGGTGATTATTGGGTTGTTAAAACCAATAGTCGAGGCTCAATCCAATGGCAAAAAACAATTGGAGGTAGTGGCACTGAGTTCTTGACATCGCTCCAGCAATTAGCTGATGGGAGTTATTTGATTGGAGGCTATTCTGCTTCAAATATTTCCGGCGATAAAACTGACAATAGCCAAGGGGGAAATGATTTTTGGATAGTTAAATTGAGTGATCCGGGTGTTACTAACACCCCCTCAGTATCGGATGTGTATTATTGCCCTAATGGAGCAGCAGTGCCTTTGACAGCTATCGGTCAAGACCTTTTATGGTACACCACTGCAACGGGCGGTGTGGGGAGTACTATTGCACCAACACCGAATACGAATACTCTCGGCTTCTCAACCTATTACGTGAGCCAAACCATCAACTCTATTGAAAGCCCAAGAGTAGCTATTAGTTCAGTCGTTAAATCGCCGCCTTCGGTAACAATAACTGGTTTAGGTACCATGTGCGCTGGTACTTCTCAAAATATTATGGCTTATGCCGGTACCGCTTTTGTTTGGAGTGATGGCGTGACAACTTCTCAAAGAACAATCGCTCCAACCTCTACCACAACTTATTCTGTGACTATCACAGGTGTGAACGGTTGTACCAACTCAGGTAGCAGAACTTTTTACGTGAGTGCGCCGCCGGTAGCTTCTATTTCAGGTGCTTCGTCCCTCTGTAATGGCACAAGCGCAACTTTGACAGCAAGCCCTGGTAGTAATGATCTTTATTATGGCTATAGATGGAGCACCGGTCAAACAACAGCTTCAATAACAGTAGCGCCAAATTCTACGAAAACATATAGTGTAACCATAACTATGGGCAGTTGTACAAGTGTTGCGTATAAAACAATGACAGTTACTGGTGTTGCACCAAGCGCGATGAGTATTGTCGGTTTAAATACATCATACCTTAAAACGGCTGCAGCAGTAACGCTTGTGGGTAGCCCGACCGGAGGAACTTTTAGAGTGGATAATATTCAACGCACAACCTTCAATCCGGCTATTTTGAGCGTAGGCAATCATTCAGTTACTTACACAATTACACAAGGCATGTGCAATTCAGTAATTACAAGAATTGTCAGTGTCACGAATCCAACAACGACAAATCTTCAAGCCGCTGCTCAATTAGCATTTAATGGCGTTGTTGACAATAAAAAAGTGCGTTTGGAATGGTACAATAACACCGGCTATAAAAACGACTATTTTGTGATTCAAAAATGGGATAACAAAGGTGAATTTGTGGACATCGAAACCATCAATGCTCAACAAATGGATAACGATAGTGAGTTAAGACACTTCATAGCCTTTGATTCAAAACCGAATGAAGGTGACAACCAATATCGTATCAAAGTTGTCTTCAAAGATGGATTGTCGATGTTGTCAGAATTAAAAACAGTTCAATACAAAGAAATGAGCGCTATTTTTATGTTTCCAAACCCCGCAACTGATTTTATTGAAATTAACCTTGATTCTTACGTAGGAAAACCCGTTAACGTGAATGTCTATAACCCTTTTGGTCAAAATGTAATGCACCAAGAGTGGGAAGAAGTCCGAACGCCTTATCTAAGAATTGACCTCACAAATTACCCGTCAGGTTCTTATGTCTTGCGGATGTCGAATCGTGGTAAAAAAGATACAGTTTTGAAATTTATTGTGAACAAATAATTATCGCTTGATACTTTTAACCCAGCGTGGTACGACTCATCATCGTATCACGCTTTTTTTTTATGCTACTATAGATGATACAATGAGTAAAGATTTTTAGATATAATTATTTTTTGGATAGAAATTTTCATCAATTCTTAACCTAATAAATTTAAAAATTGTTTATTCTTTAATAATAAATTTAAATAAGTATTAGTATTTTGTTTATAAAAATAATAACTTTGTTGTCTAAGGAAAATAAAACCAAATTTTTTTTATATACAAATGAGAATAACAATCTTTTCCTTTCACGTGAAATCACGATAAGTGAGTGATTTTTTAACTGTATTCTTAGTCATTGCATATCTTATTTTATACCTCTCGATACTTCGAGAGGTATAAAAAGATTTATATATACCCTCTGTAAGTATGTTAGCTACAAATTTTAAAACCTTTTTTTTAACAAAACAAATTAGAAATTGTATGAAAAAGAACAAAATCTATTTGACAATCTTACTCATATTGGGCATGATTTCTTTTGCGATGGCACAAACGGTGTCAGGCAAAATATCAGCTGCCAATGGAGATCCTCTTATTGGGGCAAGTGTTGTCGAAAAAGGTACTACCAACGGAGTTATAACAGATGTTGACGGCAAATTTACAATTGCTCTCAAACAGGGCGGCAGCCTTCAGATTTCAATGGTTGGCTACGAAACCCAAGAAGTAGCAATCGGCAACCAAACTGTTATAGATGTTACGTTAGCGGAAGGTTCCGTTTTGAATGAAGTCGTTGTAACGGCTTTGGGTATCGAACGGGCGCAAAAAACCTTAACCTATTCGGCGCAAAAAATCGGCGGTGACAAAATCAACCAGGTTAGAGATGCCAACTTCGTTAACACACTGTCGGGTAAGGTAGCGGGTATCGTCGTTACTCAAGCTGCGGGTGGCCCCGGTAGTGCCACTCGTGTTGTGCTGAGAGGAAACCGCTCTATTCAGGGCAACAACAACGCGTTGTTTGTTATTGACGGTGTGCCGGTTGATAACACAATTGCGGGAGGCAGTGTTGGAAATGACTTTGGTGGCTATCAAGGGTCAGATGGCGCGTCCAATATCAACCCCGATGATATCGAATCCATGAGTATTTTGAAAGGCGCTGCTGCTTCCGTGCTGTACGGTAGCCGAGCAGCTAATGGTGTTGTGTTAATCACGACCAAAAAAGGTAAAGCCGGAAAAATCAGTGTAGATATAAATTCCGGTGTTGTAACGGAATCACCAAGTTTATTGCCTGAACTTCAAAATGTGTATGGTCAAGGTAACGGGGGCACTTCTAATACGACATCCAGCGGTAGTTGGGGAGGAAAAACAACAA
This sequence comes from Saprospiraceae bacterium, assembly GCA_031424115.1. Taxonomy (GTDB): domain Bacteria; phylum Bacteroidota; class Bacteroidia; order Chitinophagales; family Saprospiraceae; genus JAAFJT01. The sequence continues at coordinate 32,194 of JANPGW010000306.1, read as the reverse complement.
CTTACCCCGATAATATCAAATCTTTTTTCAGGAATGCAACCTCTTTTAATAATTCGATTGGCATTACAGGTGGTACAGATAAAATGCAGACTTATTTCTCTTATACCAACAATCAGAATCAGGGAATTATCCCTAATAATGATTTAAGTAGAAATACGTTTACGTTGCGCATCAACAACCAAATCAGTAAACGCCTTTCAACTGATGCAAAAGTGACTTATGTCAGTCAAACCATCAATAACAAAATAAAAGTGGGGGAGGAAAGTGGTATCGTCCAAAATATCTATAAAATCCCGCGCAGTATCAGCAATGAGTCCATTAAAGGTTTTGAGGATAAAGATGGCAATCCAACCTATTGGACATCTTCTTCTATCTACATGAACCCATATTGGACGCTTAATCGTGTTTTGAATGACGAAAAACGCAATCGTATCACTTCTCTTGTTTCCGCCAAATATGAAGTGATTGATGGCGTAAATATTACTGGTCGTGCCAGCATTGACCGATACACAGACAAATTGACCCGTAAATTTTATGATAGAACATTACTTTTTGCGCAACAAGGCGGTTCATACACGGAAGGTTTTTATGATATCATGGAACGCAATTTAGAAGCTTTTGTCAATGGTAATCATAAGTTGTCAAGTGATATTACTCTTAATTATACAGTGGGCACCTCCGTTTCAAGACGTGAATTCGGTGCCACTTTCGCTAATGCCAACGGTTTGTTGATTCCGAATAAATTTGATCTTAGTTTTGCTCGTACGCGCTCGACAAGTACTTCTGATTCAAAAAGAGAAATTCAATCGGTTTTTGCAACGGCACAATTGGGCATTAAAGATTATTTCTTCGTGGATTTGACTGGACGTAATGATTGGGCGTCAACTTTGCCGAAAGATAATAATTCTTATTTTTACCCGTCAGTAGGCGTGAATGCACTGATTTCAGAAATGACAACCATGCCCTCATGGATTTCTTTAATGAAAGTTCGCGGTTCATGGACAAGAGTGGGTAATGACGTGCCGCAGGGTATTTTATTACAAACCTATAGTTTTGAGCAAGGTGGTACAGGTGGTTTTGTTAGAAGGGATGGTACTTTACCCATTCCGGATGCCAAGCCGGAAATAACAACGTCATTAGAATTTGGTATTGATTGGCGTTTGTTCAGAAACCGTTTAGGCTTAGATTTGACATGGTACAAAACCAATTCTGTCAACCAGTTATTATCCCTTGATTTGGCGGCTCCTTCAGGGTTCGATAGACAATACATTAACGCAGGTGATATCCAGAATACAGGGATTGAATTGACATTAAATGTAGCTCCCGTTCGTCAGACAAACGGTTTGAATTGGGATATAGCCATCAATTACGCAAAAAACAACAACAAAGTAGTAGAATTAGCGCCTGATATCAAGCAAGCATTCTTAGCCGGTGGATATGGCCGTACAGCAGGTCCGCTGGTAAAAGAAGGCGATAGATATGGCGATTTATATGGTGAGGGCTGGAAGCGCGATGCTCAAGGTCGTTACGTTGTTGATGCCAGTGGAAAACCCGTGGGTAGTACTTCCGGTGGTGGTTCACAAGTACTTGTGGGGAACTTCAACCCGGATTTTATGTTGGGCATGAATAATACACTGACATATAAAAACTTCACATTGAGTGTTTTATTGGATGGTCGCTTTGGTGGTGTCATGGCTTCCGGTTCAGAAGCAAATTTTGCTTTTGATGGCACTGGTTCTTATACAACCGGTTTTAGGGATGGCGGTTTGGTATTAGATGCGGTGACTGCAACAGGTGAAAAAAATACCAAAGCGATTAATGCTGAAACTTTCTGGACAACGGTTTCAGGTGGACGGTATAGTTGGGGTGAATTCTTTACGTATGACGCAACTAATGTGCGGATTCGTGAATTGATTTTCGGGTACAATTTCAAACTCAATAGCCCCGTTATCAAAACTGCGAGATTATCGGTCGTTGGGCGCAATTTAGCATTCCTTTACCGTGGTAAAGCTGTTCTGGATATTGCCGGTATGCCGGAACGCAAGTTGAATTTTGATCCGGATATTAACTTAGGGGCGGGTAATTTTCAAGGGGTTGAATATGGTAACTTACCTTCAACCCGCACCATAGGTTTGAACCTGCAATTGGGCTTTTAATTTGATGAAAAAACACACCCCCTCAGTATAGACAGAAAAAGGATGAAAAAATGTCATCACTTTTCTGAATAGGATATAGGGTATTCGTTAAAAATTAAAATAAAAAAAGTTTATCATCATGAAAAACTTCAAAATAAAATTCATGTCGATTGGAGTTTTAGCTATTTTGGCTATTGGCTCTATGGTGTATTTTGCCTCTTGCACCAAGGATTTTGAGGAATTAAACACCGATAAAACAAAGTTGACGACTTTGACTAAAACAGAATTTCCGTACCTGTTTTCAAAGGCTCAGTCATCTTCTTCATACGCATTTTGGCGTTATCAAGTGGCTCAAAACCTATTTGCTGACCTGTACAGCCAATATTATGCTACTTCAGCGACCTATTTTCCGTCTGACCGTTACGTGATTCGGATGGACTGGATGCGTTGGCACTGGACGCCGATTTACACCGAGGCAGTTCCTCAGTTGAAAACGCTATTGGAACAAACCGATAAGGCTTCCGCTGAAAATGCATTGGCTAAAATTTGGTGGGTTTATACTTTCCATCGAGTAACGGATTATTACGGGCCTATTCCATATTTCAAAGCGGGTGAACCGGGCAAAACCGTTGCTTACGACGCACAAGACAAAATCTATGATGACTTTTTCGTCAAATTGAGTGAAGCCGTTGCCACGCTAAATGGTAAAAAATCGGATAAGCCTTATGGTGATTTTGATTTGATGTACAAAGGTGATGTGAATAAATGGATAAAATTTGCCAACACCTTGCGTTTGCGTTTGGCATTACGTATTTCAAAAGTGAATCCAAGCAAAGCTAAAACTGAAGCGGAGGCAGCCGTTACCGGAGGTGTAATGACTGAAACGAGCGATGATGCCTTAATGGCGAAATCACAAGATGGGGCAGACTTTAACGGTTTAGCTGGTATATCTGTCTGGAATGAATTCCGTATGAGTGCGTCAATGGAATCTGTTTTAAAAGGTTTTGAAGATCCCCGTATCGGTGTTTATTTCCAACCGGCAAGTAACACGGGTACGTATGAAGGTTTGCGCAATGGTTTATCGCCGGCTCAATTAGGTGTCGCTGCCAATAGCAACGATAACAACTCAAATGTTGGAGAGCGCTGGGTAAAAGGTAAAGGTTCTGCTTGGTCAGGACAGAATACCACCCCTCAGAATATTTTGCATGCTGCTGAGGCTTACTTGCTTCGTGCCGAAGGTGCTTTAAATGGTTGGGCAATGGGCGGAACGGCGAAGGAATTGTACGAAAAAGGTATCGAAACCTCAATGAAGCAATGGGGTGTGACCGATGCCGCTAAAATTTCGGCTTATGTCAACAGTGCTAAAACTCCAATAGCTCCGGGTGACCAACAAAATTCTCCTGCTTTGTCAAATATACCTGTCAAATGGGGTGCAACAGTGGCTGAGCAACGCGAACAAATCGGTACTCAAAAGTGGTTAGCAGTGTTTCCGGATGGTATTGAGGCTTGGGCAGAATACCGACGGACTCGTTTCCCGAAATTGTATCCTATTGTGAACAGTGAAAATGCAGATGTGGCGTCTGGACAAGTTCTTCGCCGTATTCCTTTTATAGATTTTGAAAAAAATACCAATAAAGCAGCCGTTGACGCAGCGGCGGCTCTTTTGGGCGGTCCTGACAAAGCCAGTACACCTTTGTGGTGGGATAAAAATTAACCTTATTGTTGTTTAGTTATACGAGGCTGTTGGAGATAAATCAACAGCCTCTTTTTGGCTTTTACAAAGCAATAAATTTTCTCAGGAATGATGAAATATGGTCAGAAAACGATGCTAAAAAAATTGAACAAATTCGTCAAGAAGCCTTAACTTTGTTAGACAACAAAACTAAAAGCCTTGATTTTTTATCTAAGAATCGATTAATTTAGATCTTTCAGAAAAATGCAGTTAATAATAAAAAATTATATTAATCAATAAGCCTTGTAAAATATGTTATTACAAGGCTTTTTCTATACTTAAATTTAAATGAATGACCCCTAATATCAAGAGAAAATAGACCCATCTATGAAAAAAATACTTTACGCAATGGCAATAACTATTCTTTTTGCCAATTGTTCTGATAAAAAAGATAAACTATTTACATCTCTTACTGATAGCCAAACGGGTATTAAATTCAGAAATGTTTTAGAAGAAAGTGATGAATTCAATGTTCTGAATTATCAATATTTTTACAATGGCAGTGGCGTCGCAACTGGTGACATCAACAACGATGGTTTGGTGGATATTTGTTTTGCGGGTAATATGGTTAAAAATCGTTTGTATCTTAATAAAGGCAATTGTGAGTTTGAAGATATTACGCCAAAATCAACAATTGCTGACAAGCAAGGCTGGTGTACAGGTGTTACGATGGTGGACATCAATGCCGATGGTTGGCTCGATATTTACATTTGCCGCTCAGCCGATGGCGATGCATCAAAACGCCGGAATCTTCTTTTTATCAACAATAAAGACCTCACTTTTACGGAAAAAGCGGCTGAATATGGGTTGGCTGATGAAGGCTATTCTATCCATTCGGCGTTTTTTGATATGGATAAAGATGGAGATTTGGATATGTTTTTACTCAATCATTCCACGAATGAATTTGCCGGTTTTAAACGCGAAATGTTTTCTTTGAAGCAACAGAAAAATCCATTATATGGCAGTAAATTATATCGGAATGATGGAGGTAAATTTACAGATGTTACGGAGGGAGCTGGTATTGTTAATAATGTTTTGAGTTTTGGTTTAGGTATTGTAGTCTTTGATGCCAATAATGACGGTTGGTCGGATATATACGTGAGCAATGATTTCAACGAAGAAGATTATCTTTTTGTCAATCAGAAAAATGGTACTTTTAAAGAGCAAGTACGCAATGCTTTTGATCAAGTTTCTCTCTTTTCTATGGGTTCGGATGCTGCGGATATTAATAATGATGGTAAAATTGACCTGTTAACGCTCGATATGCTGCCTGAGGATAACCGTACTCAGAAAATGCATTCCGGAGCAGAAAATTATGATAAAATTCAAATGCTTTTTCAAAATGGTTTTTATTACCAATACTCACGTAATATGCTGCATTTGAACAATGGCGATGGAACATTTAGTGAAATCGGGCAAATGGCCGGAGTCTCCAACACTGATTGGAGTTGGGCGGCTCTTTTCGCCGATTACGACAATGATGGACAAAAAGACTTGTTTGTGACCAATGGATATGTGAAAGATTATACCGAAATGGATTTTTTGAAATATTCGGCTGAAAAAGCGTCGCAACAACAAAAAAGAAGTGATATTATTAAGGATTTGTTGAAAAAAATGCCCGGTTCGAAGACTGAAAATTATATGTTTAAAAATAATGGCAACCTTACTTTTTCAAAAGTAACAAATGAATGGGGTATCAACAGTTCCGGTTTTTCGGCGGGTGCGGCTTATTCCGATATAGATAATGATGGCGATTTGGATTTAATTGTGAATAAAATCAATGAAACGGCCGGTGTTTTTAGAAATAATGCCGAAACCCTCCTCAAAAACAATTACATAAAAATCAAACTTGTTGGCGATGCTCAAAATACTTTCGGAATGGGTTCAAAAGTGACTGTTTTCAGCAATGGTCAAAAACAACTTCAAGAACTTATGCCCTCTCGAGGTTATGAATCGTCAGTGGATTATACGTTGTTGTTTGGATTGGGTAAAAATACCCCGATAGATTCCATCAAAGTAGTGTGGTCAGATGATAAAACGCAAGTTATTAATAAGGTACAAATTAATCAAACCTTAATAATTGATAAAAAAGACACCTCAACAACTCAAAATTCACCCTCAATATCCACCCGAGATTTTGGAGTTAACCCCCTCAGTATAAAACCTTTTTTTACACTTGTTGGCGGTATTGATTTCCTGCACACAGAAAATGAATTTCAAGACTTTAAAACCCAAACTTTGTTGCCACACTTTTTATCGCGCAGCGGACCTTGTATAGGTAAAGGGGATATCAATGGTGATGGTTTAGAGGATATATTTTTTGGTGGTGCAAAAGGTGTTTCAGGATCCATTTTTATTCAAAAAGCGAATGGTTCTTTTTCTCAAAAAAACAACCCTGTAATGGATTTGGATGCAATAAGCGAGGATGGTGGCGCTGAATTTTTTGATGCGGATGGTGATAAAGATTTGGATTTGTATGTTTCAAGTGGTGGTTATGAATTCCCTCAGAATGATGCTGCGCTTCAAGATCGTTTGTATCTGAATGATGGCAAAGGGAATTTTACTAAAAGCACACAAGCATTGCCGCAAGAAACAAACAGTGGCAGTTGTGTTAGAGCAGGAGATTTTGATGGTGATGGAGATTTGGACTTATTTGTGGGTGGTTACGTAATGCCTACAAAATATCCCGTCCCCCCCCTCAGTATGCTGTTGATAAATGATGGCAAAGGGAATTTTATAAATAAAATAACTGAAATAGCGCCTAATTTAACGGCTATTGGGATGGTGAGAGATGCTGTTTGGACGGATGTAAATGGTGATAAAGTGCTTGATTTAATAGTAGTAGGGGAGTGGATGCCGGCAACTGTTTTTATCAATAAAAAAGGGAAATTAGTCAATGATGCTAATTGGTTAATACCTTATTCGGCAGGTTGGTGGAATTGTCTATTGGTGCAAGATTTTGACGGCGATGGTGATATGGATTTTGTTGCGGGCAATTTGGGCTTGAATTCACAACTTAGAGCCAGTCAAACACACCCGGTTGAAATCTATTATAATGATTTTGATAAAAATGGCTCAATTGACCCGGTAATGACCTATTACATCGGTTCGGAAAAAAGCCTTGTGGCTTCACGGGATGATTTGTTAGATCAGATTGCCTTTCTAAAAAAGAAATACACGACTTATGCAGCCTATTCAAAAACTACTTTTGATGATCTTTTTTCTGCGGAGCAAAAAATGGGGATGCAAAGTCTTTTATGCACTCAATTTCAAAGTTGTTATTTCGAAAATACAGGCGACGGCTTTAAAATGACCCCCCTCAGTATAGAGGCTCAAATGGCTCCTATTTATGCCTGGGCTGTTGTAGATGCCAATAAAGACGGGAATAAAGATTTAATAGCAGCAGGCAATAATATCTCAACGAGGGTTAAATACGGTCGTTACCGCGCTAATCATGGGTTATTGTTAATGGGCGATGGTAAAGGCGGATTTCAATATATACCTCAAACGAAGTCCGGTTTCAATATTCGAGGTGATGTTCGCTCAATGATAACAACACAAAAAAATGGTGTCACTCAATTAATTATAGGTTTGAACAATGATAAATCATTGATGTATAGACTCAATAAATGATATGCACCATTTAAAAAAAAGAACTGTTGAGAACCAACATATTAATTTTTGTTAAAAAATCAATATGTTGGTTCTCAAACAGTTCACCAGCTAAAACCTAATAATTTTGAAAACGTTCTTATTATCATTAACTAAACTTTCCAAAATATTACTGTAAACCGGAGACAGTAGCGACAACTGAAACTTCAGCATTAGCAGCTACATTGATACCCAAGAGGTTTGTAACCGTAGTCAAAACCAACATACCACGCAAATCAAGTTTACCGTCGCTATTTGTGTCTTTGTAAGAAGCAAAATGCAATTCATAATCACCTGCTTCAACAAAACTGAGTTTGAAATTACCACTGTTGTCGACAACTGCGCTTGTTACAGCATTTTTAAAGTTGACACCATTGCTGGCTTGGGTTTCAGTTGATTTAGTGTAAGTGCCTTTTTTATAAGCATATACAACAATCTTATCACTGGCAACGGTAGAATTGTTACAACTACCTTTAATTGTCCCAGTTTCATTTTTAACCACTAAACGCACGGCTGATTTCAAATCAGCGGCAGTAACAAAATCATACTTATCATTGGCATTACCATCTTGATAAGCTACCGCTTTTCTCAAATCAAAATCAAGAACCAAATTTGTCGTTTTACCGGATTCTATCACAAAGTTTTTAGCTAATGTGATTTCCTGACTGGCTTGAGTTGATAAAGCGTGTTTACCACCATTAACTGTTTCAACATAACACCCGGGTGCATTACCGGATGCATCTTTCGAATAATCAAGAACTATTGATAGATTCTGATAACTACCGGCGTCGAGACTACCAATACCTAATACTTGGGTATTTCCTTGATTAAGCGCCTTCACATCAATTGTTTTCTTTCCTGAAAATCCTGAAAAAGTTTTACCGTCAATTTTTACTTCGGCTACTGTTACAAAAACACTCTTTACTTCAGCGTCATCAATCGGTCCATCTGTAATCTCTACTTGTGCACTACCGGTAGAAGTTGAATTGTCTTTATCACAAGAAGTTGTGAGTGACATAATGCTCATGAGAAAGCAAGCTAATAAAACATTTTTTTTGTTAAACATTGCTAAAATTTTTTGTTAAAAAAAGATGTAATTATAATTTGTGATTTGTCAAAATATAAAAAATAGTTTTTGTGTAGGTTGGGTCAACCTTGAATTCATTTGAGGGGCTCAATAATATCGTAAAAGGACTTAGAATTTTAATCCTAATGTTAGACCAAGACCTCTATTGCGTTGATAAGGACTGTTATCATTTGTGTTTGAAGCATCACTATCCAATAGATTATTAATACCTAAATTGTAACGGGCATCAACATAAATTCTGCCTATACTCACACCGACACCCAGATTAGCACCCCAATCAACTCTTTTCTCGGTATTTGAATCATTAGAATAGTCAACAGTTGACTCTGATGTAGAGGTAACACCGGCTATTGTTGTCTCTCTTTTTGTTTTTCCATTAAGCGCCAAGCCAACATAGGGTCCACCTAAAATGTAAAAGCCCACACCATCGCCGGTTGTGTTACCGAGAGACAATTTTAAAGAAACGGGAACTTCCACATAATTGTAAGTGCGATTAACAATCGTTTTATTGCTGTTGTTGAAAGTATAATCGGATTTACCTCCTTTTTGAATCCACATTATCTCAGGTTGGATAGCCACACTGTTAGTAATGTTAATAGGAAATGCCACGCCTAATTGGTAGCCTAATATGGATTGTTTTTTATAATCCTGATAATTCTCTTCAGTGGCGGAAGCTGACATACTTGCCAAATTGACACCTGCTCGTATAATCTGGGCCGTTGAAATTGACACCAAGCTCATTAGGAATAGTACTGCTAAAAAAGTCTTTTTCATGATTTTTGATAATTTATAATGTTACTTAATATTTGCATTTTACTACCACCATTCTTTATCAAAACTGTTAGATTTCTATTGCATACATTTTTGCAAAGTTGGTAGGCATACTTAATTTCATAAAAAAACATTACCAAAGGAATATATAAGAAAAAAAATATTATTTTGAGAAACAAAATGCACAAATTGTGGAAATTTGATAAATATATTGTGGTAAGGACTACCCATTTTTGGTAAGCATTAGCGGCATTGAGGTTAAATTTGAAAAGTAAATACAATAAGAAAAGCCTTGCACTCAGGTGAGTACAAGGCTTTCGTAAAATTTATTTTTAGTACTTCCGAAGAAGCTAAACTTGAAAAGTTAGATTGTCGTTTTGTTTTCGATTAATCACCTATAATATTAACCGCAGTATTTTTTAATTTGGATTTCCAATAATCCGATTCTAAAACATTTTCTTTTATGATACCGCGAGAAGTTGTGCTGTGGACGACAAAAAGACCGTTTTTGTCATTTGAAACGACAACAGCTACGTGACTGATACTTCTTTTATACCCAAAAAATACTAAGTCACCTGCTTTTGCCAATTCGAGCGGAATTTTAGTCCCGTTTTCATATTGCTCTTCGGCAGTTCTTGCTGCTTTAATATCAAAATAGCCAAGAACGTAGCGTGTAAATCCTGAACAATCAATACCTTTTTCGATGGAAGTACCACCATAACGGTATTTGAAGCCCCAGTCAGTGTGTGATTCCGCAAAGTAAGCCACATCTTTTCTGCGTTCTGCTTTAGAGACATTAGAAATAACTGCGGTTGAACTTACGAAATTGGATAGCAATGCAGCATTTACAACTTCATTTTTGGCATGTGGAACCTCTTCTTCTTTTGCTATTAACACCATGGCAGAAGTTTCCGCAGCAGCAATAGGCTCAATTGCTTTTGAAGCCGCTGAATGTGCAGTCTTGAGATTATTGAAAGTAGTTAAAGTATTAGCAAAGATAGGAACTGCTTTGTAAGTCAAATTTTTAAAATTAGCAGTTACTGGTGGTATGGGTAGAGGGGTAGAATTTGTTGCGTTAATGTTTGTAAAAAAAAGTGTGAGTAAGGTCAGGAAGATTATAAATAGCCGTTTCGTAGGGTACGAGATTTTACTCTGTCCTTCCATAATAAAGATGATTTAGTTAAAAGGCGTCGGAGAGCCGCCCAAAATAAAATTGTGTCCTAACAAATAAATGCAAACAAAATATACCTACTCCGATTGTCGAATACTTAACTTGCGGTACAAAGGTATGAAAGAGTTTTTTAATTTTTCACTTTTCTTTTCTTTTTTTTCAATCTTTTCTTTTTTCAAATACGCAATTTGCAAATTTATAATTGGGATACCTTATTTATGTTATGCAATAGATATGATTATTTATTTTTGTAAACAATTGATTTTCAGATAGTTATACTGATTTATTGAGCATACATTTTTATAAATAGTATATTATAGTGCAAAAACGTCTTGGTCAGCGAGGAAGCCAAATTTTTTTCTGAATTCCTCCAAATTAGTGCTTGAAAGTATGGTTGTGTGTATCCCTTCAATATGTTTCTGCGAAAATAATGTCTCTCCCGAATAGTCAATCACCGAGGTGTCACCACTGTAATATATATTATTTCCATCGCTACCCACTCGATTGACACCCACCACAAACGCTTGGTTTTCGATGGCTCGGGCGATGAGTAAAGATTTCCAAGCGTGATTGCGCCGCTCGGGCCAATTGGCTACATATATAAGGATGTCATAATAACCGGTTTTATTATTCTGAAACTCTTCAGTACTTTTGAAAGGAGGCTGCAATGTATTCCGACTCCAAACCGGAAAGCGTAAATCATAACAGATTAAAGGACAAATCCGCCATCCACGCCATTCGATGGTCTGTCTTGACCCCCCCTCAGTATAGTGCAGATGTTCGCCGGCTAATGAAAACAGGTGGCGTTTGTCATATTTATAATAATTGCCATCCGGAAACATCCAAAGGAGTCGATTGTAATAATGCCCGTTTTCAACACAAATAAAACTGCCGGTAACTGCCGCATCAAATTGCTTTGCTTTTTCTGCCATCCATTGAAATGTTTCGCCAAATAATGTTTCGGCAAGGGGTTTGGGGTTCATCGAAAAACCGGTAGCGAACATCTCTGGCAAGATAATGACATCCGTGTAATTGTTACCTGAATGGGTTGTAGGAGGAATTGATGTTAATAACTCATCGAGTTTTTTATAATTTTCAATTTTATTTTCCCAAACTAAATCAGCTTGCACTGTTGTGATTCTTATATCTGACATGGCTTAGTGGATTATGAATGACAAAAGGAAAATTTTACGGATAAAAAAAGAGGTACAACGATAATCGTCGCACCTCTTTGTTTTGGTAAGGGTTATTTACGCAATGCAAATATATCCTTTTTATTTGATTTTTGAAAAAAAAAATCATTATTTTTTCTTTCCCGCTGCTTTAGTTTCAGCTGCTGCGGCAGAACGCAATGCACGTGGGATTTCAATCAATACCACAGGTACACTTGGCGACATCATGATTTCAAGATCTTCTTGTGCGATAATATCGCGAACACGAGCTGTTTGACCCAGTTCAAGGTTAGAAATATCCAATAACATTTGGTCAACCATAGCTTCCGGTAAACATTTTACTTTGATTTTGCGGACGCTTTGAATCAATTTTCCACCGGCTTTAACCCCTGGAGATGTGCCTTTCAAACGCAAAGGGATATTAACTTTTACGGGACGACCGGGTGTAAGGGTAAGAAAATCCACGTGCATGATTTTCTCAGTTGCCGGGTGGAATTGGACATCTTTCAAAATTGCATTGAATGAATTACCATCAATTGTTAATTCTGCTGTTTTGAAATCCGGTGTGTAAATCAGGTGGCGTACTTCGCTCCATGTTGTGGTGAAGTGTACATTATCGTTACCACCGTACAAAACACAAGGAATAGCCTCGCTATGGCGGTCGGATTTGGTAGCTTTTTTACCTAAACCAACGCGGCTAATACCTTCAATTTTTATTACTTCCATTGTATTTTTACTTAAATCTCATTGAGATAATTGTGATTGAATAGCACCTTCCCTGAAAAGGCACGCAAAGGTAACGGTTTTTTACAAAAAGTAAATAAAAAGTGTAAAATTTATCTTTTAATAAACCTTATTGCTTGACTGTTATCCATATCACTATTCAAAATGATGGTTTGTAGTCCTTCACTGTCCCAAAAGCTTACTGCAGCGGTATTTGGCGGTGCGGTGCCAAGGTTATCGGCATGCAGGATTAAAGTATTATTGCCTTCGGCTAACGGGATTTCCAATTTCTTTTTAGTTTTGGTTACTTTTACCCCCCTCAGTATCCAACGATTGTTGAGCATAATAGAAACCATGTCACCGTCTTCCTGATCATTGTCCCAAATTTCGATTTGCAACGTTTTTCTATTCATGATGTATTCTTTCACCACTTTTATTTCTCGTTTCTCCGGCGCAGTAGGGACTACTACAGTGTTTGTATCATCGGCTTTTGGGGAATTAGTAGACGGGGGAATATTAGCGGATTTTGAGGCAATAGTGGGGGTATTGTCTTGCTTTTTTTGTTTAGTTGTATTAGTTTTTTTATCAACCGGTTTTTTTATAGTGGGTTTTGGCTTTGCCGTAATAGCGGCTACTGTTGGCTGCGGTAAGGGTTCTTTTTTGCTGATATTCAGATTCCACACATCGAATTCGCAATTTGCTCGTCCGTTGTATTCTATCACATCTATTCTATTCAGATATTGAGGAATGCGGGTGAAAAAAATCCTAAAACGAACGAATTGACCTCTTTTGATACGCATAGCGTAGGTTTCATCGGCACACGAAAAACCGGTTTTCTCAACATATCGAGTCGGTATGTTTTCAGCTTTTATAAATCGAGCTACTTTTTTACCATTGGATCGAATGTGAAAAGTATTACAGGCTTCTATATGCTGATCGCCAAAAAAATTATTCTGAAAACTCATGTGTACAATAGTGAACCGATCATTAAGTTCTATCTTGTCTATTTTTATCCCTTCAAATGAACTTTGAGCTTGTGAAAGGTCAACTATCCAATTCTCATAGTCATTGCTCGAGTTATTCTGACCCATTGATATGAGAGAAAAAAATAATAAAACTGTTATATATAAAAACTTTTTCATGTTAGTGCGAGTTTGGTGTCTCAAATTCCTGAATTATTGTTTAACCTTTATTAAAGATGAAAAGTTCTATTATTTGTATTGAAAAAATGTCTCTAAGATGCCATTTCTATCCAAACCAAACTAATTGAACGATATAGTTGTTGATACAGTAGATAATTACAATGCTCTCAATTCTTGACCGCCTCAATATATTAATGATGACAAATACGTAATTTCAGAAATGTATTTTATATCTTTACCAATTGTAGAAAATTTTATTATTAATTAAGCTTTTTCAGGCTCATCAATTCAATTTTTTTTCATGCAAGTACCTCGTTTTTCTGCTTCTCCTCTTTTTTATAATGATTTAAAAAGTCGGGTGAATCAATATTTTGAAGATACCCGTCAATTACCAACCGGAAATTGGCGATTATACTCTAAAGCTTCCTTTATAACGGCAGCATTGATTATACTATATGTCGTTTTGGTTTTTTTTACACCTCCAACGGCAATTGCCCTTTCTTTATGTGTTTTAGGTGGTTTCGTAACAGCGGCACATGGTTTTAATGTGATGCATGATGGTTGTCATGGTAGTTTTTCACAATCCAAAAAATTAAATGTGGTCGCCGGTTATACCCTCAGCCTTTTAGGCGCCAACGATTTTATGTGGAAATTGAAACATAATGTCATGCACCATGGTTTCACAAACGTTCATGGTTTTGACGACGATATAGAAATTCGCCCTTTTTTCCGCATGTGCCCTACACAGCAACATCGGTGGTGGCATCGGTTTCAGTCAGTTTATTGTTTCTTTTTATATTCACTATTGTACATTTTCTGGATGTTCTTTTTTGATTACAAAAAATACTTTACCGGCAAGATAGGTACTTTTGATATTCCCAAAATGAAAGCAAAAGACCACATCGGTTTTTGGGGGGGTAAAATAGGAAGTACAATTATTTTCCTGATTATTCCAATATGGCAGTTAGGGTTTTCAACGGCAGCAGTCGGATTTATCACCTTTACATTAGTCACCGGATTTATTTTAACTATGGTTTTTCAATTAGCCCATGTGGTGGAAGAAACTGAATTTCCGATACCCAATGATGAAGGTAAAATTGAAAATGAGTGGGCTATTCATCAAATCCAAACCACCGCAAATTTTGCTACGCGCAATCCCTTTGTGACTTGGTTCTGTGGTGGCTTGAACTTTCAAATCGAGCATCATCTCTTTCCATCAGTGAGCCATATCCATTATCCTAAAATCAGTCGGATAGTCAAAGATACCTGTAGGGAATATGGGGTTTCGTACAACGAATTTCCACGCGTGGCAACCGCTGTAGTGTCGCATTGGAAGTTATTGCGAGATTTAGGTAGGGCTTAAAATAAAGATTGCTTGTATAAAAAGAACGAAAAGTGATGAGACGTCTCACTTTTCGTTCTTTCAGTTTAACCGCTCGCGTTTTTTAGGTCGAACAAAATAGGCGAAAATTCGTTCCTTATAGTTCGAGATACATAAACGGCGCAAAATAAAATAAAAAGATACCCCCTCAGTATTGCCCATTTTTTGTATCTTTGCGCCGCCAAATTTTATTTTATTGTTATAAAATCAAATCAGCGAAATCTTAAAATCTGTATTAATCAGTCATAAATAGATGTCTAATCAAAAAAATATCCGTAATTTCTGCGTCATCGCTCACATTGACCATGGAAAAAGTACTTTGAGCGACCGATTATTAGAATTCACTAAAACTATTTCAGCGAGAGATATGCAAGACCAAGCCTTGGATGATATGGACTTGGAACGCGAACGTGGTATTACAATAAAAAGTCACGCCATTCAAATTTATTACGACCATACCAACGGCGAAACTTACACCTTTAATCTGATTGATACTCCCGGTCACGTAGATTTTAGTTATGAAGTGTCACGCTCGATTGCCGCTTGTGAAGGCGCACTATTATTAGTAGATGCAACACAAGGCATCCAAGCGCAGACAATTTCCAATCTGTTCTTAGCTCTTGAACACAACCTTGAGATTATTCCGGTATTGAATAAAATAGATATGGAAGCCGCAATGATTGAAGAAGTGTCAGACCAAATCATTGATCTTATTGGCTGCGACAAAGAAGATATTGTACTGGCAAGTGGAAAAGTGGGCATTGGTATTCAAGATATTATGACTGCCATAGTCAATCGCATTCCGGCACCTAAAGGTGATCCAGAAGCACCGCTGCAATGCTTGATATTTGACTCTGTTTTCAATTCATTCAGAGGTATTATTGCCTATTTTCGTATTCTCAACGGCACATTGCGCAAAGGCGATAAAATTCGCTTTTTCCACACCGGTAAAGATTATGAAGCCAATGAGATCGGTATTTTACAAATGAGTTTAATGCCAAAGCAAGAGTTGATGGCGGGTGATGTGGGTTATATCATTACGGGCGTAAAATCCGTAAAAGAAATAAAAGTAGGGGATACCGTTACGCATGCCGCAAGGCCTTGTTTAGAAGGCGTTAAGGGATTTGAGGAAGTGAAGCCGATGGTTTTCGCCGGTATTTACCCAATAGACAACGATGATTTTGAAGATTTAAGGGACAGTCTTGAAAAATTGCAATTGAATGATGCTTCTTTGATTTTTGAACCTGAAACATCTGTTGCTTTGGGCTTTGGTTTCCGTTGTGGCTTTTTGGGTATGTTGCACCTTGAAATCGTCACCGAGCGTTTGCGTCGTGAATTTGATCAGGATATCATCGTTACCATTCCAAACGTATCCTATTTTGCCAAATTGACCAAGAAAGGCTCAGAAGAATACCTTATTCGACAACCGGCTGAATTGCCTGATCCTTCCATGTTAGAATATGCAAAAGAACCTTTTATTGAAGCGCAAATCATTACAAAACCCGAATATATCGGTACGATAATGACTTTATGCATGGATAAACGGGGATTTTTGAAAAAACAAAATTATTTGACCACTACCCGCGTGGAGTTGGTTTTTGAAATGCCATTGGCAGAAATTGTTTTTGATTTTTATGATAAATTGAAATCTATTTCTCGGGGCTATGCATCGTTTGATTATCATCCTATCGGATACCGAGAGTCTGACATTGTAAAATTAGACATTAAGCTGAACAGTGAAAATGTGGATGCTTTTTCAGCCCTTGTTCATCGCACTAAAGCAGAGCAAGTGGGTCGCCGTTTGTGTGAAAAATTGAAAGAGTTGATACCTCGTCATCAATTTATGATTCCCATTCAAGCCGCAGTAGGTGCTAAAATCATAGCTCGGGAAACTATTTCTGCTATGCGTAAAGACGTAACGGCTAAATGCTACGGTGGTGAT
Source organism: Saprospiraceae bacterium (assembly GCA_031424115.1). GTDB lineage: Bacteria > Bacteroidota > Bacteroidia > Chitinophagales > Saprospiraceae > JAAFJT01. The sequence goes on along the minus strand of JANPGW010000306.1, from coordinate 15,287 downwards.
ATCTCACGTAAGCGGAAGCTATTAGAAAAACAGAAAGAAGGCAAAAAGAAAATGCGTCAATTCGGTACAGTAGAAGTACCTCAAACTGCATTTATTGAAGTATTGAAACTAAACGATTAACACAACTCTAAATTTTTTTTATGTTTACTGAAACAGGCATTGAAGGTTTAATAGTGTTTGAACCTAAAATATGGGGTGATGACAGAGGCTATTTTTTTGAAAGCTATAACTATGATGTTTTCAGAAAAGCCGGTATTAATGCTGTCTTTGTGCAGGACAATCAGAGCCGCTCCAGCCGAGGGGTACTGAGGGGGTTGCATTATCAACGTGGCGCCTATGCCCAAGCTAAATTAGTGCGTTGTATAGAAGGGGAGGTTTTAGATGTTGTGGTGGATATTCGCGAAGGGTCGCCAACTTATGGCCAATCTTACAATCTGCTATTAAGCGCTGAAAATAAAAAGCAATTGTTCATTCCGAGAGGTTTTGCCCACGGCTTTTTGGTGTTGAGTGAAACCGCTGAGTTTTTTTATAAATGTGATAACTTTTATTCCAAAGCGAGCGAAGGCGGGATATTGTATAATGACCCTGCATTGAATATTGATTGGCAATTTGACCTTTCAGAAGCCATTTTGTCTGAGAAAGATATAATCAATCCTACCTTTGGTAATCATTTGAAATTTTATTAATGTGTAAAACAAGTTTAAGTTATCCTAAATTTTTAATAAGTAACGCTTAAAAAACAACTTGGGTATTTTCATTTTAAGGCGTTGTGTAATAAGGTCTAAAAGTCACTTTATAGAAAAAATTTGCCAAATTTAATTCTAAATTCTTCGAAATAACCTTACGAGGGTTTTGAATCTTCGCAAGGTTGAGTTGAAAAACAGAATATAATTTGGGCTAAACAATTTTAAAAAACTTATTACACAACCCCTTAAAGGAAAAACAACCAAGTTATTATTTGTTCATTACTAAGTCAAAGAGAATGACCTCGCTAAGGTCATTTCTATCTTTCTTAAAATTCGGGATGATTTATGCTTGACAATGCTGATATGATAAACATGGAAAAACCAACCATCCTTATTACTGGTGCGCAAGGTCAACTCGGCAATGAGTTCCGTTTTTTGTCTTTCACACATCCTCATTTTCGCTTTATTTTTACCGATGTTGACGGTCTGGATATTACCAAACCCCGACAGGTGATGAATTTTTTCAGTAACAACAAACCTCAATTTGTAGTCAACTGCGCTGCTTACACGGCTGTGGATAAGGCAGAAAATGATGTTAATTTAGCGACCAAAATCAATGTGAATGGTGCGCGCAACCTTGCTAAAGCGGCTCAAGCTTATGGTGCGGCGATGATTCATATTTCAACGGATTATGTGTATCACAACAGTCAAAATACTCCTTTTAAAGAAGGTGATAAAGTAAGTCCTAAAGGCGTGTATGCCAAGACGAAACTGAAAGGGGATTTGGCCGCTCTAAAATTTTGTGAGCAAACGCTTGTCATCCGAACGTCATGGGTTTATGGGGTTTACGGACATAATTTTGCTAAAACCATGTTGCGCTTAGGTAAAGAACGAGATTCTATTAACGTTGTGTTTGACCAAATTGGTACGCCTACCAACGCGCGGGATTTAGCGAGAGCGATTCTGAAAATTATGTATAAAGCGCACCATCAGGAAGTGGATCTCAAAAACCTTCACGGTATTTACCATTACAGTAACGAAGGTGTGACGAGTTGGTATGATTTCACAAAAGCCATTTTTGACATTCGTCAGATTGATTGCCAAGTAAATCCTATCGAATCGGCTCAATACCCGACGCCGGCTCAACGGCCTCCATTCAGCGTTTTAAATAAAAACAAGATAAAAAAAGTGTTTGGTTTGGAGATTCCACATTGGGTAGATAGCCTAAAAACAGTATTGAAAGAGTTGGCTTGAGTTTTGAGTTTTGAGTTTTGGGTGTGTCAAACCCAAAACTTAAAACTCAAAACTAATCAGTAACACAAGGATTGTTTGAAGCAATAAAAGCCCATCTACAAAGAAATAGTAGAAATAATCGCTTCTTTTATTATTCGTTTTATGGATAACGAATGCACTTATTGCCAATGAAATACCAATCGCAATGAGTGTATTGAGAGTGTAAACACTCATCAGATTGATGAAAAGAGCAGTAAGGAAAGACATCGTTAACAAACCGTAAGCCAGCCATTTTGAGTTTTTGGTACCTATACTGAGGGGTATCGTTTTGACACCGGTTGAAGCATCCAAAACCATATCTCGAATATCGAAAGGGATGGTGATGGCTAAAATAAAAAATATTTTTTCAATTATCATAAATGTGTCGCAAGAATACCATTCTTTGGCGAATGCTTTGAGGGGAAATGTAACCGTGACGAACGCCCACACGCCAGCAATAAGAAAAATTTTTAGATAAGGTATGTCTCTCAATCTTTTCCCTTTAAAAATAGGAAGCACATACAACATACACAAGGCTCCGACACTCGCTATTAAACATTGGGTATCAATATAAAAACGCAAATACGTCTCTAAACTCACCATCCCGGCGGTGAATGTCAAAATACTAATCGGTGTTTCAAAAGCTTTCGCTTTTAAAAAGCGGTTTTGTGCGTGTTGTATAGGAGCGTTATACTCGAGAATATCCTTTTTAAGATAAAAAGTAATGGCTTTGTGGATATTATACAGGAAAAAAGTAGCAGAAAATATAAAAATGATGTGAGGATTGCCATCCACACTATAATGACGAAGATACAAGGTTTGGTAAGCCTGAGCTGCCGCGCAAAGAGCTATAAAAAAATTACCGTAAATGAGGAAATCGAGAACTTTTATGAGATATTTCAAGATGCTTATGTTTTTAGCAAAAATAAAAAAAGCCTCGCACAATTCCGCAAGGCTTTTTTTATTACTTGATGTTTACATTAAAAGTATTTAAAATTATGATTTTCTTCAATTTTTTGTAAAGTTTCGAACATCAACCGGATGACATTATCAATATCTTCTTTGTGAGCCATTTCAACGGTTGTATGCATATAACGCAAGGGTAGAGAAATCAAAGCCGAAACCACGCCTCCGTTTGAATAGGCGAAAGCATCCGTATCCGTTCCGGTTGTTCGACTCGCTGCTTGACGTTGGAAAGGAATTTCTTTTTCACTTGCCGTAGCGATGATCAGGTCTAACAAATTATTGTGTACTGAGGGGGCATAACTCAAACTCGGTCCCTTGCCGCATTTGATATCGCCTTGAACTTTAGCGTTCATCAGAGGTGTGCCGGTATCGTGGCAAACGTCGGTCACAATTGCCACGTGGGGTTTTATGGTATTCGCAATCATTTCCGCGCCTCTCAGACCCACTTCTTCTTGTACGGAGTTGACAATATAAAGTGAATAAGGTAATTCAATATTATTCTCTTTTAGTAATCTCGCCACTTCCGCTATACAAAAACCACCAATTCGATTATCCAAGGCTCTTCCACAATAGAAGCGATCGTTGAGTTTTATGAGCTCATCTTCATAAGTGATAACACAGCCTACATGGATGCCCATTTCAGCCACCTCATCTTTATTTTTTGCGCCGGTATCAATGAATATATTTGACAACTCAGGCATGATGTTGGCGTCTTTGCCGGTTCTGACGTGAATGGCGGGCCAGCCAAATACTCCTTTAACGATTCCTTTTTTGGTGTGGATATTGACTCTTTTAGAAGGGGCTATTACTTGGTCTGAGCCACCGTTTCTAATGACGTGAATGAAACCATCATCCGTAATGTAATTAACGAACCATGAAATTTCGTCGGCATGACCTTCGATTACGACGCGATACTGCTTGCCCGGATTAATCACAGTATAAGCTGTTCCGTAGTTATCGAGATGCCATTCATCCACATAAGGATTAATGTAGTCCAGCCAAAGTTTTTGACCCGATGCTTCAAACCCAGTCGGCGAGGCATTATTTAAATATTGAAATAGAAACTGTTCTGAAGCAGTTGTAATGACGCTCATTCAAAGAATTGGATTTCAGTTTAAAAATAGTGATGTTAATCACATCTTCTTTTAATACTGTATGACAATTTGTTTTGGTTTTTTTTTAGCTCAGTTCATTTAAAAAGAGAGACAAAATACAGAATTTTTTTTCTGTAAAAATAAAATATGCCAAAAAAAATGATGTGCAAAGTAAAAATAATTCTATAACAATATTGTTGTTTTGAGCAATTATTTATGCCACGTTTCAGGAGATAACCGCCAAGTTCTGAGTGTTTCTAATTCATCGGGCTTAACATATTGGTTTTCAATAGCTTGCGCAATTAAAATATCATAATTTGATAGTGTATCGAACGGGCAGTTCGCTTCTTTGAAAATTGTGTCGGCTTTTTCAAAACCATACGTAAAAATGGCTAATACACCCACTACTACACAACCCGCTTCTCTTGCCGCCTCAACAGCCTTCAAACTACTACCACCTGTTGAAATCAAATCTTCAATCACTAATATACGCAATCCTTGTTTATTTGAATCCATTTGAGGCATTCCTTCAATTTGATTCTGACGACCGTGGGCTTTTGCTTTTTCCCGAATATATATAAAAGGTTTTTTGAGCCTATCCGCCAAAAGAGCCCCATGCGGGATACCCGCCGTCGCTACACCTGCCACAATATCAAATGGGTCAAATTGACTGGATTTCTCTACAAAAGATTCGATAATCTGCTCACGTACTAAGGGGTAGTAAAGTGTAATGCGATTATCGCAATAGATTGGTGATTTAATGCCGGATGCCCATGTAAAAGGATTTTGTGGACTCAATTTAACGGCGTTAATTTGCAACAGATTTTTCGCTACTTCTTGTGCAATGGTCATATAAAAAACAATTAGGGTGAAGAGTACAATAATTTTATTTGGAAGTCAGATGCTTTTTTTGTCACAAAAAATGTAATTTCGTATTGTTGATCTGAAAAGAGATTGCCAACATCATTTACTGTTATATTTTTTCTATACTCAAGCTCTTTCAATTCTTATTATGTGTTAATTGTATTTTTAAAGGATGTAGCATACTGACTCAATTGTCTTAATTTTTACCTTTTTTAAAATAAATCGTGCAAATGTATAAAGTTTTTATCAACGAAACACCATTGATTTTCACAAATCCTGATCAGGTGCTGCCAGAATGGAAAAATGATGAATCTATCCTGGTTTCTAAATATTTAGGCAAAAAGAAATTTTTGATGAATTATATTGATTTGCTTGAAAAATCACGCAGATACCAAAAAGTTGTTATTTTTCATAACAATATAAATGAAATGTGGCATGATTTTACATCTCTTTTTAAGCCGATTGAAGCAGCAGGCGGTGTTGTTTTTAACGAAAAAAAAGAAGTTTTACTCATATTTAGGTTGAATTTCTGGGATTTGCCCAAAGGGAAGATTGATAATGGGGAGACGCCCGAACAGGCTGCAATCAGAGAAGTGCAGGAAGAAACCGGTCTTGTGAATGTTTCTTTGGGAAAGCATCTCATAGATACCTATCATACTTACATTATGAAAGGTAAGAGAATCCTCAAAAAAACATACTGGTATGAGATGCATACTACCGATACGAAACTGACCCCTCAGTATGAAGAGGATATCGAACGGGCGGATTGGGTAATATTATCTGATTTTTTGAAAACGAATCCCGTTATTTATGCGAGTATTTTGGATGTGGTGTCAACGATTGAATGATTTTTATTAAATTTTACTATGTCACAAATGTAATATTTTTTATAAAATTTCACAAAATTTTCTGCAATAAATTTGTGACAGTTATCGTTGATGAGGTTTAGATGATTCAAAATGTTAAAAAATATATAATATAGATAAATTTTTTCTCATATTAAACTTATTTCTTACTTTTGCCCTTCCAATAGTTAACGAAAACAGGTTATTTAAAATTATATTCTTACAATTTAAATTAAAATTTACACTTTCTAATGAGAAAAATCCTCATCGCGGCGATTATCGCAGTTTGTTCTTCTTTTTCACCACTTCACGCTCAACTTTTATCTATTAACTCCTTGGGGTACGAAACAACTAAACAGACTGACAACACTGCAGATTGGTCTATTTACACGGACAGCGAAAATCGTATGCTGTATGTTGATTTTGAAAAAATTAACGTCAATTTGAGCAGTATGATGGTAAAAGATTTAGAGGGAAAAACCCTTTTTAGAGATGAGACTTTATGGCAATTACCGGTAAACACAATTTACGAAATTGATTTCTCTAAATACCCAAAAGGGAATTATGTGATTGAGCTGAAGACTTTCACAAGCGTTATTAAAAAAAATGTCATTGTTAATTAATTGATTATCAATGACTTGAAAGAAATAAGAGGGTGAACTAATCAAAAGTTCACCCTCTTGCGTTTGTTTGAAACAGATTTTATTTATCATTTTTATCGTATCCCATCGCCTCATTCAGTTTGTCTAAAACTTCTCTAATCGGGTAATCACCTTCTGACAAAACATGTGTTTTGTTGTTCCTCTCAATCAGAAAAAAGTAATAAGCCGAGTCTTGAATAATATCAGCCTGCATAGGTTTAAACCTTTTTTCAAGTTTTATATAGTAATCAGCGATATTATTCAAGGGAGCACTCCCATAAGGCGTCTTGATGGAGTTAACTGAAATTTCGATAGGTTGTAAACGCCATGTTGAATACAGTCTGAACCCCCCTGACATGAAAGCAATGGCGGCAAAAAAGCCTAAAATCATCACAATTATATTCCGACGATTGTAGTCAAGCGCTTTATTTTTATTCAGATAATACATCCCCCATAGCGAAATGGCGACAATACAGAATGTCAGTATAAGCCAGCCATCTGTTCCATGCTTGTGTGGTTCGATAATATATAGTGGTTTATTCATGTTTTTTTAGTTTGAATCGAAAATAAACGGTTTGGCGATACGCTTTTTACATAAAAAATGTAAAGGTAAGGAACGGTTATGAATTATATAGGTGGATAAGAAGTATCTCTAAATTGAAAAGATAAATGGAACTTTTTTATCAAAAACAGGTTCTTATCTTTGCGTATGTGTAATACTTATTTTTAACAAAATTAAATAGAATATGAGTATAGGATTAATGGTTATCGGTGGTATCATGTCACTTGTAGGTATGTTTGTCACCAATCGTTTAAAAAGTAAATTTGAGCAGTACGGTCATGTCAGTATGCGAAATGGGATGAGTGGTAGAGAAATTGCGGAAGCCATGCTTCGTCATTATGGTATTTACGATGTTAAAGTTCAACTTGCGGAAGGTTACCTGTCAGATCACTACAACCCGTCAGATAAAACAGTTAATTTAAGTGAGACGGTATATAACGGACGGAGTGTATCATCGGCGGCAGTTGCCGCCCATGAGTGTGGACATGCCGTTCAACATGCTGAAGCTTATTCAATGCTACAATTTCGATCTGCCATTGTGCCTTTTGTGAAGGTTTCTTCCGGATTACAGCAGTTCTTGCTTTTAGCCAGCATGTTGATGATTTCAAGCGCATTCGGAAAAACATTGCTTTTGATTACGATAGCAGCTTTTGGCGTAACAGCATTATTTAGTCTTATCACTTTACCCGTTGAGTTCGATGCCAGCAATAGAGCTTTGAAATGGTTAGAAACAACCAATACCGCCCTTCCGCAAGAACATGAGGGTGCAAAAGATGCGTTATGGTGGGCAGCTATGACATATGTTGCAGCAGCTTTAGCAGCTTTGGCTTCTTTTCTGTATTTGATTATGGAGTATAATAGAAGAGATTAAAGTTATTTCAACTTAAATTCGGTATATTCGTATAAAAAGCGGTAAGTCTTTTCCAAGATTTACCGCTTTTTTACCCCCCCCTCAGTATTTTTAGGTATCTATTCAAAAAAAATAATATTTTTGTAGTATTCAAAATTCAGTTTTTATAAATCCATGCACCAAAAACAGTTTCGGATATGAGAACTTTTTTATTCGTTATACTCACTTCAGTGGCTGCTGTCTTGCTTTGGGCAGTTTGGACACAGTCCTATGTGGATGGCTTAGTTTTTATACTGAGTTTAGCTGCAACGGGGCTTTGCGGCTATTTGATTGCCGATTACTTTTTTGTCAATGAAAAAAAAACGTGGCAATCTGATATCGAATTGTACAAAAAAGAAATAAGTGTATTGAAAGAGGAAATTGATATTTTACAAAAACAAATGTCTCTGGCTGTGCCTTATTCCGAATTAGATGACCTTCGCAAAAAGTACCAAACTTCCGAAGAGGACAGAAACAGACTCAACAGCGAATTCTTAGCCCAAGTTGGCAACATTGCTTCTTTGAATACAAGACTTGAAACTTTACAAAAAGAGTATAGAAAATATCAGGAAGAGTCAATTATAACATCTGAAACGAGGCTAACCGAACTTGAAGCTATCAGAGATACTTTATCTTTTTCTAAAAGCAAACTCACAGAACTTGGACAACAAAACAAGGCTCTTAAAGAAGAGCTAACCCGCTATCAACAGGCAGCGGAAGAAGTGAAAGAAAATAATAGACAAATTGAAGCGAGTGGTATTTCAATTGGTTCTCTGGTTGAGCATACTGAGGGGGTAGAAGCGGAAGTTAAAGAAACGTCAGATGACATTGTTTTTTTAAGCGAACGCTCATCCGATACTAAATTGAAAACTCATCGGCATCGACCTCGTTCAGTAGATGATTTAGAGGTAGAAACAATCAGTAGGCTGCACATTGAACCCGAAATACCGGTTATTGAGCATGAAGATACGGTTTTGGAGGTGAGTGAACACAGCATTAGCGAAAGTAGTGAACCTGAGCCGTCTCCAAGTGGCAATTCACAAGCAATGGAAGGTACACCTGAAGACCTAAAGGTAGTGGAAGGAATAGGGCCTAAAATTGAATTATTACTCAAAGAGTCGGGAATTAAAGGCTTAAAAGATTTGTCCATAGTCCCGATTGAAGAACTGAAAGAAATATTGGCTAAAGGCGGTGCGCGGTATCGCCTCAACGACCCGACAACATGGCCCGAACAAGCGCGCCTTTTGGTCAGTGGTGAATTAGATAAGTTTAAATCTTTCACGTCTAATTTGTTTAGCAAAAAAAACTCGAAATAAGAAGTTCTTAAAAAATACTAACTTTGCTTTTCAAACCATAGTTGTATGAAAGTCATTATCCCCGTAGCAGGTGCGGGCGTTCGCCTTCGCCCACACACATATACACAACCTAAACCGTTGATACCAGTTGCAGGGAAACCTATATTGGCACATATCATTGATGAATTATTAAAAGCTGATTTTAGGGAATTTGTGTTTGTCATTGGTTATTTGGGTGAAAAAATTAAAAATTTTGTCGAAGAACGTTATAAAAACCTCAAATGCGAGTTTGTCGTTCAAGACGACCGTATGGGTTTAGGTCATGCTATTTGGTTGGCAAGAGAGAATGTCAGTAAAGAAAAAGAATTGTTTATTGCTTTAGGCGATACTGTTTTTGACATGGATTTGGGAGAAATGCTCAAGTCACCCACTTCATGTTTGGGGGTTCAGGAAGTCAAAGACCCGCGTGATTTTGGGGTCGTGATTTTGGATGAAAAAGGTTTTGTCAAAAAAGTTATTGAAAAACCCAAGATTCCACATTCTAATTTAGCCATCATCGGTTTATATAAAATATTGGAGGTCAATGCTCTCATTGAAGCCTTAAACTACAATATTGAAAACGAAATCCGCACCAATGGTGAATTTCAGCTTGCCGATGCCCTACAACGAATGATAGAGCAGGGTGTGAAAATGACCACTATGAAAGTCAATAACTGGTTTGATTGTGGCAAAAAAGATATTCTTCTTGAGACCAATAAAACCCTTTTAGATAAAAACAATGTCTATGATGTGGACTTGCCTTCTTTTGAAAACACGATAATTGTCCATCCGGTCAGTATTGGAGATCATTGTATTATTGAAGATTCAATTATTGGTCCTTATGTAACCATAGCAGATCATACGACGATTAGGGCTTCTATCATTCAAGATTCCATCATTGGTTCCTATTCACATTTGAAGGAAATTATTCTCAATAAATCCATCGTGGGCAGTGATACCTCCATTCGAGGCATCAAGCGCAGCTTGAATATCGGTGACAATACGGAAATAGATTTTAGTTGAAATAGATTTTTTACATTTAAAATGAATGGGTATAACGTGTAACAAAATTATGAAGATTATTAGTATCAAAATTTCAATTTTTATCTTATTTATTTCTCTGATTATCGGTTGTAAAAGCGACAGCGATGATGATAAAAATATTCCTGATGTTTCAAATATTAAAACAACCGTTAATATTCTACGTTTTGAGCAAGATCTCTTTGCCATTGACACCAATAATGCGGTTGTTGGCATTCAGCATTTAGAGGCTCAATATCCGAAAGTGGCTGATGAATTCTTCACGACTATAATTGGTGCAAAACCACCGCATCCCGCAGGCTCCAATCCTCCCCAAATGTCTCTGGAAAGTACCCCTCAGTATTACGAGATGGTTCGTCAATTTATTGCTGATATGCAAGTGCGTAAAACGATGGATACTTGTCAAATTGTTTTTAAAAATTTTGACCCTTACAAGAAACAATTGGAACAAGCAGCCCGGTTTTACAAATATTACTTTCCCATAAAGGCTGATTTAACGTTTATTACCTTCGTTTCACAATATAACTACGATGTTTTTCCATTCGGTCGAGATACTATTGGAATCGGTTTGGATTTTTATTTGGGTGAAAATCACTCCGATTATGAATTTATGGAAACCTTGCGTTATGGTTACGTGCGGCGTACACTCACTCCTGAGCATCTTGTCGCCAAAACTATGCGGATGCAAATCGCTCAATTGGCAGGAGATGAAGGTGGTAATCGGATGCTCGATGTGATTGTACACAATGGTAAGCAATTATATATATTGGATTTATTGCTCCCAACGACACCGGATAGCATAAAATTTGGCTATTCCGCCGCTCAAACGCAATGGTGCAAAGACAACGAATCCGGCATTTGGGCCAGTTTTCTGAAAAACAACGTGGTGTATGAAACGAATTTTAAGAAAATTGCTAAACTTATTTCACCCAGCCCCAACTCTCCCGGCATGCCGCCCGAAGCTCCCGGTGAAACAGGTAATTTTATCGGCTGGCAAATAGTGAAACAATATATGAAGCGCTTTCCAAAAACCTCTCTCACAGAGTTACTATCTCTTAAAGATGCTCAAATGGTATTGGAACAATCGAAATATAAGCCAAGGCGTTGATGAATGATGAATTATAAATGATGAATGAAAAAAAAGCATCATTCATCATTCATCATTCATCATTATTTATTGCGGTTTGCCAAAATCCTGAACCCAATATGTGCCCACTTTGGCTGCACCCAATTCCGTAACATTGGCACTCATCATATTCTTGCAATGACCCGCACTGGCAACCCAGCCATTAATAACAGAAAGAAGAGTCGGGTAGCCCCAAGCGATATTTTCACCCAAATAAGTCCATTTATAGCCCGCGTCAGTGATACGTTTTGACATCGTACTACCATCGCTGCCTGTATGACTGAATGTTTGAGTATTCGACATGTCTTTTGCATGACGAATAGAAGCGGCTTCTAAGAGTTTATTCCACTTCAGAGCAGGAACAAGCGGCATTTGTACACCGTTGCATTTGCAGCCTTTGGTACGCAGTGCATTCACATAAGCCAGCATATCATTCTGAAAATTACCTGTTTCCGCCGGAAAAAAAGCTGTGCTGGATGATGTCGTTGAAGAACCGGTTGAGGTTCCTGTAGAACCGGTTGACGTTCCTGTTGAAGAACCCGTTGTGGTGCTTGTTGAAGTTGAGTTACCAGTTGTGGTATTTTCTCCGCTCTCAGGCGGTGTTTCTACTTTATTACAGGCAGCCATTGCCAGTAAAAGGAAAAAAAAGACTTTGCGCATAGTTCAATTGTTTTATATTAAAATCCATGAACGCCTTTTTTACCCCCCTCAGTATGCAGTATGAAAACTTTAAATATCAATTTACCAATTTCGTTGTTTGCCAAAGTCCTGTACCCAGTATTTGCCGTTGCGTGATGCACCCATTTCGGTAACTTTATTGCTCATCAGTTGTTGACAGTGGCTCGGGCTTTTTATCCAACCGATCATTGCTTCTCTGATATTATCGTAGCCCCAAGCGATATTTTCACCTATTTGCATCCATTTATAACCCACTCGGTTGACGCGGGTGTCAATCTCACTACCATCGGTGCCCACATGGTCGAAATGTTCATTTTCAGCCATGTCTCTGGCGTGGGCGATTGAAGCTTTTTCCAAAAGACCATTCCATTTTAACGGTGGTACAGCCGGCATTTTTTTTCTACCGCATTTGCATCCTTGTTCGCGGACAGCATTGACCATATCCAGCATATCTTGCCTGAAATTGCCTGATTCATCAGGTAGAGATACGGGCAGCACCTCTTGTGTTGTATTTTTTGAACGATTGGCGTTGATGTAGCCCGGTTTTGTAATGCTCTTGGAAGTCACGCGGACATTAGTTTGAGCCGTCGTACAAGCGGAAAATAAAAGCAAAATGGAACAAACAATTAGGTATTTCATCCTGACACAGGTTTAGTGAGTGATAATTTTTAATACAAACGTTGAATATGATAACCTATTTCACATGAGAAAGAAGAATTTTAAGTGGGATAAAACTTTGTGGAATGCACTATAAAATATACTTTTGATAAAATCAACAACTCTACCATGATAGCCATTTTTATCGCCGTATTAGCTAAAATTTTTTCCATTGTCAATCCATTTGGCGTTGTTCCGATGTATTTGACGATGACAACCCAATTCGAAGCCAAAGAACGCAACCGATTGGTACTCATAACGAGTCTCTATTTTATTGGTATTTTATTAGTTTTCTTTTGGGCGGGCGCTTATATCCTCAGCTTTTTCGGCTTGAGTATCAATGCATTGCGGATAGCCGGCGGCTTAGTGATACTCAATTCAGCTATTGCTTTACAAAACGATAAATTTGCGGAGAATAGGGGAGTGGATGAAAAAATCCAACAAAAAGCCATGCAAACCCATGATATTGCTTTTTCCCCTTTGGCAATGCCTATGCTATCAGGTCCGGGTTCTATTTCATTGATGATAGGTTTTTTTGCGGAATTTGAGGAATGGGAACAACGCCTTTTAATTTCGGGGGTTATCCTTGTCATGGGTGTTATTGTCTATTTGGTGTTGCGATCAGCGCCTTTGTTGTATCGTTTTTTGGGCGCTTCCGGTTTGAAAGCAGGGTCACGCATCATGAGCTTTATCACGATGGCGATTGGAGTGCAGTATATCATTTCGGGTGTGGTGGCTTTGGTGAAAACGTTGGGATGAAGACATAAATAATGAGCAACTTTTTTGTTTTTCGAATCTCTCTATAAGTATGAATATCATTATTTTCACCATTAAAAAATGACATAACATGAAGAAGATTACCCATTTTTTACTACTATTTTTATTTATCGCCCAAGTAATATATTTGAATGCACAATCTTTGACGACGCCTGCCGGAGGTGGCAATAAAAAAGCTGCCGTTACGGAGTGGATTGGTTTGACGTGTGTTACCTTGCATTACGACCGACCGGGTGTGAAAGGTCGTGAAGGCAAAATCTGGGGGCAACTCGTGCCCTATGGCTTCCAAGATTTGGGTTTTGGTACCTCTAAAGCAGCACCGTGGCGAGCTGGAGCGAGTGAAAACACAACAATAGAGTTCTCAACCGATGTGAAAGTAGAAGGCAAAGATCTTGCAGCAGGTAAATATGGTCTGTTTATAGCATTGAGTGAAGGTGAGGCAATAGTTATTTTTTCGAAAAACAATTCTTCATGGGGCAGTTTTTTTTACAAACCGGATGAAGATGCCTTGCGCGTAACGGTTAAAACTGTTCCGCTCACTGAGAGTGTAGAACGATTGAAATTTGAATTTTTAGACCAAACCGATAATGCTGCCACGATTGCTTTGATGTGGGAAAAATTGAAGATTCCGTTCAAAGTCGAAACGGACTTGATAAAAACACAATTGACTTCTTTCAGGAATGAATTGCGCAGCGATAAGGGGTTTCAATCGCAAGCATGGGTTCAGGCGGCAAACTTTTGTGTAGAAAATAATGTCAACCTTCCGGAAGCATTGGAGTGGGCTGATTATGGAATCTCGGGTGTGTTTATCGGTCAAAAAAACTTTCAGACACTCAGTGCCAAAGCGAATGTTTTAAGAAAAATGGGTAAAACCACCGAAGCAGAAGAAATCATGAAACAAGCCCTCCCATTAGCACCGATGAACGATTTACATCAATACGCACGAGGTCTTTTACGCCAAAAACGCTATAAAGACGCTTATGAACTCTTTAAAATGAATTATGATAAAAACCCCAATGAATTCACAACTTTAGTAGGTATGGCACGCGGTTATTCTGCCATGGGTGACTATAAAACAGCGTTGGAATTTGCTGAAAAAGCTTTAGTAAAAGCACCGGATGCAGGTAACAAAGCCTCTCTATCGGATATGATTTCAAAACTCAAAGAAGGTAAAGATGTGAATTGAGCGTGAATAAAATAATTTTAAAAAATCCTACCATGCAAGTGAGTAGGATTTTTTAATAATAAAAAATATATAGGGCAATCAGAGTCTTTCGATGATAAAGACCGATTGAATAAAGTTTTTCCGCAGCGCAATACATGGGAGGAGTGGGTGTTTAATAAAAACTTGGATTATGCCTATCGGTATGATGTGAATGACAATATGGTATGGAAGCAATTGCCCGATATTGACTCTATCTCTATGCAATACAATGCCCGTAATCAATTGGTTTTGGTTGTAGGTCGAACATATTTTTATGTACGGGTTAATCAAGAACAAAAAGATGTAGCTTCACCGGAGCCTTCTTCACCAACACCTGATGAGCGACAAGCTCGAAATGGTACAGCAGCGAGTAATAGATCTGGTCAATATAATGTAGTAACAGATTCTGGGAAAATTTATTTTTACGGAAATAACAAAAGTGGAGTTTATCCAGTTATTGCAGTACCATTAAAAAAATAAAATCAATGAAAAATTGTATAATTTTTAACTTATTAATTATTTGTTGCACTTTTATTTATTGCAAAAATAGTGATGAAAAGGTTAGCATTGTATCTAATACTAAAATTCAAAATACAATAGGTTATGAGGATAGAGCAAAGTGGGAAATATATAAGTATAATATGTCTATAA
>JANPGW010000305.1:0-2378 GCA_031424115.1 Saprospiraceae bacterium | reverse complement strand
GAGTGCTTACAAGACTGGTGGCAGGTGTACAATTTCCATAGACCGCACTCTTCAGTAGGCTATTTAACTCCAGATGAATTTGAACAACTCAATAAAAAACTATACTTTTATCCGGTTGCGGCGTAAGGGAAGAGGACACCTGTCTCACACAAAATTTTGGTAATCTGTTTTATTTTATTAGTAATTTTGTTGTCACGTTGTATCATAAATTGCTCTTCAATTATACATAATATTTCCTCTAACACATCGTTGGAAGAGTTAACATTAATCGGGCTTAAATCACAGAAACAATACTCTATATTATTACATAATAAATTCCTATTAACTAATGCTGTTTTACCTGAGCCTGATTTGCCATAAAGCCAAATATTATTAATTGATATTACATTCATAAATTCTTTATCAACTTTTCTTTCTAAATAAAAAGGCTCATTTTTGATTGAATAGTTATTAAAAAGTATATTTTTAGGATTTACCTCAACAGGAATTATACTTTTTTTAGGGATAACTGCTTTATGAATTTCGTCGATTTTGAGAGAATCTTCAATTTTGAAAACTTGATTATAAAGGTTAAATTTTTTAAATAAATCAATTAACTCATTACCTGTTTTTAATGAAATAAAATTTTCATCCTTCTCATATTTTTGTCTCTGACTGTCTTTCCACTGACTCCACCAAGTATGTTGGTCTAAATCAAGTAAATATGGCATGCACAAAATCCATTCTTTCAATTCGTACCTCGTAGCGCTGATACAAGTCTTGAAAGAATCACGTATCTGACCTTTCTGAGATTCTTCAAATTTGTCTAGGAAAAATTTGCATTGAATAACAGTAATAGGTTCACATCCTAATTCACCAACAAAAATATCGATGCCAC
Organism: Saprospiraceae bacterium; assembly: GCA_031424115.1. Taxonomy (GTDB): domain Bacteria; phylum Bacteroidota; class Bacteroidia; order Chitinophagales; family Saprospiraceae; genus JAAFJT01. Next base: position 1,501 of record JANPGW010000305.1, on the reverse strand, counting down.
CGTCACCTTGTTTCACTTTAACTCCATCAACACGTTTGGGAGCGTAAATTTCTCTAAAGAGAGTTTCACATGCGATTTCAAAAGCTTCTCTTGCTCCAGCTATATTTCCATAAGATGATTTAAAGTCGTTCCAATCTCTATTCATTATTCTTTAATCAGATATTTAAACTAGACTACTACAATACTGTGGATAAAAGATATTTAATAAAATTAGTAATATTTGTGTGCAAATATAGGCTGATAATTTCATATATTATAAATTTCTCAAAATTTCACCTCCTCTAACACCCCCTGCATCTTCCCCAACTCCACCAAATGCTCAAAAGTAAAAACTACCCCATTATTCAGCGTTTTTTTCATTTCAAATAGTACATCAGACATCTGCACCAAAACTTTGTCTTGCAAATTCGATGTAGGTACATCATTTTTATTGGTATACTGAGGGGGGGTATTTCCAGACGAAACATCACTCACCGCACCACCATCAGCGTAGCCGCGCACGCGCTGGCGGCGTTTGGCTTCAATAAAAGGGATAAAATTGGCAATCTCCGGCATTTGTAATTCGGGACCCGCTATGACATATTCCGGAACGTTGCCTTCGCCGGTCAAAAACAGGGTGGGTCGTCGGACTAAACCCGTTTGGGCGGTGCCGGCAAAGGTGGGGTCATACACTTTGCCGTCTTGCTCGCCGATGACTTCACCACCGTCGAATTTTTGTTTGACGCGGGGAGCTGACTTTAACACGTCTTTGGCTTTGCCGATATTGGCAATGATGCGCGCAAAACCGGCGGCAAACTGTATCGTGCCCGCCACCCCAAAAGTGGCGGCATTCGCCGGGTTCTTTTCGGAGTGGGCTGTGAGGGCAGAAATGGCGGCGGCGGTATCAAACGCAATTTGAGCCAGTGTCATCAGCTTTTGAAAGCCGGATTGTTGCTCGCCCTGGGTCGCCATCAAATCGCCAAAAGCCGAAGCCAAACCGCCCAATTCATTGAACAGCGTGCCGTAAGCCTGTAACCGCTTCTGGTTTTCTTCGGTTTGGCGTTTGAGGGTCAGGTTTTTGTACTTTTCGTCAATCGCCTGTTCCTGAAGCTTATGTTTTTCTCGGAGAGCCGTGGTATTGATACCATAATCTTCCGCCAGCGTGAGCAATTCTTCAAAATGGGCTTTGAGTTGTTGCTTCTCGAGGGCTTGGGCGCTCAGAATCCGCTGCAAATACTGAGGGGGGGTCTCGTTGGGGTTATTGCCTTCATTTTCTAAAGGCTTATTGAGTTCATCTTGTATCTGCTTTTGGAGATCTTTGCGCCCTTTTTCCCTTTCAGACATGAATTTAGCCGTTTCCTCTGCTTCTATCTGCAAGGCTTGGGCTGTGCGGAGGGCTTGAGCATCTTGAATTTCTTTATCTCTGGTTGCTTCTAATTGTAGGCGCAATTGATGCGCCTTTTGGCGTTCGGTCTCCCGAGCGTGGGTAGTGTCCTGCTCGATGCGCCGAGCGGCTTCAATA
>JANPGW010000304.1:0-4243 GCA_031424115.1 Saprospiraceae bacterium | reverse complement strand
CAGAGGTAAAAAAACCGGAATAGACTGTTTTGACATTGCCGTTTTCATCTACATACGGGAACGTGAGTTCTTTCTTCCGCAACTCTCTGGCCCAATCCCGCACGTTGTTATAGGTCATACCATCGTTGCTCAAACCGAAATCTTTTATCAAATCTTTGATATAAATGCGGTATGTTCGTTGTGGGTCATCTAAGTCTTTTTCCTCGACCATCATGTAGGCTTTCGCAAAAACACATTTTTCAACGTATTTCAGTTTGTATTTAGCCTCAATGATAGAATTGGACTGTTTGAAATATCGAACGAGTTGATCTTCCTTTTGATTTGCCATGTTTGTTCAAATAAGTATCAAAGATACACAGTATTGTAACTATACCAAATAAAAACGGCAGTTATAGTAATAAAAAAAATTACGTGATTTTAGTTATAGTTACCTCATTGCGCACGTGATTTTGGTTATAGTTTCATCTCTCTCAGAGGGTTTTAAAGGTCGTTTTTTGCCGTTTGGGGGCGTTCGTGGTTTAGGTTATAGTTAATATAGCGGTACGTGGTTTTAGTTATACTTCACGTGGTTTCAGTTATAGTTAGATTCAGATTTTACGTGGTTTAGGTTATACTTTACGTGGTTTAGGTTATACAAACCTTTGTAAGTCATTGATAATAAACACGTTATGAGTCCTACAATATTTACAATATTGTTTCTTCTTTATAATAACTAACAACCGTTGCTGTTTTTTTTTGAAAATTAGACAAAGGCTTTATTGACGGCATAAAAAATACCGCCCGAAGGATGCCTATTCCCAAAAGCACTTTTTCTGAGGGCGAAAGGGGGTAAAACAGTATGAGAATGAACAAAATTTTAAAATAAATTTTGCAGTATAATTTTATATTTTAACTTTGCTTTGAATTTAAAATAAAGTTGCTTTAACTTTATTTTAAAGTTATTATAAACTTAATGGCGTTTTAAAGGTCTGCATTTGCATAGGTTTAAAACTTTCAGACGGCCATTATGAAACGCTATAACCAAACGAACTATGGCTAAAATTATCAGTGTACAAGGGTCAGAGGTACAATGGATTTCCTTAGAAGAGAAAGATTATATCTCATTGACCGATATGGTCAAGAAATTTGGCGACAGCCAGTTGATTTATAATTGGATGAAAAACCGCGACACGTTGGAATACTTGGGTGCTTGGGAACAGCTCTACAATCCCGATTTTATCAACGCGGGTTTCAATGACATGCGGATTCAGGCGGGTTTCAATGCCTTCACGCTCACACCTAAAAAATGGATAGAGGCAACGAGTGCCATCGGCTTTGTGTCAAAAGCAGGTCGTTATGGTGGCGGTATATTTGCGCATAAAGACCTTGCATTTGAATTTGGGACGTGGTTATCCCCTGTTTTTAAACTCTACCTCATTCGGGAATATCAATTGCTCAAAGAGGCTGAAAATGCCCTTAAAAACGAACCGTGGGATTTGAGGCGGGAATTAGCGAAAATCAACTACTACATTCACACCGATGCGGTCAAGGATTATTTAGTGCCTCCTCGCCTACTCAACACCAATTTAGAAGGTTCTGTGTATGCCAGCGAAGCCGATTTGCTCAATTTGGCTTTATTCGGTAAAACGGCTCGTGTTTGGAAAGCCGATAATCCGACGGCAAAAGGTAATATGCGGGACAATGCTACTGCTGAACAACTTTTGGTTTTGGCAAATCTTGAAAACCTCAACGCTGAATTCATCAAGCAAAACATGAGCGCACAAGACCGCTTGCAACGCTTGAATGAGATTGCCATTTATCAAATGAATTTATTGACGACCATTCAGAACAAAGTTTTAGAGTCGGGTAACAAAGAGACTATTAAAAAGTTAGAATAACTGCTTTTTAACTTTATTATAAAGTTATTTCAAATTCATTATACACTTGTTTTAAATTTATTTTAAACTTATTTTCAATTATGATATACACAATTGGCGGCATTAAAGGCGGTTCAGGTAAAACAACGATTGCCACGAATTTAGCAGTTATGCTGCATTTGCAAAAAAGAGATGTTTTGTTTGTGGATGCCGATGACCAAGAAACGGCGACTGACTTTACGCATTGGCGCAACCAGACGTTGCCCGAAGGCGCAGGGTACACGGCCATTCAATTAGCGAACAATGCAGTCAGAACGGAGGTTTTAAAGCTGAAGAGCAAATATGATGACATTGTCATAGATACAGGTGGCCGTGATACCACCAGCCAAAGAGCAGCCATCACCGTTTCGGATGTTTACATTGTGCCTTTTATTCCCCGGTCTTTCGACATGTGGACATTGGAAAAAGTAACGCGATTGATTGACGACATGCGGGTAGTTAATCCTGATTTGCGGGCTTATGCTGTTTTGAATAAAACAGATTTTAGAGGTTCAGACAACGACGAAGCCAAAGAGTTTTTGACAGAAACGGAGAGCATTACGTTATTGAAATTCAATTTGGGGCATCGAAAATCTTTTGCCAATGCCGCCTCCAAAGGGTTGAGCATTGTCGAGCTGAAACCCACTGATGACAAAGCGGTAAAAGAAATGACTGAACTATTCGCTGTTTTAACGCAAAAATAAGTTCTAAATGACTTTACAATAACTTTAAAACGACTTTAATATAACTTTAAAATAAAGTCTTTTTAAAGTTGTTTGAATATTCTAACTATCTCAATTAAAAACTTTATAAAAACTCTATAACAATGGCATTGTCAAAAAAACCTACTCAAAATAAACCTGCTGTAAGCGAAGATGTCGTAGCCGCCTTGATAAACAAGGGTGGGAGAGTCCCTGCATCTGATGAATCGAAAGAGATTTTGAAATCCAATAAAAAAGTTTTGAAAGGGGGGCAAATACCCATTCAATTGCGTTTAACCCCAGAAATTGTTGATGTCATTGATGAACTCATCAGTCAACGAATCATTCCCATCTCTCGCCATGCGTGGTTTATGAACGCCATATCTGAACAAATTAAGAGAGAAAGAGAAGCCTAAAAAAAAAATGATTTTAAAAAAATTTGTCATATAAAACCATAAACAAATTAAATTCTGTTTTATACCTTTACAACCAATTCAGCGATTCTCGCTATTAAATCTATTTGTAATATTGAACGTATTTTTGTCATGTTGAGCGTAGCGAAAACATCTGAATTATAAAAAATATGAGCCATTTCACGGTAAAAAACTGAGAAGGTATCAGATTCAAATGTTTTCGCTGCGCTCAACATGACAAAAAAGTTTAATAGCGAGAATAGCTGCAACCAATTAAATTGATTGGAAACAATCACACGCGAAAAGAACCTTTATCCTAATCAACCAACAACTTCTTTTCATTCATACGAAGAACCAATTTTGTAAGCAATAGACATAGAAACCAAATATGAGAGAAACAAATGGCTTTGTTTTCTTTCTGAGCTTAAAGGACACGTTAGGGCTTTCAGCAAATGAATATGTTCTCCTCAGTCAGATTACTTTTTTGCAGAATGTTAATCACCGGAAAAAGTAGGGTAGGGGTGGATTCACAATGACAGCAATTGGGTACAGAGTTAATATAGTGTTTTTTAAATTATGAAAATTTTTGATAGGTTATTTTGGGTTTAAATTTTTTTTAATACTTTTGTGATGGAAACAGAACTTAAGAAAGGAGTTAAGAAAAGAACGAAGTTCGCTATTAGATTATTTATTATTTTTTATTGCAGTCTTTATTTTCTCACATAAAAACACATATTATTAAAAATAATTAAAATTTGTAGAAAATGAAGTCTGCTTCCCATGCCCTCAACACATCTATGTCCCTCTACGACACAGATAAAAAAATCTTTCCTGATTACGACCGCTTTATATCGCCTGAGATAAGCCGCAGGAAAGCCACATTTAACACGCAACGTAAACGGGGACGGTTGGACGGCAAGGCAGAAGCCGCCTTACGGATTCTCATTAGGCTCACGCGAATCGAAATCTGCAAACTGTACGTCTCTGACCATGAGCAATACAAAGTTTTGATGTCCCCTCAGTATGCTGCCCTACCCGTTGAGATAAACATGGTAGAAATGGCTAAAATAATGAATCCCGACCTGAATACCCCTCAATATAAGTGGGATTCGCGCGAAGTTTTGGCAAAATCAAAGAGTTCTTATGACTTTTTTGGTGTTTTAGAGAATCCTGACTTGGCTTTTTTCATCGAACCTTATGCCAATTACAAGCAGCCACAGCCGCGCACCATCAC
>JANPGW010000303.1:0-11440 GCA_031424115.1 Saprospiraceae bacterium | reverse complement strand
GGTACGAAAACACCCCGACTCTATTTTTAATGACCTTACTTGGCAAAATTTTGTGCCTATGGACTTAATTAATGCAGCTTGATGGCTGACGAGTGGCACTCATGTTGTTATCATATCCCAAATCATCTCTATACCTTTGTCAATAATCTCCTGCGAATCTTCTTTAGGATTGTGTTGCAGATATTGATAAATGCCGAAAATGTGATTGCTCACGATTGAAACCACAAAATTCATCGGTAAAAGTTTTAAAAAGCCTGATTTTTGCCCGTTTTCAATCAAATCTACGTGCAGTTGCATATACTTCTGCGTTTTTTCAAGCGGTACTTGTTCAGCAAAGGGCGAAAAGTAGATTTGTTGGATATAATAAAATTTTTGTGGATTTGCCATTGCCCACCGAGTCGTTTGTGCAATTAAGGTTTTCGCTTTCTCCTCAACATCTATAATTGAATCAACGGCAAGATGTAAATAATCATTTAATTCGCTTTTTGCACTATCATAAAGCGCCAAAATGAGGTCATCTTTTGTTTTAAAATAATGAAAAAGCGTGCCATTAGAAACCCCCGCTTCACTCGCAATTTTACTTGTCGGCGTACCATGAAAACCATATTCCACAAATAGTTTTAACGCCGTATTCAGTATATTTTCTCTTTTATCCATTATAATTAGTAATGAGTATCAAGTAGTGAGTATTAAGACGATTAATGTATTGAAAATCAAATAGTTATTTAAATCCATTAATTTTGACTGACTAATCACTCTACAAAAGTGTAGTAAATTATTCATATATGCAAGAGAGTACTCAAAACTTATAATATTTTTACCCATATTTTATTTCATTAAAAAATTGCCTCATTATGAAAATGGAACAAACCATGCGTTGGTATGGACCCAATGACCCTGTTAGCCTGTCGGATATTCGCCAAGCGGGTTGCACAGGCGTTGTCACTGCCTTGCACCACGTGCCCGTTGGCGAAGTGTGGACGGTGGAAGAAATCAACAAACGCAAAGCCCAAGTAGAAGCTGCGGGGCTGACTTGGACCGTTATTGAAAGCCTACCCGTTTCGGAAAATATCAAAAAGCAAACGCCTGGTTTTGAAAAAGACATTGAAAATTATAAAAAAAGCCTTCAAAATATAGCAAAATGTGGCTTATCCGAAGGGATGCCCATGGCAAAAGTGGTCACTTACAATTTCATGCCCATACTCGATTGGATGCGAACGGATATTTTTTATGAAATGCCCGACGGCAGCAAAGCCCTTTATTTTGAAAAACACGCTTTCATTGCTTTCGATTTATTTTTATTAAACAGACCCAACGCCGAAGCCGATTATACTGAGGGGGAGGTAAATGCCGCTAAAAAACGCCTTGCCACAATGTCTGATGCCGAAAAACAAACCCTTTTCAATAATGCCCTTCTCGGCTTGCCAGGCAGCGAAGAACGTTTTACGGTAGAGCAAATTTTAAAAGCGTTAAAAACATACGAGCACATTGACGCTCAAAAATTAAAAGCCCATTTATTCCATTTTTTACGTGAAATAGTACCCGTGGCGGAAGAAGTAGGCTTAAAAATGGCCATTCATCCCGATGACCCACCTTATCCGATTTTGAGTTTGCCCCGCATCGTCAGCACCGAACAAGATGCTGTAGAGTTGCTCAACGCCGCGCCAAGCCCTGCGAATGGTTTGTGTTTTTGCACGGGTTCGTATGGCGTGCGCCCCGATAATGATTTGGCGGGCATGGTTCAACGCTTGGGCGACCACATTCATTTCCTTCACCTCCGCAACACAAAGCGTGATGCCGATGGTAATTTCTACGAAGCCGACCATTTGGATGGCGATACGGATATGTATGCCGTGGTAAAAGAAATCGTGAAAGTGATGAAACGCCGCAACGTCTCCATCCCGATGCGCCCCGACCACGGTCACCAAATGCTCGATGATTTGAAAAAAACGACTTATCCCGGCTATTCCGCTATCGGTCGTTTGCGAGGCTTAGCGGAGTTAAGAGGGTTGGAACTGGGGATTGCGAGGTCAATGTAATCTGAGAAGCTCAAAAAAAGTCTTGGTCATAGCACTCAAAATATTGGTCAACTTAAGTGATGAGTTTGAATAAAGAATTAAATGCACCGGAGGAGTGAAATCTTAAACTTAGTTTTTATATTTGCACAAGTGGTAAAAGGACGAATTTAGCCATGCTATAATTGACTTGTTACTGAATGGATTTTTGAATTTTTTTTTAAATTAAAAATTTATAGACTATGCTCGAAACGGCAGTACAAAAAAAGGTAAATCAATGGCTCAAAGGCAAATATGATGCTGCGACCAAAACCACTATCCAAAAACTCATTGAAGACAATAACACAACTGAATTGACTGATTCTTTTTATAAAGATTTAGAGTTTGGTACAGGTGGCTTGCGTGGTTTGATTGGGGTGGGTTCTAATCGGATGAACAAATATACGGTTGGTGCTGCCACTCAAGGTTTGGCTAATTATTTGAATAAAGTTTTTAAAGATGAAAAAATAAGCGTCGCTATTGCCTACGATAGCCGCATTAAATCAGATGAATTTGCGAAGGTAATTGCCAACATTTTCTCAGCTAATGGCATCGAGGTTTACTTATTTAGCAGCCTACGCCCTACTCCGGAATTGAGTTTCGCCATTCGCCTGTTGGGTTGTAAAAGTGGCGTGGTTGTTACGGCATCTCATAATCCTAAAGAATACAACGGCTACAAAGCTTATTGGGATGATGGGTCGCAAGTAGTAGCCCCGCATGATAAAAATATAATCACGGAGGTAAATGCTATCCAAAATATAAAAGACATAAAATTCAAGGGAGATAACACCAAAATCCATAAAATTGGTAAGGAAGTAGATGAGCAGTACATAAAGCAAATACTATCATTATCCATTTCAAAAAAAGCAATTTCACGGCAAAAAGACTTGAAAATCGTTTATACTCCCATACATGGAACAGGGGTTACACTTGTGCCTAAGCTTTTGAAAAAGATGGGTTTCAAAAATGTCACGGTTATTGACGAACAAGCCGAACCTAAAGGCAATGGGCAATTCCCAACTGTTGTTTACCCAAATCCTGAAGAGGCAGAAGCGATGTCAATGGCAGTTAATAAGGCAAAAACAATTGATGCTGATTTGGTATTGGGCACGGATCCCGATGCTGACCGTGTGGGTATCGCCGTTAAAAATCATCACGGTGAAATTCAATTACTCAACGGCAATCAGACGGCTACTTTGCTCATTTATTACCTACTCCAAGCATGGAAAGAATCGAAAAAATTGAAGGGCAAAGAGTTTATTTGTAAGACAATTGTGACGACAGATCTTATCGATAAAATGGCAGCGGATTTCGGGGTCCGTTGTTACAATACTTTGACCGGTTTCAAATATATTGCTCAAGTTATTCGTGAATTAGAAGGTAAAGAGCAGTTTATTGGTGGCGGAGAGGAAAGTTATGGCTATCTTATAGGTGATGCCGTGAGGGATAAAGATGCTATTGCCAGTTGCGCAATGATTGCTGAGTTGACAGCCTATTCAAAAGATAAAGGTTTGAGCCTTTTTGATATGCTGATGGAAGTGTATAAAAAATTCGGTTTTTACTATGAAGGCTTAATTTCGTTGACAAAAAAGGGTAAAACAGGGGCAGAAGAAATCCAAGAAATGATGGCGAACTTTCGGTCTACCCCCCCTCAGTATTTGGCAGGTTCGGCAGTCATTCGCATTGATGATTATAAAAGTTTGAAACGCACTGAAAATGGTAAAACGGTGGATATTCCATCCGGCACTTTGGGCATAGAATCTTCCAATGTCCTACAATTCTTTACGGCAGATGGTACTAAATTTACTTGCCGCCCTTCAGGTACGGAGCCTAAAATTAAGTTTTACGTGGGCGTTGTTGGCAAATTGGAGCGCAATGAAGATTTTGATGCCGTTTATGCCGGTTTACAACAAAAAGTACAATCTATAGGTGAAGAATTAAATTTGAAGTAAGTAGCGTATAAATATAAAGGCGGCTATTGTAGCCCAATTACTAATAAAAAACGTGTCATTCCTAAACATAGGATGACACGTTTTTTGCTTGCGCGAGGGTACAATTAAGAGAGAATAATGAAAGTATGCTGTTGTTTACCCCTTATTAGACAAAAAAGTATTAGAAAACGGTGAGAATTCAGTATTAAGACCGTGGAAAGATTCAGATATTTGTTTTGAATTTAAACAGTTTTTCAATACATAAAAAGCCAGATTTAATGAAAAAACAGACATTTATTCTTTTCTTAGTAATTCTAACGAACAGTTTTAATACCACAGCACAGAAAGAAACGTGGACATCTTTATTTGACGGTAAAACTTTGAAAGGATGGAATCAAAAAAACGGCAAAGCCAAATATGCGGTTCAAAATGGTGAAATAGTCGGCACAACGGTTGCCAATACCACCAATTCTTTTTTATGTACCAATGAAGAATACGGCGATTTTATTTTTGAACTAGATTTGAAAGTAGATGAAAGCATGAATTCGGGTGTACAATTCCGCAGCCTATCAAAGCCTGATTATCAAAATGGTCGCGTACATGGCTACCAAATGGAGGTTGACCCTACTGAGCGAGCTTGGTCGGGTGGCATTTATGACGAGGCTCGCCGCGATTGGTTGTACATTCCCAATATCAATCCGGAAGGTAAAAAAGCGTTTAAAATAAGCGGCTGGAATAAATACCGCATTGAAGCCATTGGCAGCACATTGCGCACCTTTATTAACGGTATCCCAACGGCGCATTTGATAGATGACATGACGGCAAAAGGTTTTATTGCTCTGCAAGTCCATGCTATTTATGGTACGATGAAAGAGGGCATGAAAATCCACTGGAAAAATATCCGCATCCAAACTAAAAACCTCAAACCAAGCCCGCTGGATAATTGCCCAGTTATCAATTTGACACTCAACACCCTTTCAGAGCAAGAGAAAAAGCAAGGTGTCAAACTCCTTTTTAATGGTAAAGATTTCACGGGCTGGCGCGCTGTTCATGGAGATAAAATGCCCGAAAAGCATTGGTCAGTTCAAAACGGTGAAATCAACGTCAGCCCTTCGGATGGTTCTGAAACGGGCAATGATATTGTGACTAATGAGCAATACGGCGCATTTGAGTTGACATTTGAGTTCAAACTAAGCGAAGGGGCTAATTCAGGCGTGAAATACTTCGTAAATGAAGCCTTTGATTCGGGCGGAAAATCGGGTATTGGCTTAGAGTTTCAATGCTTAGATGATGAAAAACATCCTGATGCTAAAATGGGCGTTGTGGGCAATCGTACCTTAGCAAGTTTGTACGATTTGATTCCTTCCACAAAATTAGATAAACGTTTTCAACGAAAAATTGGTGATTGGAATCAGGGTAGGGTGGTCGTTTATCCAAATAATATCGTTCAGCATTGGTTAAATGGGTTTAAAGTTGTGGAATACGAAAGAAAAAGCAATATCTTTAATGCCTTAGTGGCACGCAGTAAATACGAAAAGTACGTGGGTTTTGGGGCTGGTGATAAAGGGAATATTTTACTACAAGATCACGGCAATAATGTGTCTTTTAAAAATATTAAAATAAGAGAGTTGAAATAGAAATAGCCGTGTCACCGCTCCAAAGCGGTGGCACGGGTTTAAACAAATTTTTTAAATGAAAAACATACTCCTACTCCTTGTTTTGAGTGCGTCAAGCCTGGTGGCACAAACGAACTCCACCCAAAAATCACCTTTTCTTTCAGTAGCATCGCCCGAAAGTGTGGGCATGTCATCCGAAAGATTGAAGCGGATTGATGCTTTTTTACAGAAATCAATTGACCAAAAGGAGATTCCGGGGGCAGTAGCTATTGTTTGTCGGAATGGGAAAATTATCTATCATAAAGCCTTCGGTTCGGCGGACAATACAGCCACTCGAGCCATGAAAACGGATGATATTTTCCGCATCGCGTCCATGTCAAAAGCCATTACTTCTACCGCAGTGATGATGCTCTGGGAACAAGGTTTGTTTCAACTCGATGACCCCATTTCAAAGTACATTCCCGAATTTAAGAACCCCTCAGTATTGGACAGTCTGAACATGTCCGACACCACTTACACCACAAAACCGGCGGGAAAAGAAATCACTATTCGGCATTTATTGACGCATACTTCGGGCTTGGGTTATGGCGTAATTGACGGCGATGCCCGTTTTAGAGCGATGTATAAAAAAGCGGGAATAGTAGATTTATTCACCACCGAACCCGTTAAAATAGGGGATAATATCCGCCGATTAGCCCAACTCCCTTTACACCATGTGCCGGGCGAAAAATTTGTCTATTCAGAAGGTTTGGACGTTTTGGGTTATTTTCTTGAAGTTATTTCGGGGATGCCTTTCGATGTGTATTTAAAAACGCACATATTCGACCCCCTCAGTATGACCGACACTTATTTCTATTTGCCCGATGCAAAAGCCAATCGGTTGGTTAAAATTCAGACTAAAACAGACGATAATTGGACGGCTTTCACCGACAACTTTTATGACCCTGACTATCCGATTAAGGGCGCAAAAGCATTTTTTTCGGGGGGTGCAGGCTTATCGAGTACGGCAAAAGACTACGCCACTTTCCTACAAATGTATTTGAACAACGGTGAATTGAATGGCAAACGCTTATTAAGCCGTAAAACCATCGAGTCTATGATGATGAATCAAATCAACACTTTATTGGGGGGAGGGGAACATGGTTTAGCCTTTGGTTTAGGGACAAAAAAAGATGAATCGAAAGGAGGGCAGGGTAGTGAAGGGACATTTACTTGGGGCGGTTATTTTAATACCAATTACTTCGCCGACCCAAAAGAGAAAATCATCGGGGTCATCATGAAGCAGACGCAAAAGATAAACGATGATAATAACAGTGGTAAATTTCGCGCTTTGATTATGCAGGCGGTGGATAATTGAATATGAGTGTTTAGTCCCGAGACCTCGGGATGGTTTTTAGTTTTTAGAATCACACGTTCTAAACACCTAAAACCATCCCGAGGTCTCGGGACTAAAAACTCAAAAGTGAAACATTATAAACTCAATTTTACAAACTATGGAAAATAATTCTGACATCATTATTTACCAAAGCGGGGATGGGCAGACAAAAGTGGACGTCCGAATTGACGGTGAAACGGTATGGCTGTCACTTAGCCAAATTGCCGACTTATTCCAACGAGATAAATCCGTTATTTCAAGGCATATTAAAAATGTCTTTGATGAAGGCGAATTGGAAGCATCATCAGTTGTTGCAAAAAATGCAACAACTGCCGCAGATGGTAAAACATATCAAGTGGATTATTACAACCTTGATGTTATTATCTCCGTGGGTTATCGGGTGAAATCGCAACAGGGTACGCAATTCAGGATTTGGGCAACCAAGCGTTTGAAAGAATACATCATCAAAGGTTTTACCCTCGATGATGAACGATTGAAAAACGGCGGACAGCGCAACTACTTCGAAGAGTTGATGGAGCGCATCCGCGACATTCGGATTTCGGAGAAGAATTTTTACTATAAAGTCCGTGAAATATTCAGAACCAGCGTGGATTATGTGGAAAGTGCAGATGCAACCCGCGAGTTTTATGCCATTATTCAGAATAAATTTCATTGGGCCATTCACCAACACACGGCAGCGGAAATCATTGCTACACGAGCCAATGCAGAATTACCCAATATGGGCTTGACGACTTGGAGTGGCGATAAAATTAAGAAAAGCGATGTGACTATTGCTAAAAATTACTTGGATGAGTTTGAAATGAAGCAACTGAATTTACTCGCGGAGCAATATTTGGTTTTTGCGGAATCGCAGGCGTTGCAACAAAAAGTAATGTACATGAGCGATTGGATAAAAAAACTCCATGACCTTTTGACCATCAATGAAAGAGAAATATTGATGGATGCGGGGCGCATTTCACGCGCTTTGGCAGAAGATATTGCTAATAAAGAGTACGAAAAATTTAAAGAAAAACAGCGGCTTTTGGAGACCGACACACCCCCCTCAGTATCGGCACTCGAAAACATAGTAAAGCAATTAAAAAAATAATTTTTCATTAAAATTTAATTTAAAAATAATGAATAGACGTGATTTTGCTAAAAATGCAGCTTTTGCCAGCCTCGGCGCAATCGCTTTTAGCCCGAAGTCTTATGCCCGTATTATCGGAGCCAATGACCGCGTTCGGGTAGCTTGTGTGGGTTTTTCTGACCGCCACAAAGCCTCTCATATTCCGCCTTTCAAGGCTTTGATGAAAGAAATGAACTTTGAAATGGTGGGTGTTTCTGATATTTGGAATCGCCGCCGCGAAGAAGGCAAGGCTTTTATTGATAAGCAATTGGGTACGGATATTAAAATGTTCCGCAACAATGACGAGTTGTACGCTTCAAAAATGGCGGATGCCGTTTTTATCAGTACTGCCGATTTTCAACACGCCATTCACACCATTGAAGCGGTAAAAGCCGGGTGTGATACTTACACCGAAAAGCCTTTGGCGGAAACAATGGCAGATAATCGCGCCGTTTTAAAAGCGGTAAAAGAATCGGGTAAAATCGTCCAAATAGGATCTCAACGCCGCAGTGGTGCTAATTATCACGCAGCCGAAGAATATATAAAATCAGGTAAATTTGGGCCCATCGTAATGGTAGAATTGATGTGGAATGTCAATCAGCCCGGTCGCTGGCGCCGTCCTGAACTAACTAAGATTCTGAAAGAATCAGACGTAGATTGGAAGCGTTTCCTCATCAATCGCCCGGCGGATACTTTCGACCCGCGCAAATATCTGGAATACCGCTTGTTCTGGCCTTATTCATCAGGCATTCCCGGTCAATGGATGAGTCACCAAATTGATACGGTTCACTGGTTCAGTGGTTTGGCGCATCCCCGCAGCGTTGTCGCCAATGGCGGCATTTATCAATGGAAGGATGGTCGTAAAAATGCAGATACCTTAACCGTTGTATTTGATTATGGACCCAAAGATATGAGTTCAGGTTTTCAGGTGCAATTCACCTCTCGTTTCTCCAACTCTGCCGGCGAAACTAAGGAATTGTACTACTCCAACGGCGGTATGATTAATTTGGATACCAATGAAATATCTGACACCGGTGGTTTGCGTGAGCGTGAGGCGGCTGCCATGGGCATGAAAGCAAACTTGCTGAAACCCTTTAAATTGGAAGGCATGAAAGTGGCTACCGATGCCAATACGGGTGGCGATGACTTAACTTTCAACCATGTCAAAAACTGGATGGAATGTGTGCGCAGCCGTAAAACGCCAAATGGGCCTATTGAAGCCGGCTATCAGCACTCAATCGCCACTATTATGTCCAATGCAGCGTACCGTACCGGCTTAAAAGTGACTTTTGATGAAAAAACGCAGGAAGTCATGGCAGGCGGAAAGGTGTTTAAATATTGATTATGTTAAAAACCCTGCTTAACGATTCAAGTCAATTTAAAACGGAAAAATGAACCAACAAATCACATTAAATGATAAAGCCATTATTGTAACGGGTGGCACGGGCATATTGGGAAAAGCTTTTACTGAAGGTATCGCTGCTGCCGGTGGCGCAGTCGGTATTTTAGGGAGAAATGAAAAAGTGGCGACCGAAAGAGCCGACGCCATCAACCAAAATGGGGGCAAAGCCGTTGCTCTGATTGCAGATGTGACGAATGAGGAACAACTACAAGCTGCCAAGCAGAAAATGCTGGACACTTTCGGTAAAATAGATGGCTTGGTGAATGGGGCAGGGGGCAATATGCCCGAAGCCGTCGTTCAGCCGGGTGCGGATATTTTCGCGCTGAATATGAATGGTTTGCGGCAAGTAATGGAGCTGAACCTTTGGGGAACGCTGATGCCGACACAGATATTTGGGCCCGAAATCGTTAAAAATGGCGGTGCAATCGTCAATATTTCGTCCGTTTCATCCGAAAATGCCATTACCCGCGTTTTGGGTTACAGTTTGGCAAAATCGGCGATTGATTCTTATACCCGTTGGTTTGCCGTTGAATTAGCCAATCGGTATGGCGATAAGGTACGGATGAACAGTCTGGTGCCAGGTTTCTTTTTAACCGAGCAAAATCGCACGCTTTTGACCCTTCCTGACGGTAGTTACACCGAGAGAGGGAATTTAATCGTTCAAAATACCCCTTTCAAACGCATGGGCAAACCCGAAGAATTGATTGGTGCATTGATTTGGCTTTTGAGCGATGCTTCATCATTCGTGACGGGTACAACAGTGAGCGTTGATGGCGGTTTTCAAGTGTTTAGTGGTGTTTAACCACTCGTCTCTCATCCGTACGAGACGATTGGCGAAAATTTATGATGACTATGGCGGGATTCAATCTCCCCGACCCGAAATATTCGGGGAGATTAGCCCCCCCTCAGTATAAACGTTTAAAAAACTAATATTAAATTTTGAATTTATATTTTAAATCCTTAGCTTTGCCATAATTGAGGTTTGTAAAAGCCGTGTTGGATGCATAGTTCATTGAATGTCAGTCACTTAAGTAGTGACGCCTCTTAAACCCTTCTCTGGCTTCGGCTGGATTGAAACGTTGCGACTTTGGCAGTTCAAATAGTAATGTGAACCTACTCTTAAACCCTTCTCTGGCTTCGGCTGGATTGAAACTGCTAAGTTGATTATAATACCGAACAAAAAAAAAGATACTCTTAAACCCTTCTCTGGCTTCGGCTGGATTGAAACCCATCTTTGACATCGGGCGATGTCGCACTCCTCGTCTCTCTTAAACCCTTCTCTGGCTTCGGCTGGATTGAAACCTTTTGAAATCATGTCGTTGTCTTGATTGTCCTCTTCCTCTTAAACCCTTCTCTGGCTTCGGCTGGATTGAAACTATATTGCACCTCTTTTTTAAAAAAATCTAAAACCACTCTTAAACCCTTCTCTGGCTTCGGCTGGATTGAAACCTTGACAATTGATAGAAGTATTTGAAATATTACATTCCTCTTAAACCCTTCTCTGGCTTCGGCTGGATTGAAACCTGTTTTTTTGCTCTATCAATTGTCTTTTGAGCATCTCTCTTAAACCCTTCTCTGGCTTCGGCTGGATTGAAACAGTTTTTAAAATTTGTTGATGAAAACGGTTTTAATCTCTTAAACCCTTCTCTGGCTTCGGCTGGATTGAAACTACCGAAAATTAAAACAGGTCAAACATTCAGACAATAACTCTTAAACCCTTCTCTGGCTTCGGCTGGATTGAAACTTTGGCAGTCTGGGTATTGTGCCTTAAATTGTGCTATCTCTTAAACCCTTCTCTGAGATGGTCTAATAAATACGGACACAAAATTCTCTTAATTTTGTGTTATGGAAACAAACAAAAAAGGGACAAACAAGTCCAGCCCGCCGCGTCGTCAATACGATACGGAGTTTAAAAAATCAGCAGTACAATTAGTAC
>JANPGW010000302.1:0-6945 GCA_031424115.1 Saprospiraceae bacterium | reverse complement strand
TTAGATAATGCCTTAAAGTCCATTGCCCCCACAGGAAATTCCGATTATTACATCTTACCCGAAAGCGATGATTTTGATAAAATCCCGGGTCAAGATCCCGCCAATAAATTGAATAAAGCCAAAGTAGAATTAGGCAACATGCTGTTTTTTGAAACTGGGGTGGGTCTTGATGGCAAGCATACTGAGGGGGCTCGTGCTTACTCTTGCGCGAGCTGTCACATTCCGAGTGCGGGTTTTCGTCCGGGTGCCAAACAGGGTATTGCTGATGGCGGCATCGGTTTTGGAAGGAATGGCGAAGAGCGCAAACTTTTCCGAGATTATTATAAAACCGATGAAATTGATGCCTAAGGTATCAGAGCATTGAGCGTTATGAACGTGGCTTTTGTTAAAAACACGCTGTGGAGTGGTCAATTTGGTGGTAAATACTTCAATGAAGGGACTGAAAGTGTTTGGGGAAAATTTGATCCGGGCACCGAAATCAACAAGTCGGGTTTTGAAGCGATGGAAGGTCAAAATATTGAAGGCTTGAAAATCCATCGGATGCGGTACGATGTTTCCACGGTTTTTTCTTTGGATTATAAAAAATATTTTGATGAGGCTTTTCCTGAAGTTCCGGCTGCTGAACGGTATTCGCCCAAAATGGCCAGTTTTGCTCTTTCCGCTTATTTGAGGACACTTTTTTCCAACCAAGCGCCTTTTCAGATGTGGTTAAAAGGCAATAAACAAGCGATGGCAGATAATGAAAAGCGCGGTGCCGTTTTATTTTTCGGCAAAGCCGGTTGTGCCCGTTGCCATAAAGAACAAAATTTAGGTTCAATGGAATTTCATGCTTTGGGGGTTTGGGATTTGGTAGATGCCGGCGGTCTAAAAACGTCCATCAGCGACCTCAAAAATTTAGGTCGTGGCGGCTTTACCGGCAAAAATGCGGATATGTTCAAATTTAGAGTGCCACAATTGTACAATCTGAAAGAAGGGTCTTTCTATTTTCACGGTAGTAGCAAAAAAACAATGCATGAAGTGGTGGAATATTTTAATAACGGTATTCCTGAAAATTCGCGCGTAGATAAATCCAGAATTTCACCCTATTTCACACCTTTAAATCTTTCTGAATCAGAAGTAAAAGATCTCACTGCTTTTCTCGAAAATGGTTTACACGACCCTCACCTCGATCGTTACAAACCCAAAAGAGTACTATCGGGCAACTGCTTCCCGAATAACGACCCAATCTCCAGAGTAGATTTGGATTGTAAATGAGTGTTGTATTGTTTTTACATCTAATCGGCAAACAATACAACAATCAACAATACAATTTATTTAATATTCTGATTTTCAATCCGATGAGCGAATTTTTGAATCGCACTGATGATATTATCTAAAGCCGGAGGATAATCAACATATTTCATTTTATATTGGTCTTGCCCCCAGATTGCAATAGTGACCACTTTCGATTTATCGCCATAAGATACCATCACACGCAAGGGAATAGGCGTCGGTTTCATCATTTTGCGTTTTTCACAAGCCGGACTATTACAATCGTAAATGCGTTTCATGTCAAAAAATTTATTCTGCATGACGAATTCACCAAATTGTTCTAACTCTGCTTTCGGTATTGTTTTCTTGACGACACGAAGTGGTTGATTGACTGATTGAAACTCTTGAACAAGTCGACCATCGGGATAAATACGAATAAAATCTTTGACAACCGGATCTATTCCGCCAAAATATCCCCCACCGACAATCTCTACACTCACATAAGCCGGTTCCTTTTTTTTGTTATCATCCTTTTTTTCCTCGTTATTGCGCAGGATTGACCACCACGGACGTTTTTTGTTTTTATTGGATTGCGCTTCGACAATCACTTCCGGCAGTTCATCAGCAGGACGGATGAATGGGGCGTCTTTGCTTTCTACGGCGACAAAATGATATTGGTATGTACCGGAGTTGTTCGGTTGCTGAAATTCTAAAACCAACGTTTTGTTATTGATGTTAGCGATTTCAAATTTTTGAATGTTCCGAAAAGGATAAAAAAGGGTGGAACCGCTTAAACTCCAATTACCTTTTGAAAATTTTCCGTGCAAAAATTGCTCGAACGAGAAATCATATTTGAAAAACAAAAAATATTGATACCCTTTGTCCGCTTGATGAACAGTTGTATTAGACTCCACATGGAGCGTATACGTATAACGCCATTTGGTGCCGATAACCTGACGCTCTTGTACTACTGGGTAGCCAAATTTCTGCCCCAACAAGGTGACTGATGATAGGAGGCAAACAGAAAAAATAATCAGGGCGTATTTCATCACGAAAATATTTTAGTTGATACAAAACAAGTTTGTAAACTTTTTAAGCAATTGCTAAATCAAAGCTTCTTAAAGCTTCAAATTTTAATCCAAAGTTCGTTAAAACTGTTTATTGGAAGAATTATTTATATAAATATTCTAAATTACTTATGAATGTCACCACTTGTAAACTTATCATACTGAAGGGGGGTATATTCTTTCATCAACCGCAAAAGTTCAGCCGGTTCAGAGGCAAAAATGGCATTGTTGCGATAAGGTTGTTGCAAAAAGCCATCGGTCACCATTTTGTCTAACATCGCATGCATAGGGTCATAAAATCCGTCAACATTCAGAAAACCCACCGGAAATTTCTTATCACCCAATATGGTGAGCATTAAAACCTCGCCTACTTCGTCAAGTGTCCCGTAACCACCGGGCATGGCGATAAAACCGTCTGCCAATTCAATCATCATCAACCGGCGTTCATGCATTGAATCCACCACATGCAGAGCGTGCAATTCGTGGTGAACTACCTCTCTTTGCATCAAAAAATGGGGTGCAACACCAATAGCTTTGCCATTATTGCCGATAATGGCTTCTGCTATAACGCCCATCAGTCCTACTTTACCGCCGCCATATACCAACTGAATATTATCCTGAGCCATCAAAATGCCCAATTCAGTTGCTTTTTCCGTATAAATTGTTTTTGTGCCTTTCATTGAACCGCAATACACGGCTATACTATTCATTTTCATAGTTAAAGAGTTGTAAAAAGTTTAAAATGCGTGAACAACTAACTGTCAAAAAGGCTTCGAGAAGTGATAATTTGCCCAAATAGCCTATACAAAGATAAAAAACTTTGAATGCACTGTATAAAGTGGGCCTTTAGAAATCGGGTTTTCATCAATTTATTAACAAAGGCTGTGTTATTAGTTATGGCAACCGTTTTGAATCCGAATGTACCTAAGGAGAGACTAATAAAAAAGGTGCGTTGAAAAATCAGTTTTTCAACGCACCTTTTTTCTGCTTGATGCCGTTTATTTACTTTTATTGGTTCTTTTCCCATTTTCATACCTGATAATGAATGCATCTGTCAATGAGCGGTCTTTTACTTTTTTTAATATGTCACTCGCTTCCGTGTAATTGTCAAAATCAGCTAACATCACGCGGGTAAAAGTTTTGCCACTCACGGTCGCTTTTTCAGTATCAAAATTGCCCAAATCATCTACTCGCGAAAGACGTCGACGGTTGGCATTGTCTAAATATTCATATGCCAAAATCTGGACTTTGTAGGTAACTCCACTTGAGTTTTTGGATTTAGAGGTAGAACGCCCCCCCTCAGTATGAGGCTCTATTTTTTCGGATTCCACCGATTTAGTCTGTTTTGGCGACTTCGATTTTGGGGATTTGTTCTCGTTAGCCGCTATAATATCAGGCTTTTTTTCCTGTCCTTTCGTTGGGTTTTCTGTTTTAGTAGAAGCCAAAACCACATATTTTTCGATGTTAAAATCTTGAGCCAATTTTTTCACCGCCTCTTTGGTATCAAAATTATAGCTGGCTTGGCGATACCCGTCTTTATCAACCTCAATTGAGTATGTTTTTTGTGGCAACAGCGAAAAATTATACACTCCTTCGGTAGCCATTATGGAACTTAAAAGGCGTTGCATATCGTTACCACGGCGTTCATAAAGAGACACCCGCGCATTTTCCATGGTGCTTTTACTTTCTTTATCGTAAATTTTTCCTTCAATGGCTAAATCTATCCGATTATTGATTTGGAAAGAAAAAATATCGTTGTCGCGTGAGCTGATTTTTTCCATGCCAATAGTGCGGTTGGAGACAAAAAAACCACCGGTCAACGATTTGTTTTTAACGAAGAAATAATCATCGGCACCCGAGTTGAATGGCGCACCGATGTTTTCCGCTTTGCCCCATTTGTTGTCTAAACCTTTTGATTTGAAAATATCGAAACCACCATAACAGGCTCTTGCCGTTGATGAAAAATAAAGGGTATTTTCTTCAATATCGTAAAAGGGTGTTACCTCATCTTCTTCTGTGTTGATATTACTGTCCATGTTTTGTGCTTCGGTGTAACTTTCTCCTTTCAGATCGCGGGTAGCATTCCAAATGTCCATGCCGCCTTTTCCACCTTTGCGGTCAGAGGCAAACAGGAGAATCTCTTTTCCATCTTTATGAAACACAAAAGGTTGCGTTGTGACCCCCCCCTCAGTATTGATGCGTTCAGACAGCTTGAGCGGTGCTGACCAACCTTTATCTGTCCGTTTCAAAACATGAATGGCAGAAGTGCGTTTTTTTTCTTTTTTAATCTGAATGATTTGGCTTAGGGTACAATAGAAGCGCGTCCCGTCCGGCGAAAACACTCCGTTCTCAAGGGTCATATTACCTGGGATGGCTAAATTTTGAACGCCTTGAGCGGCAGACCAATCCGTTGTCGTTTGTTGTGAGCGCAACAATTTTGACGAGTTATTGGCAATATGGGTAAAATATAAAACGTCATCGCCGAATGGAATGGGGGCAACATCGTCATCAGTTGAGTTAATAACGGCACTCAAGTGCTCAATTTCAATTTTTTTCAATTCTTCTGAATCAGTTTGCCGAATGGCAGCGGTACAGCCATTGATATAGTCTTCAATGCGGTCTTGCACATCGTCGCGGTCTTTGTCGTTGTAACTATTGAGATACAGAAGAAATTCGGGAATGGCTTCATCAAATTGCCCGCTTTGTTGCAAGGCTATGGCATAATTCAAACGGGCTTTCGGGAAAAACTTATTGTCTTTTATCGTTCCAAATGATTCTGCGGCTTTGCGATATTCTTTAGCTTTCAGAAAATAGACACCCGCTTGGTGCAGCCACTCCAATTTTTTGGGCTTTTGGGACCACGCCGCTTCAAAATGCTCAGCGGCTTCCGCAAATTTGTTGTCAGCCACTAATTGTTCCGCAATTTTAACATGCTTTTTGCTGCTCAATTTATCCTGTGCAAAGAGAGATAAACAAGTCAATAAAAAGAGGAATATGGATACCGACAAACGCAACATAAGTAGTGGAGAGTTTTTAGTGTTGGGTGTTTAGACATAATTAATTTAAAACAATGAGTTAAGGTTCTAAAAACTCTAAACTAAAAACCAAACATTAATAAATAATTGAGTATTTTTTTATATCAATTAGACTGTTAATAGGCGGTCAATCACTTTTGCGAAATGCTCATGTTCGAGGGCAAATACTTTTCGGGCAATATCCTGCGGCGTATCATCCGGCGAAACAGCACAGCGGGCTTGAAAAATAGTGCTGCCTTCGTCATAATGTTCGTTGCAGTAGTGAATAGTTATACCGGTTTCAGTTTCACCGGCTGCTTTTACCGCTTCGTGAACATGGCTGCCAAACATCCCTTTGCCACCAAATTTAGGTAACAACGCGGGATGAATATTAACAATCTTTTTATTAAAACGACTAATAATATATTGTGGCACGAGAAGCAAAAATCCTGCCAAAACAATGAATGAAATTTTATAATCCGAAAGCTGCTTCAAAATCTCTTCCGTTTCGTAAAGCATTGATTTTGAAACAATTAGCGTGTCAATATGGTTCTCTTTAGCAATATCTAACACGCCGGCGTCTTTTTTGTTGGAGACGACCAAAGCGACTTGTACTGAGGGATGGTCTTTGAAATGTTCTATCACTTTACGAGCATTGGAGCCGGTTCCGGAAGCAAAAATGGCAATTCGCGTTTTATTATGAGTCATAAAAATATTTTTTCATATAGTAAACAATGATAAAAGAACGTTTTTTTGTATGTTTGTGTTATTGAAAATATAAATAAACATTCCAGACAATGGCAAACGAAATGTATCATTACATGGTTGATTTTACAATGCCGGCAGTTTTGACGGAGCGTTTCACAAGCCGCATTCCGGAACAACGCGCATTGGTCAATCGATATTTCACTGATGGCAGTTTAGTGAGTTACAGTGTTTCACTTGAAAAATCAAAAGTGTGGGCGGTTTTCATTGCCGAAACGGAAGAAGAAGTCATAGAACTTGTTAAGGCAATGCCGCTGACCCGATTTATGCAGCATAGCATCAGCATTCTCACCTTTTACAATGTTTTAACGTCAAGGTTGCCCAGTTTTTCGGTGAATTGATTTAGATTACAAAATGCCCATTTTTATAAATTAATTCTCCATCTACCCATATTTCGCCCCTTTTTGTCATGTCCGTAATCAAATCCCAATGTACGGATGATTGGTTTTTACCGCCCGTTTGTAAATAGGATTGCCCGATTGCCATGTGGATAGTGCCGCCAATTTTTTCATCAAATAAGATATTTTTTGTCATACGGTTGATGCCGTAATTGGTGCCAATTGCGGCTTCTCCGAATCGGCGCGTGCCTTCAATCTCAAAAATTTTGTCTAAAAAATCTTTGCCGCGTTGTGCTTCCCATTGTTCGATATAGCCATCTTTTACCCAAAGTGTCACACCCTCAACCTCATGTCCACTGTACAAACAGGGATAACTGAAATGTACTTTTCCGTTAACAGAATCTTCAACCGGAGAAGTATAGACTTCGCCACTCGGCATATTGGTTTGCCCATCCGAATTCATCCAAATACGCCCATCAGTACTGAACGAAATATCCATATTGTCACCTA
>JANPGW010000301.1:0-2598 GCA_031424115.1 Saprospiraceae bacterium | reverse complement strand
GACAATAAAAAAAATTCGTTTGTTTTAAATAAGAGGGTTAAATTTGTAGATACGTTCAATTACCAATGACGACCTCACCCGATACATATAAAATCACTTTCGAAGAAATACTTCAATTCTTCACGACAATGGATACACCCGAAAAGGGGGTTATGATGCGTGAAAAAATGGCAACTTTTCTAAAGGGCAAACCAGCAGAAAAACGTAAATTGTATGGTTCTGTCCTGTTATCTATCACACAAGATAATGCCATGACTTTGTTACGAATGATTAGAGAGAGTAAAGATTTATCTATGCTCGACAATTTAGAAAATGTACTGTCCGAATTGAAAAGACTGTGATATAGGCTTTATACCAGTAGTGACTTATACGTTGATATTTTTATTATTTTTGACAATTAAACAATCCTAAAACTTCGCTATCCGATGAACAGAACAACACTTCTATGCGCGTTTGCGCTTTTTTTCGCTACTTTTTTACATGGGCAAGCCCCCCTCAGTATCGTTGAGTCAGTTTCCCAATATCCGACTATTACGGATATTGACCGGCGCACGGGCGAAAACTTGAAAACAACTTTCCCTTACAATATCGTGCTGAGAGATACGGCGGGCAACTATTTCAGTTCGGAAAATGCATTTATCACTAAGGGTAAGCCGTTGGTTTTGATGTTTTGGATGACCACTTGCGGGCCCTGCCGGATGGAATTAGATGCCATTAAAACCCAGTTTGACGCATGGCAAAAAGAGGTGGATTTTAGAATATTAGCCGTTTCGATGGATTTTCCGGATCGGTATCCCAACTATATTGAGCGGGTGAAAAAAGAAAATTGGCCTTTTGAAACGGTTTTTGATGTGCACCGCCAATTTTGTGATGTGATGCCCAACGGCGGGTTGAATGGCTTACCGCAGTTGTTTGTAATGAATGACAAAGGTGAAATTGTTTATTATCACCGTCGCTACATTCCAGGCGATGAAGCCGAATTATTTGCCGCGTTGAAGAAATTGAAATAAAAAATGGTTGCCACGAGTACTTATTGAGACATCGAAAAGCCCTGAGGAAACAACATTCCTCAGGGCTTTTAAGATGATGATATTGTTTATCATTCTATCAATTCTCACTATCCGTATCCTTGAAAGAGGCAGCATCAAATAGAAGAGAAAAACGCAAGGTATTGTCTAAAGGACCCCGCTGACTTGACGTTGGAACGAGGTATGACAAATTGATACCCAAAACATTGTATTTCAACCCTAAGCCAACAGTGAAGTATTGACGACCTCCTTTTGCAGTATTTTCATAAAAATAGCCCGCTCTAACCGCAAATTGCTTATCATACCAATATTCAACACCCAACGAATACGTTAATTCTTTTAACTCCTCGTTAAAACCACCCGGTGCATCACCGAAAGATTTAATCATCCCCGATATAACAGTCGCATCTTTCCAATCCGGTATTTTGTTATTATTGGCGTCGGTACTGTCATTCGGTTGAGGTGTTGGTACCAGCAATTTATTGATATCCGCAGCAATAACGATACTGTTATACTGGTCAAAAGGAATATCCCAAGCAGCACCGATACCTAAATTAGTAGGCAAAAAATCTGCTGAGCGGAGATATGTAATTTTGTTGCCTATATTTGAAATAACCGCCCCCACCATCAAATCTGATTTGCCGGCAGTCATTTTAATCGGTTTTTTGTAGGTCAAAGAAATATCAACCGCACCCGCTTTACCCGACGTAATGCGTTCGCCACCACCGCCATCAGGACTTTGACCCGATGCGAGGTTGGAATAAACGAATTTACCCGTCGCACCCACCGCTAAATTCGGACTCAATTGGCGCGAATAAGACGCGGCAATTTCGAACTCACGGGGACTACCCTCCCCGATGGGCTGAGCATTGAAGTCCGTCCATTGAATATTGCCGAGTGAAAAATAACGCAATCCAACGCCTACGGCTTGCTGCGCTTTGCCTCCGAACTTATAGAAACCGGTTCCATAAGCCATATAAATATCATTGACACCAAGATTCCGCAACCACGGCGTATAAGTCAATGAAGCACCAAAGTTTTGATTGGCAAATGCTAATTTTGAAGCATTGAAGTGAATAGCATTGGCGTCGGGGCTGAGACCAATGCCAACGTCTCCCATCGCGCCTGAGCGAGCATCCGGATTGATACGCAGGAAAGGAACGGCAGTTTGTACCGTACCCCCACATTTTTGACCATTCGGAAGATAGCCATCAATACATTGAGCCAGTGTTGTGTTTTTTGCTGTTAAAATAAAAATTAACGCAAGTGCGGAAATGGCGATTTTTTTCATGTCCCGTAGAGATTTATCAATTTAAAGTCTTAAAAAGTGTACAAAATTATAATTTTTCCTCAGACAAATACCTATCCAAACGTTTTTACCTGTCTTTAAAGTATTTGAATACTAATTATTGTTTTAATATTTTTTATTTAAATCTGTATATTATTGATTTTCAATTGTATTGTTGTATATACAATACTACTTCAAAATCACCAATTTCTCAAAATCGCTTTCAGCATTGAGTTTTTGCCCTTTTGCGTCTTTGCCGGTTATTTTTACTCGGTACAGATA
>JANPGW010000300.1:0-4784 GCA_031424115.1 Saprospiraceae bacterium | reverse complement strand
TATTGTGCTCAATAAAACAATACAAAATACGCAATGCGCATTTTGTATTGTTTAAGAATTTTAAAAACTGCTTTAATTGTAAAATTAATACAGCTAAGATATTCATTATCAATACTTTATGTCCTTTTTATAAAATAATTTGGTTGTATCATTTAGGTTTTTTACATTTGTTGATATGTACGCGCCATTGCCTATATTAACGAGTTGGCAGCGATTTTTACGACACCTCACAATTATTTACCAGTTTCATGAAATATGCCTGATTTACTCAAAGAAAAACCGCACCCTTCTTTAGGAGAATTTGTCAAGGAATATTGGTATGTATATTGGCAAAAAGCTTCTCCAGTACCTTTATCTAACACACCTACACCAGAAGAGGCAATATGCTTCTTTGCCCGAAATTTGCCATCGACAATGGTTGAAGGAAAATTTGTCAAAACAACTGATACCTTCATAATCCGTCAAGCTACAACGAGAATAGAAATGCTAACCCCAAACGACTATATCATGTTTAAAATCATTTTTAAAACAGGTGGTTTTTACAGATTGTTTGGTGTTCCAATGTCATTATTCACAAACGGGCATACAGAAACAATTTCTGTGTTGGGTAATTCCGTTAAAAGACTGAAAGAGCAAATTACCAATGCCACAAATTTTAAGGAAATGGCAGGATTTGCAGACAAATATTTGATAGACAAAGCAAAAACTATTAAGACTTATCTACACCCTATTGATATTGTGATAAATCAAAAAGGCTTATACCAGTATTCATTGGATAAATTAGCGTCTGATGCTTGCCTTAGTAACAGGCAGTTTGAAAGGAAATTTTTTGAGCGAACAGGTGTAAACCCCAAATTATACCAGAGAATTTCAAAGTTCAACGAAGCAATGAAAATAAAAAAGAAAACATCAAAGCTAACTTGGATTGATATTACTTATATGGTTGGCTATTACGACCAAATGCACTTGCTGCGAGATTTTAAGCAATTTACAAACATAGTACCCACCGGTTTTGATTTTGAAAATGCCATCATTTATTAAAGTTGTCGCTTTTTTACTATAACAACCTCTCCGCTTTAACAATCTTTGCATAAGTATAAAATTTCTTTCGCAGCAACGTTCCATAATTATACATAAAGCTTCTGCATTAAAACGAGGCAGTATAACTGGGATTTTAAGCAACAATCAGTAATACCAATTACAAATAAAAATAGTTTTTTGACTACAAGTTTTATCGCGCTGATTAAGCTTCGTTGCGTCGTATTACGTTCATCGTTCGAATTACAAATTAGACTAAACCTGATATATAAGTGGTACAATAACTTATTCACCAAAAATTTAAATGAATCGGCAAATGAAAAATAAAATATTAATAACGCTCACAGTCTTAATTTTAATCATACTTCCGTTTTTGCTGGCGGTTGCGATAAGTAAATATTCGCCCTATATTGAAACAAACAGTTTTCAGCGTTATGTAATAATTTGTACAGTTATATCAATTGCCATTGTTTCGATTATCTTGGTACTACTCAAGTATTTCCATCAATCATTCGAAAAAATACCAATCGGAGGTATATTGCTTTTTCTATTGGTATGTCCACTTTTTGGAATATATGGTTTAGCTACCGCACCGGACCTTAGCCTTAAAATGCTTGAACATCCTGAACGAGAACATTTAAGATATAGTTTGCTTTTTATAGCATTAGTACTTTTTGGGTGTTTTACCTTTTTTCTTTTTAGAAGTAGTTCATTGAAATTTAAAAAATCAACTAAGTGGATAATGACCGTGATTCTTATTATCGCCTTCGCAGAATATAGTTGGGAGTTCACTCATCACTACTTTTATCCGCAAGGATTGAAGGAATGGATAAGCCAAGGTAAAAACGCTGAAGAATTCGGTAAGAATTATGACAATTTCAATATAATTACCATTGGAGTGATTGGACGGTATTTTCAATTCATATCAGTAATATGGCTTTCAATACATTTATACAAGTTGCTACAAATCAAAATTTGGTGTCCAATTATAAATATAATATTTAGCTTATTGGGCATTTTCTCAGCAACATTAATCTTCATTACTAAAATGAACATGCCTAAGGGATTTGAAATTTTATTTCTACTCTTTATTCCTGGAATCCCTTTTTTTCTATTATATTGGTTAGGGGTTGCACTATTGACAAAATACAAGAAAAGTGAAATAGCAGCATAAAAAAACCACGGCCAACAAGGGGCTACTATGAAAAGCCTTTCGCTGCCGCAGTATATAATTTAAATAATCCACAATTTTCAATCAAATAACAGATTGGACTATCAACCACAATTTTGACAGCTTGCGACCAACAACAAGACAAATAGAAAAGAAGGAATTGGGCGTTTTAAACGACAAGAGCAAAAAGTTAATGACGCTATTCGACCTAAAATATCCCATTTTTCAAGCTGCACTGGGAGGAGAAGATTTGGCAATGGCAATAGCCAATTCAGGAGGCATGGGAGCAATTGCTTTAGGATGGTATTCTCCAACCGATGCTTACGATGCAGTTGTCAAAATGAATCAAAAAACCAAAGGAAATTACTACGCCAATTATGTGTTACATTTTGGAACCAATTCTTTAGATAAATCATTGGAAGCCGGATGCAAATCCATTCAATTTTCTTGGGGATTGCCAAACCAAGAGATAGTAAAGAAGATTAAAAATGCAGGTGCTAAGTTGGGCATCCAAGTGTCAAGCTCATTGAACGCTCAAAAAGCATTAGAATTAAGTCCGGATTTTTTAATATGTCAAGGATTGGAAGCAGGAGGGCATGTTCAAGGGACTTCTTACCTCAAAGATGTTTTGCCTCAAATCATCGAAATTGCTAAAGAAGTGCCCGTATTAGTAGCCGGAGGTATTTCTGATGGACATGATATCAGAAATGCCATAAAGAGTGGTGCCGCTGGAACTGTTATGGGGAGTAGATTTATCGCCACTAAAGAAAGTGATATTCACTCACATTATAAACAACGATTGGTGGAGGCAGGCGAAAACAGCACCGTTTATACAAATTGTTTTAACAAAGGCTGGGATGCCATGCATAGAGTATTGAGAAATAATACGTTTCTGAATTGGGAAGCTGAAGGTGGTCCACTTGCAGGAAACAAACCCGGGGAAAAAGATATAATTGCCAACCATCCAAAATCAGGAAACGTGGAAAGGTATTCTACAATGCCCCCTTTGAATGGTCATACCGGCAACTTAGACGATATGGTCATGTATGCGGGAAAAGGTGTTTCAAAAATTGATGATATACCGAGTGCCTTAGAACTCATCGAGAGACTTTGGAAGGAGTTTGAAAATAAATAAATCAGGAATAAAAAACTAAACTAATAAATCATCTATAATTATACTGCCTAAAGCACATATTCAAAGTCTCATCAGACGAATCGAGAGTCAATACTATTGTTAATAACCATAAAAAAACCAAAAATGAATGTTTATAATATTTATGACTTTCAGAAATCCAATCCTGATACATTTCAACAGTTCCCATTGAAGGACAATCTTTTCCTATACTATAATTGTCCGCAAAGAGAACAAATTCTGAAACTATATTCCGTGCATATCCAAATCAATTTTACAATAAGTGGTAACAAGTTATACCGTCATGGTAACAATACATGGTTTGCGGATGAGAGTAAAGGATTGTTCCTAAAAAAAGCGGCATTTCAAGTAGAATTATCTCCCGATTATTCAGGATTTGAGGTATTAGTTTTCTATTTGATGGAGGATTATTTACGCTCTATTTTTGATGAATATAGCCGGTATTTAAATTTAGCTGACTTGCCGAAGCTTAATACAAAAGTGATGGAAGAGTTTTTCATTAATGAATATATAAGAGATTGTTATTTGAGTATTATCCCATATTTTGAAAAAAAAGGACGCTTGCCAGAGCAGATTATCGAAAATAAATTCAAAGAACTGATTTTTAATATGCTTTCGCACCCTCAGAACAAGCATATACTTACCTATGTTATGAATATTACAAATGGGTACCAAATGCCTATTTGGCAGGTTATGGAAGATAACTACATATACGATTTAAAAATTGAAGATTTTGCAAACATTTCCCATCGTAGCCTTTCAACCTTTAACCGGGATTTTAAAGATTATTATGACACAACTCCTGCAAGATGGCTAACTGAAAGACGGTTGGACAAAGCAAAATACATGTTGGAAACCACCAATAAAACCATTGGTGAAATTGCTTATGATACAGGGTTTATTAATGCTTCTCACTTTAGCAGGCTTTTTAAAGAAAAATATGGCAAAAATCCCGCTCGTTTTCACAATTTTTCCTTCCAAACTAATAAGTAAAGTTTTTGGACTTTTTAGGACATCTTATCTGCAAGTGCCTTTTTAATTTTGTGACTGTACAACGATTACGATTATAAGAGTTTGATTGCCTTACTTTTATTTGTAATTATTTTATTTTTCACTCTAAAATTAAGAGACATGAATTACACAGATTTGACATCAAAAATTAGTGGCAAAATTGTTTTGCCCAATAGCCCAGAATATGATGAAGAAAGGTCAGTGTACATATCATAAGGAGGGCAAACGTGATGACGTGATGTGATAAAAACATTTAACAATCTCCTATTAATACTGAAAACTCCGAAGATTTTTTTTGTTAAGTAACGAGTTGTAAAGCGCTTTCATATTGTTCTTTTGAGATATTATTTTCTTTTTTAAATGTTTCAAATTTTTGAGCGTGCAAGATTATTTCTAATCCTTTTAGTAAGA
>JANPGW010000299.1:0-10508 GCA_031424115.1 Saprospiraceae bacterium | reverse complement strand
ACATCTGTTTTACAACTATTTAAAAAAAATAAAAATAAAACTATTGAAAAGTATCTCATCATTTGTTCATTTTATAAGCCTTCGATGGTTGCTGATTTAAACCCAAAATCAATATATCTTTTAATAAAATTGCACTCCGTACATCGCCCGTCAATCTAAAGCCGGCTTGTGGTTGGGTGACGGCTGAAAATTGCCCTTGACCATCCCCCCTCAGTAAAAGGCCGTAATTGGCGTCATATTTTCCGAATTTCAGGCGAGCGTGGTTGATATTGCCTGCGAGGAGAATATCTTTTTTACCATTTTTATCAAAATCAAGTGTTGTAATTGTAAAAATAGGCGCGGCTTGCACTTCAATCGGTAAAGGTTTTTCTTGAAATTTATTATTCGCATCGCTTAAAAATAAGGTTGTTTTAAGGGTATTCGCTTCCAAACGGGTTGCGCCTTTTAACTCATCCGATTTAAAAACCTCTTTTATGCCTGCTTCGGCGTAGCTTTTATAATCCGTGAAACGAGTGCGCATGATGCTCATTTGGTCGAGCAGTTCATCGCGGGTGATGTACGGATAGCTTTTGCCTTTGTTGTAAAAACAGAGAATCGGGTCAACCGAGCCATTATCGTCAAAATCTTTAAAATACAACTCCGCAGGTTCTTTTTCGGATGCTTTTAATTGGCTATTTAAACCCAAATTACCGACTATCAAATCCGCTTTTCCGTCGCCATTAAAGTCATCAACAAGAAGTTTATTCCATAATCCGCTGTATTTTTTATCAAAATAAGTGGTTGTCACGTCCTCCATTTTACCATTATTAAAACTAAAAACGGTAATTGGCATAAACTCACCGACGACGATTAACTCAGGTTTTTTATCATTATTTAAATCTACCCAAGCAGCATCTGTCACCATCCCGATTTTTTGGAGAGCGGGCGCAAGGGTCGCAGTTTGGTCTGTAAAATTGCCTTTCCCTTCATTAATCAGCAATATACTGAGGGGTGTCTCAGGATAACGCCCCGGAATCACACGACCACCGATAAATAAATCAGTCTTACCATCGCCATTAATATCCGCTGCTCGGACGCAACTTTTACTTGATAAGTTTTTAGGCAATGCGTTGGGGTTTTTAGTAAAATTACCTTTGCCATCGTTTATATAAAGTCGATCTTGTAAGTTGGCGTCATCGGGTTGAAAATTGCCATAACCGCCGCTACACACGTATATATCTGTGAAACCATCATCGTTGGCATCAAAAAAGGCGGCATCGGAGTCTTCACTTTGTTTATCGGCTTCAAAAGCGGTTTGAGCTTTTAAATTAAAAGAGCCGTTTTTATTTTGAATGTATAAAGCACCTGCTTGACCACTTGCCCCCCCGACATAAACATCTTCCAAACCATCGCCATTCACATCGCCTTTTGTTAAACATGGGCTTACAAATGAGAGCGGATTGGTCAATAAAGGCTGTCTTTTGAAATCGTTTATAGTTGTTTTAGGATTTTCGAAAGCTATTGGTGAAGGAATTTCTTTAAAGATCCCCCCCTCAGTATTTGAGGCAATTTTAGCCAAATTTGAAGCATTTTTCTCTTCAATTGTCAATAATTTATCGGCTACTATATTTTTAATAATCTCCGTTTTACCGCTTTGCCAGACGATTTTCAAAGAGTCAATAGTGGTATTTTGACCCAAACCGAAATGCATTATTGGTGAAACACTTGATTGATAACCCCGCGTTGGCATTTGCTCCAAAAACTGCATTTTGCCTTGATTATAAATTGTCACTTTCGACCCCAAACCCATGCGATTTAGCCCTTCGCCTTGTAGTTTTACCTTTAAATAGTGGTTTTTTACTTGTTTTTCAGCATCATTTTGATAGATAAAAGCGGCTTGGTTGATATTGTTAACTACCAAATCTAAGTCGCCATCATTATCTAAATCCGAATAGGCTGCACCGTTGCTATTGGATGGTTTTGACGTGCCCAAACCGACATTTTTAAAAGTTAAGTCCCCATTATTTTTAAACATATAATTATTCAAATTGGAGGACGGGATTTTTTGAACCAATTCTAAGACGTTTTGACGCTGAATATTGCGATTATTTTGCATGTAATCGTTCATGTATTTTAAAAAATCCAAATTGGTGTAATCCCTTAAATAGCCGTTGGTGATGTATAAATCCTTCCAACCGTCGTTATCATAATCCGCAAAAAGGGCTGACCACGACCAATCGGTGTTGGATATGCCCGCCAATTGTCCCATTTCACTAAAAGTCAACTCGTTCCCGTTTGCATCGGGACGTGCCGTTTTAACCATGCCTTGATTGATTTGGAGCATATTGCGCATGTATTGATGTCCAAAACCAACTTTTACATTAAAATCAAATTTTTCGTAATTATCGGGTGCCGTCAAGAGCTTTTGGCGGTGATTGCCTTCGGGCAACATATCAAGGGTGAAAATATCCGTTAAAGCATCATTATTAATATCCGCCGCGTCGCTGCCCATCGAAAATTGAGAATTATGCCCAACGCTCGTGAGAATTTGGTTCGTGAAACCGCCTTTTTTATTATTGATGTAGAGAAAATCGGGAACGGTGTAGTCATTTGAAATGTACATATCTGTCCAGCCATCACCATTGTAATCTGCCATTGCTGCGCCCAAACCATAGGACAATGCTGAACTTAAAAGCCCCGCTTGGGTCGTAACATCTTTGAAAATGGGTTCGCCATTTGTGTTTTTATCCTGTCTGAAAAGGCGCATACCGTTGTTGGGGTCGTCTTTTTTCAACATTTCAGCCGTGGATGCTTCATCTAAAACGGGGAGTGATTTGGGGTTGTGATTGAGTAAAAACATATCCAAATCACCATCTTTATCGTAATCAAAAAAGACAGCTTGAGTGCTTGTAGCAGGACTATTTAAGCCATATTCAGCCGCTTTTTCAACGAATTTGTTATTACCTTGATTGATAAAAAGTTGATTTGCCCGTTTTTCAGGCGGAAGATTGCCTGAGTAACAAACGTAAATATCCAGTAAACCATCGCCATTCACATCCGCCATTGTCGTCCCTGTTTTCCAAGGCCCATCGCGACCTGTGACACCGGCAGCAACCGTAATGTCTTCAAATTGCATATTGCCTTTATTGAGGTAAAGGCGATTGGATTCCAAATTGCTCGTAAAATAAATATCATCTAAGCCATCATTATTAATATCACCGACTGCCACACCGCCGCCGTTGTAGAAATATTCGTACATCAAAACATTTTTATTTAAACCCTCTACAATGTTATTTTGAAAATCCACGTGGGTTTTTTCGGGAGTCAGTAAGGTGAAAAGGGCCGGTTCTTTTTCAGTTGAACTATCTTGTGCTTGTTGGGTGGACGTATTTTTGCAAGCAGAAAAAAATATAAAACAGATAGAAAATAAGCAAAAGATATAGGTGTAATGTAATTTCATTTTAATTTTATTTCTTATGCGACTATGCCGCGATGGAGATGGATAATTTATACATAATTCTATCGAACTGTCGGAGCTATGCTCCTTACTAAATGCCTTATAAGAAAACCCTACTAATCCGAATGTGATAAGAGAGATTTAGGCTAAATCTTGTTTTTTTTCCTTACTTTCATAAAAAAGTAGAAAATACCCGATAATGCCAATAAGCCCAACAAGCCCCATTTTACAAAAGGATGCAGCCTGAATGTCTTTTCTTCAGTTATGGTAATGACTTGATTGGCTTTCTGATTTTTTAAAACTTGGGTGTTACCACCCGTCCAATGAACAATAATTTCGTCAATCTGAGCAGCATCACCGATTCCGAAATGGGCATAAGTTGCATTTTGAGACAAATGGCTCGACCCGCCGCCATCAATTTCCCGAATTTGATGTTTACCATTGACCACAATCTCCACTTTTGAGCCTAATCCGTGCGTTTCAGCCTCCACACCATTCAATTTTATCTTTATCCAATTACCTTGTGCTGAATCATTGCGGTACAAATGGGTATTGGAGGGCACTGGATAGGTTAAAACAGACTTTTGATTCACTACTAAAATATCTAAATCTCCGTCATTGTCGTAATCCAAAACGACTGAACCGCGCCCAATGCCATAATCACAGAGTCCTTTGGCTCTGCCCATTTCAATAAATTTGCCATCCTTATTTTCAAAGTAATAATCTCCCATCGGTACACAATTCGGATTCAAATCACCGTTGGAAACGAAAAGATCTAAATCACCATCGTGGTCAAAATCCGCAAAATTGGCACCCCAACTGATGGTTATAAAATCAATGCCCAATAATCGTGAACTTTCCTTAAAAGGCTTACCCGCCCCTTGATTGACCATGAATTTATTGAAACGGATATTGGTGATGAAATAATCCATCCAACCGTCATTATTGTAATCACCGGCAGCGGAGGTCATGGAATTGATTTTCAAATCCATCCCCGTTTTTTCGCCAATTTCCTTAAAAGAAGACCATGGATATTTGTTTTCATACAATAAATTGGGCGTGCGTTTGTAGCCAAAATCGTGATTGATTAATAAGTCTTGGTCACCATCATTATCAAAATCGGTAAAAAGCCCGCCAAATCCGAAGCCTTTATGGCTCAAACCGTAATCTTGATAGACATTTTTAAAAGATTTCCCCTTTTCATTTAAAAATAGATACCCCTCAGTAATTTGGTTCGCACTGACTATCATGGATTCATTAATGGTGCTGAGGTCGCCCGGATATTCCGTGAAATAGTTGCCCACGTACAAATCAGGAAAACCATCCGCATTAAAATCACCAAAATTTGCGCCCGTACTGAACGAATTAAACTTATCTAAATGAAACTCAGCCGTAGCATCTCGAAAAGTATTATTGCCATTATTTAAATACAGTTGATTGGGAGCTCTCGGTATGAGCTTTTTAGTGTCTTTTGAAGTGATGGTAGTGATGTATAAATCCACGAAGCCATCTCGATTCACATCCGCGGCGGCGGCGCCTTGGGTTAAATAACTTTTAGTGCCTGTCAAGCCAGATTGCTCATAAATATTGGTAAAAGTGCCATTTTTATTATTGAGGTACAAAATATCATCCCCGACGCCGCCCGTCAAAAAAATATCATCGTAACCATCGTTATTAATATCTAAAACGCAAGCGCCACCGCCTAAAAAACCTTCAAAAACTTGAAATTGGTGATTTATGCCGGCTTCTACAGTGACGTCTTTGAATGCGGTTTGCGCTTGGGTATAATCAGTAAAAATTAGGATTGAAGCACCCATTAGGGAAAGTTTGAAAATTTCCCTAACGTTGCGTAATCCTGAATAGTTTTTAATAAAATACATCATACAGTATGTTTTAAGGCTTAAAGTTAAGAAAGCATTTTAAAAAAAACTACGCCCTGTGTGTTTATGTGAAAATACAACCAAAGACCGATAGACAAGGCAGCTATAAAGACTATATTTGTATGAAATTTTTTTAAAAATGCCCATATCCATAGCCATCGTTGAAAATGAAGTTGCTTTATGCCATGCTTTAAAACTGGTTATCAATGTCGTTGAGGGATTTGAGTGCAATCATACTTATACGAAAGGCGAGGAGGCAATCCGGTTTTTATCACAATATCCCCCCGATATTGTTTTGATGGACATTGATTTGGGAGAAGGGCGTATGACGGGCATAGAGTGCATTGCTCGCTTGCGTGAAAAATGCCCTCAAACCCAATTTATGATATTGACAATTTATGAGGATCATCAGAAAGTATTCGATGCTTTGAGCGCGGGGGCATTGGGTTATGTCCTAAAATCAGCGTCTTCTGAAAAAATTATTGAAGCTATAAAAGATTTGCACGAAGGTGGTTCGCCAATGAGTCCTTCGATTGCGCGTAAAATTGCGTTGTCATTTAATCAAAATACGTCTCATACGACACTCGAAGGCGATATTTTGACGACAAGAGAAAAGGAGGTGATAGAATTAATTGCCAAAGGACGCATGGAAAAGGAAGTTGCGACCGAACTATTCATCAGTGTAAAAACGGTGAAAACACATATTTCAAATATTTATACCAAATTGCAAGTCCGGACGCGGGTAGAGGCTTTGAATAAATATTTTGGACGGCGGTAAAACACTATTAATTGTTTATCCAATATTTAATTTCAAGGACATTTCACTCCCTTTTTTATTGACAAAAATAACTCCGCCACCAATTTGCTTCATGCGTTCTTGAATGTTTTTTAAGCCATTTCCACCATTTTTTAACGCTTTTTCAAAATCAAACCCAATCCCATTGTCTTTGATGGTCAATGTCATTTGATCATCAGTTAAATCCAGAGATACTTCGACGAGTGTAGCGTGCGCATATTTAGCTGTATTATTCAAAGCTTCTTTGACACAAAGAAAAAGATTGCGCTTTTCCTCATTCGACAATTTCAAATGGAGTACATTTTCAGACGTATCAAAACGCACGTCAATATGGTGCATGTCACCAAAATCTGATGCGTATCGCCTGATAAAATGCGCCAAACTTGCCACATTATCCGATTCACTACTAATTGCCCAGATAATTTCACGGATACGCTGATTCAGTACAGTACTTGAATCTGCAATGTGTTTTATTTCTGTTTGAGCTTCTATACTGAGGGGGGTGTTTTGGATATAGTTGGCTAACAAATTAATGGCACTTAGCCCCGAACTGATGTCATCGTGTATATCTCGGGCAATGCGGGTGCGCTCAAGTTCAAGGTTTTGGCGGGTTTCCACTTGAATGAGTTGCGCTTGGGCGGCTTTGAGGTCTTTTAAGGATTGATTCAACTCGAATGTCCGTTCATGGACTTGTTTTTCAAGCATTTCCTTTTGAGTGATCAGCATTCGTTGTTTTTCCTGTGA
The DNA here is from genome assembly GCA_031424115.1 of Saprospiraceae bacterium. Lineage (GTDB taxonomy): Bacteria > Bacteroidota > Bacteroidia > Chitinophagales > Saprospiraceae > JAAFJT01. Next base: position 3,652 of record JANPGW010000299.1, on the reverse strand, counting down.
AAAAGTCTCTATTTCTTTTATTTTTTCTTGAAGCGAACGGTTTGTCATAGCAGAATCATAACCCACATAAATGGCAATCGCTATCGGTAAAGCGATGATGGAAATAGATTGAAGCACGTCATAAAATTGAAAAATGGAGTAGATAAACAAGCCTAAAAGACACAAGAACCACGCAGCAAAAACAATAGAACTGCCAACGACAATTATCATCGCTCCTTTTTGCTTCTTTTTGGCAGCTTTTAATGAAATATTGATGATGACCCCATACAACAAAAATAAAAATATCATCATTGGGAATACCCAACCCCACGAAATATAGATACCGCAAGGAATCGCTATTAAACCTATAACCCCTAATCCCCAAAAAAGCCGATTAAATCTTTGATTGAACAGATGGTATATGCCCGTCAGCAAACACATTGAGGCGATATAGTTGACAATCAGGATTGCCCAATAGCACCATATCCAGAGTTCGGGTGCTTCTGTATGACTCCTAAAAGTGAAAATTTTTACAAATAAGGCATATAAACAAGCATAGAGAAAAAAGTAGAAATTGTTTTTCTGGGCGTGGTAAAACCAATAAAAAACTAAAAAGAGCAATGCTAACGTACAAAAAATACCGGTTCTTAAATTTGCACCGTCATCTGAATACACAAATTCTGTACGATAGGCGTTCATCGTTTTGTCGAGATTGGCGACGACAATTCTGCAAAGCCTGTTGGCGTAGCCCATAAAAAAACTGTATCGAACTTGCGGCTGAATTGCATAGCGAATCGCTAAAGTCTGGACTTTATTGGGCTTTAAGGGTAATATATAGGGTTTAAGGTGTGGGCTAAATCCTTTGATATCCTGCGGGTTTTGGCTTAAAATGCCAAATTGATAAATCAATTGACCATCCAAATACATTTCTGATGCACCGACTTGATCAATCATCATAAATAATGGTTCACGGATAGTACTGTCCAAAATAATAGGCAAACGCAACCAAAATATCTCCCCGTTTTTAGGAAGTTGCGGCAAATAGGAGATATCTGTATAAGAATTTATAGGTTGCCAAGCGGTATCCATATAATTGGGCGAAGCATATTCGAGGTTATCCCCCACTTTGAATTTCCACCCACTCTTTAATGTTATACCGTTTTGAGGAAGACTATCAATCCGAAAAACAGGACTGTTCTGCGCAGATAAAAAAAATGGGAAAAACAATAAAAAAGCAAAGGGGCGTAGTGTACACATGAGATCTAATTTTTTGAGATTAAGATAAATAATACGCTCTACGCACTAAAAATACAACAAAAGTCCTATTTTCTAACAATTTTTCTACACATAGATTTGTGATATTGATTGTAAACCCCAAAAAACACGCCCTCACTATTGTGCTAACATTTTTAACCCTGCATTTTTTAATAACCCAAAACAACATTCATCATGAAAACCTCAATCCATGTTACATACTTTTCAGCCTTCAGCCTACTAATTCTTCATAACATTTTAAAGTGTGTCACCAATTCTGGTGATAGCCCATTGAAATCAAGGTTATAACTTTGAATTACATACTATTTCATTGCTCTAAAAAATTATTCATTATGAAAAATCTCCTTTTTAAAGCCTTCTGCTCCTTGTTATTGGCTTCCCTTTTTTCTGCTTGCCGTGAAGTAAAAGAAGAGAAAATAGTCCTCAAAAGTGAAACAACTTAATACTTTTTTATGACCATAAAAACCTCTTTTTTAAAAATCTAAAATACATGATTATGAACAAACGTAATGTTGAATTAGAAGCAATTTGTAAGACTGCAAATTTATATGTGGAAGGTATCCACATGGGAAATATTGACATGCTGCGGTCTGCCTTTCATCCAAAAGCAATGATGTATGGGTGTAGTGGTGATAATGTTGTTGTTACTGAAATTGAAGGGCTTTACTCGTTTGTCTCTGCAAACGAATCTCCATCTAAGACAGGAGAACCACACCAGTGCTTTATTTCTGACGTTCATTATGCGGGCAATGCAGCCTTCGTAGAAATGGTAGAAGAATCTGGTTATGGAAACGACTATACAAACTACTTTCAATTATTGAAAATTGAGGGTCATTGGGTTATTGTTAGTAAATCGTATAATGCGACACCATCTAAGAAGTAAAAAGTTTGCAAAAGAATCTGCTTATCGCAACACGATTTACAAAAAGCAATTTCCAACCGGTTCATGGCTCGAAGTCAAGGGATTGGCTTTGCCAGAATTTTTGGTGGAGATTGAATTGGAGGTGCATAAGGCTAAATGATACCCCCCCCCTCAGTATCTGACATTTTTATTTTTTCACTATAAAAACATTCCCTAATGCCAAAAGTAATCGTTCTTTATCCTCAACCAACTGATGTTGCAAAATTTGAGCAAGATTATGCCCAACATATGCGTCTTTTTGATGAAAAAATGGGCATCACAGGCGATACAAAACCTTATACCGTAACAAAAATGTTTGCCACACCCGCAGGAACACCTCCTTTTTATCAGATGGCAGTTATTCGGTTCAATTCCCCCGAAGAGATGCAAGCCGCTATGGCTTCGCCACAAGTTGCAGAATTGACAGCAGATGCTGTCCGTATTTCAAGTGGTGGTGCACCTGTTTTTATGATTGGTGCGGATAAGTAAAAACTTATACCACTGAGTATTTTTTCATTTTTTAACCCTTATTTCATTTTTTACCATTAAAAAACATCACAATGAAACAGTTAACTATCACATTCCTCTTTTCAATTATTAGTATTTTTTGTTTTGCTCAAACGCCTTTTACAGAAAAAATAGTGCAGGATATGAGTTACAGATTAATCAATAACCCTGCGAAGTTTTGTAAAGAAGACCTTGCGCCCACTTTTGTTATTACAGGCTCAGAAGGACACAATGTCAACTATGAACAAATAACAAAGTTAATTATGGAGTCTAAACAAATTAGCCGCATTTTGTCTGACATTAAGGTGAAACAATATGGCAATGTGGCAACTGCTACGGGTAGTTTAGTACACGTTTTTATGTACGGCGGTAGCCAAACTGTTACAACCGCCAAAGAACGTTTTACTTATATTCATGAATACAGCAATGGAAAATGGCAAATTGTTCATGCACAACATACGCCTATACAAGCTAATGCGTCTGATGAAGAAGCCGCTATTAAAAAAGTTGTAACAGACCACACGCAATCTTCTTACGATAGAGATGCAACTAAAATGCTGTCTTTTTGGGTCAATAGTCCACAATCTGCTTTTGTATTACCAGCTATGAATGTTGATCTTGTTGGTTATGATAATATCGCAAACACTGTAACAAATGCCTTGAAGAATATACCTCCATCCAAAGCTATAATCACTCAAAAGTTTCGGACTATCAAAATACAAGGCAATTCGGCGTGGGTTTCACATGATGAAATAATAGATGATGGGGGTATAACGGCGTATCTCTGCCATCGCTATCTTGAAAAAGTCAATGGCGAATGGAAAATTTCTCAATCGGCGAGTATTCCTATGATGACCAAGGAAGATAACCCCGAAAACGTTTTAAAGCAATTCGTTGCGGAATATAACAAAAATAATACTGCTTTTTTTATGGATAGATGCCCTGATAATTTTAGATATACTAATGGAGAAGGTAAATTTTCGGACAAAG
>JANPGW010000298.1:0-2505 GCA_031424115.1 Saprospiraceae bacterium | reverse complement strand
TCCTTTGGCAAGGGTTTGGGTAACTGGTTTTTGCACCTTCAAAGCGCGTTCATATAATTTATCAGACTTCTCAATGGAAGGGTATTTTTTATTGAATTTAACTTTGTTAGGCATTTTTACTTGTTTAAAATTATGTTATCTCTGATTTTAAAATCTCTAATTTTTCTTTAAGAGCGACAGCCATCCCTTTATCAATCATATTCGGAATTTCCTTTTCCGCTGCTTCAATTTTTGCTAAAGCGACTTCTTTATTATCCCTTAAATTTTCGATAGCGGCTTCGGTTGCGAAAATTTGGGCTTTCGAAATCATGGCGGCGGGCTTAAATTGCTGCCAAAATTTCTCCGCTTCCGCGAGGTCTTTTTTAGCATACGCATAAAAAAAAGCCGCTTCTTGCCACACCGTATTTCTGATGCCATCGGGAATATTCTCTGCTTCACCGATATAATTCAATAAGTGTTTTTCGGCTTTTTCAACTTCGTCCTTATCCAAAGCGGCTTGGTACAAATAGCTGTGTAGATACACCGTAAAAGGCTCATTTATGCGTTGTCCGATTGCCAAAGTCTCTTCTATCTCGTTGACATTCAACAATTTAGGACGAACACCACCCGACGATTGCGTCACAAATTTTAATATAAAACTATCAAATTGCGCTCTATCGCCCCCCCTCAGTAATCGAATGACTCTCGCCCCATCCGTATAAAAACCGCCAACGTGCATCGGTACGGATGTGACAATAAAAAAGAACGTTGATAAAAAAGCAGTGAATAAAATGAAACTACCCACTAACTCCTTCACAAGATTTACTTCGGTGCTTTCTTTAAAACCCAAAGCATAAATACCATAAGCCACAACCGCTAAAAGTAAACTCGCCAAGGGACCCCCCGCCGCAAAAATGGAAAACCGCCGTGGTAAATCAACGGTATCGGTGGGCAAACACATAACCATTCCCCCAGCCGTATTCACGTTTTTATTCCACTTAAAATGCCAGCCCGTGGTATCTTTTTCCCACATAAAAGGACCCACAACGTACATTTTGAAATCAAATCCTACCTTTACCCCCGCTACTGCATGTCCGCCTTCGTGTACGCCAATGGCTACTAAAAATGCGGGAATCAATAAGCCAATCGTGCTTATTTTAACCCACGCAGGCACATCGCTTGAAGGAGTCCCCGTTGCTGCCATTTTACCGATGGCATAACCCACTGCCGCGCCAATAATGGTAAATATTAACAGACTGATTACTTTCTGAGTTTGTTTTTTTTGCTTCATATTTTTGATATTTTTAATTGTTCAAAATACAACTAAAAATCGTAAATCAAGGTTATATTCAAGCAAAAAAAGCCTTAAAATATTAAAAATAGTCTATTCCGCAAATTCAGTCAAGGCAATTTCGGGCTGTGTAGCGATTACTTTTGTCCCCAATATTCTTTCTGCAATTTGTTTTCCCGTAAAACCTTCATACTCTAAAACCTCATTGAGGCGAGCAGGTTTGAACCATTTTTCTTCTAAAGCGATGGGTAAAACCTTAGCCGTTATTTGATTTTTCAATAAAACTGCTGCCAAAATGCTGTATAAACCACCCGTTTGAAAATGGTCTTCAACGGTCACGAGCATTTCACTATTTTCAACGACTTTTAAAATAGCCGCTTCATCAACGGGTTTCAATGAACGCATATTTAATAGACCGACTGAAAGCCCTTCGCTTTCCAAAATGTCCTTGGCAATCAGACATTGCTCAAACATAAAACCATAGGTCAAAATCGTCACATCACTGCCTTCTGAAATAACTTCCGCTTTGCCGATTTCAAAATCACTGTGCTTATATAAAGGTGTACGCGTACAAATGCGCACATAACTCGGATTCGGCAATTGCCAAATTTGAGGCAACATTTTAACCAAATCATCCTCATCGGCTACTGCGAAAACAGTCATATTCGGGATGCCTCGCATGAGGGCAATATCTTCGATGGCTTGGTGCGTTGCGCCGTTGCCATCCGATAAAAAACCGGGGATGAAACTGCTCAATTTTAAAGGCAAATTAGGGATGCCCGCATCGGTGCGGATAAATTCAAAAGCCCGCATCGTCAAAAATGAAGCTAAAGCGTGAACTACAGGAATGCGCCCGCGCAAAGCCAAACCCGCCGCCGCGCCAATCATGGTTTGTTCCGTAATGCCCGTATCTATAAAACGCCCTTTTAAAACGGCTGGTAAAGTGCGCACTAAAGCCCTGTTTTCAGCAGTCATGACGATGAAACGCTCGTCGTTTAAGGCAGTTTGTTTGAGTAATTCTTCGTAGGTCATTTTAGTAAGTTTTGAGTTTTGGGTTTTGAGTTTTGAGTCACTTACAACCCAAAACTCGAAACTCAAAACTTTTTATCGAACAACAAGGATTTCCGATTGCAATTCAGTCATGGTTTCACCTTCCAATTCTTTTAAAAGGGAATTGACCTCCCCTTCGGTAAAATTGCAAAACCAACGGTCGGCACGCTCTTCGATGCTCGGTA
>JANPGW010000297.1:0-10532 GCA_031424115.1 Saprospiraceae bacterium | reverse complement strand
ATTTCCTCAGCGATGGCTCTTAAAAAGGCTGCTTTTTGCTTACCTGAAACGTTGCGATAGGTTTTATATGATTGGTTTGATTTTGCGAGAATTGGGTTAATTTCTTTATTTGTCATGTCTTAATTGAAATTTTTGAATTAAAATCGCAAAGTACTAAAATTTTTAGCGGGACAATATCTCTATTTTTATATTAAAATCTCGCTCCCGTTATTTTAAACTTTCAAACTCAAATAATCAGGTAAAACGGGGCGACTCGCCAAACCATCGGTTATGACTTTTGAAATACGCTCTCTCTCCTCTCCCACCAAAGTCAGACGTGGCGCGCGCACAGTTTCAGTGCCGATACCCGTAAACTGTTCAGCTAATTTGATGTACTGAACCAATTTGGCGTGGATATCCAACTCCAAAAGTGGCATGAACCATCTGTAAATTGTTAAAGCTTCGTCGTATTTGCCAGCTTTTACAAGCCTATATATTGCTACTGTTTCAGCAGGAAAAGCACAAACCAAGCCCGCAACCCAACCGTCAGCACCCATCACGAGTTCTTCCATTGCCAAAGTATCTACACCGCATAATATCTTCATGCGATCGCCAAACGCATTGCGAATGCGGGTTACGTTGGATATATCGCGCGTGGATTCTTTCACCGCTTCGATATTTGAATGTTCTTTTAATAATTGTTCAAACATCGGAATTTTCACTTCCACTTTATAATCCACTGGATTATTATAAATCATGATGGGTTTGTCCGTTGCATCCGCTATGGTTTTAAAAAATTGAACCGTCTCACGGTCATCGCTATTGTAGCGCATTGGCGGCAATGACATAAAACCATCAACACCCAATTCTTCCCCTTTTTTTACAAATGATGCAGCCCTACGGCTTGCCCCCTCAGTAATATTGAGGATAACAGGCACTCGCCCTTTCGCAAAGTCAATGGCAAATAGGATAAGTTCAAATTTTTCATCGTCATCCATCGTGCTGGCTTCGCCCAACGAACCGCTGATGATAAATCCATCAACACCCGCATCGAGTTGCGCTTGATAGTTTTTACTGATGGCGTCGAAATCGAGTTTGTCATCAGCCGTGAATTTTGTTGTGAGCGCAGGATACACGCCTTTCCAGTTGATTTTCATTGTTGTAAAATTGTAAAGCGGAACCCCCGTTCCGTATTTAAAAAAAATTTCCTGTGCGGAACTAAGGTTCCGCTTTACTTTGACAAAAGTAATTGGATATTTTCAAAACAATATTTAAGATTTTAATTAAAACTAATGAAATATTGATATAAATTTATACTTTATAAAATAAAACAAGTTATTATCCGTCAAATGATAGTTAGAATTTATGGCTCTTTGCCAATTTTAGCGGGACTTGAATATCGTATTGACTAACTACGCCTTTTAAGGCGTAGTTGAGACCTAAATATTCAAATGGGCTTTAGCCCAACACCTTTTATTTGCTAAAGTTGGATGGCTAAAGCCCCATTAGCTTAGGCATAGAGCTACGCCTTAAAAGGCGTAGTTAGTCATTAATTAAATTCCCACTAACATTGTCAAAGAGCCAAATTTATTTTAAAACTCTTTTTAAAAATGAAAATAATACCCTTTAGAATCCCTAAAACGGACAAAGAAGCCATTCAAGTACAAGTGGATAGAGGTCAGCATTTTTATGAAAATCTGCATCAACACCCCGAAATACAAATCACGTTAATTGTAAAAAGTGAAGGCGTATTGATAGCGGGCGACTACGTGGGCAACTTTACTGAGGGGGATGTTTTTATGATTGGTAAAAATCAAGCGCACGTTTTTAGGAACGATAAAATCTATTTTAATACTGAAAAAGACCTTCAAGCAGAGGGCATAACGGTCTTTTTTGACGATAATTATTTCGGCGATTTTTTTTGGAATCTCAATGAAATGGAAGCGGTTCGGCAATTGGTGAATAAGGCTTCGGGCGGTTTGCGTATTCAAGGTGCGGCGCAGGCAACCGCAGCCACGCTACTAAAAACCATCGTTCATCAAGAAGGTTTGGAAAAGCTCATTTCATTTTTTAATATCCTAAAAACGCTTTCTGAGAATAACCATTTTGAAAAATTATCCCTCAATGAGAACTCTTGGAACACCCCTCAGTACGAGAACGACCGCATGAGTGCCATCGTAAAATTCACGCTTCAAGAATACCACAGCCCGATTTCAATCGAAACAATTGCCCAAATTGCCAATTTAACCCCCGAAGCTTTTTGCCGATATTTTAAGCTGCGCACCCGCAAAACGTATCTTCATTTTTTAAATGAAATACGCATTAATCAGGCTTGCAAATTGTTTCAAAACAGGGATTTATTGGTGTCGGACGTGGCGTATCAAGTGGGTTTTAATAACCTCTCTAACTTTAATCGTGTTTTTAAAATGATAATGGGTAAAACGCCTTCCCAATATTTTAAAATTTCGATAGCGAATTAATATAAATCTAAAAGCGAACAAAGTGTCCGAAATCGGACACTTTTTCTTTTTACAAAACCACATAATTAATTGAAATACAAGTAGTTATGAGTTGGCACGTCTATTGAAACGTTTATAACAGAAATGAAATAAAACGAACGAAAATGGACAAAGAGATTTCCAACTCCGAAATTCAGAAAAGGAGAAATAAAAATATCTTATGGATACTTTTAGCGGCAGTTGCGGTTGCTGCGAGCGTATTTATACTGAGGGGGGGACTTAAAACCTCTTTAAAACAAAAGGATATTCGGACGGCAATTGCTGAAATAGGCTCAATTGAAAACACGCTCACTGCTTCAGGCGAGGTGCAACCTGAATTTGAACAAGTCATCACAAGTCCCATAACGGCTACTATCCAAAATGTGTATTTAAACGAAGGCAGCACGGTGAAAATAAGTGAAAAAATATTGGAACTTGATAAAGAATTTACCCGACTTAATTTTGAAAAACAACGCGACCAACTCGACCTCAAACGCAACAGCATTGTCAAGCTGAAATTGGATTTGGATAAGAGTTTTTACGACCTTAAAATCAATGACTCCATCAAAGCCTTCCGAATCAATGCCCTCCAAGCGGATATTGAAAATGCCAAACGCCTTTTTAAAGCAGGTGGCGGCACACGTGAAACGATTGAAAAAATTGACAATGACCTCCACATCGCCCAACTTGAAAAACGACAATTGGAAAACGACATCCGCACCCGCCAAGCCATTATGCAAAGCAGTATTCGGGAAACGGAGATTTCGGCTTCCATTCAAGAAAAGGAATTAAAAGAGTTTGAGCGCAAGCTGCAACAAGCGGATATTATCACCAATCGAGCGGGTGTTTTAACCTATGTCAATAAAAATATTGGTTTGAAAGTCAATGAAGGTGAAGTCATTGCTCGGCTTGCTGATTTGGGTAGTTTTAAGATAATTGGTTCAATATCAGATAATTATGCGACCCAATTACGCATTGATATGCCCGTAGTGGTAAAAATAAACGATGCAACTGTGCGCGGTTCACTCGTGAATATCTACCCCTCAGTATCCAACAATGTTGTGACTTTTGATGTGACTTTGACTGAAAAATCCAATGCACTTTTTCGTCCTAAAATGAAAGTGGAGGTTTTTCTTGTCACTGACTCACGCGCCAAAACGGTGCGGGTTGCCAATGGTGCGGCTTTCAAAGGCGCTTCCTCTCAAGATATTTTTATCCTCAACGCGAACGGTAAAGCAGAACGAAGAGCAGTGAAAATCGGCTTAACAAACTTCGATTTTGTTGAAATTACTGAAGGAGTGCAGGCGGGTGAAAAAGTGATTATTTCGGATTTATCAAATTTTAAAAATTTGCAAGAATTGGAGATTAAATAGCTTTTATGGCTTCGTTGTTTTCTTTAATATCAAGGTCAATCTCAGATTTATTGGCTTCGTAATAAGCCCAAGCGTTTGTCAAATCTTGTTGCCTTAGAGTGGGATAAGAAACGAGGATGGCCGACTCAGAAAGACCTGATTTTTTAAATGAAATTAATGTCCAAACGGGTATGCGTGTGCGAATGATGCAAGCACTCCCGCCACAAACGCCCGGTGTTTTTTCTATACCAGGAAATGTTTCACCTAAATTTTTGGCAATAGAGTATAGGAGTTTTGCTTTTTTATTGAAAGACCATTTTGCAATCAATACTTCGACTTGTTGAAATGATAAGGTCATTTTTTAATATTTTAGAATACAAAAATAATGGTTTTATTTCAAATTTAGATGTAAAAAACAATATCAAAATTGATTTTAACGCTAACGTAAATCTGAAAATAGGCACTTTATTACAGAGAAAAAAGTCAAAATGAAATATTTAATCTCTATATTTTTTACTTTAACCGTCTTTATATTGAGCCTGCAAACCACAAAAGTTTGGGCTCAAGATACCAAGCAATTGACATTGCCACAAGTGGTAGAAATGGCAAAAGCGCAATCAATTGCCGCACGACAAGCCTCGACAACGAAGGAAACGCGCTATTGGGAATACCGCACTTTTCAATCTAATTATAAGCCCCAACTGACTTTAAATGGCAATTTACCCGCTTTTACCCGCTCTTTTAATGAAATTATTCAACCTGATGGCACTGTTCTATTTCAACCTGTTCGCAATAATAACTCGGCGGTGGGTTTAGAATTAAGCCAAAATATTACTCAAACGGGCGGTTTATTGTATGCCACTTCACGTTTGCAACGCTTTGATGATTTTGATAGGAAAAATAAATTGTATAACGGAACGCTGTTCGCCGTGGGTCTATATCAACCGCTTTTTAGGTTTAATCCCTTAAAATGGGATAAAAAAATTGAGCCGTTAAAATACAATGAGAGCCAACAGGAATATTTAGAATCTTTAGAAAATATTGCGTTAGAAGCCAATCAATACTTTTTCAACTTGCTTTTAGTACAGGTCAATTTGCAAATTTCGGAAACCAATTTGGGCAATACTGAAAATATTTTACGCATTGCCCACGAAAAATTTGAGTTGGGTAAAAATAGCCGCAATGAAATTTTGCAATTGCAACTTGAAAATTTAAAAGCCCGAAAAGCCGTAGCCGCTGCTAAGCAGGATATGGAAATAGCGAGTTTAAATTTAAAATCTTTTATCGGTTTACAAGGGGGTGAAAAAATTGAACTTATAACTCCGCCTGCCCCAAAAGGAAGTGAAAGCACTAAAAATACTGAGGGGGTCATTTCATCTGAAAAAGCCATAAAAGAAGCCTTTGAAAATCGGTCAAATGCTATTGCTTTCGGTCGCCGACTTTTGGAAGCCGAGCGAACAGTGGCAAAAGCCAAAGGCGATAATGGCATCAATGCGACTTTAAACGCCAATTTAGGCTTTTCAAATCGGGGTCAAAAAATCACGGATGTGGTGCAAAAACCGCAAAATTACCAGTTTTTACAAATAGAGTTTACGGTTCCTGTCATGGATTGGGGTCGCTCGCAAGCCCGTACGAAGACCGCAGAAGCCAATCGGCAGCTTACTCAATACACGATTGAACAGGATAAACAGAATTTTCAACAAGCGATTTATACGCAAGTTACATTGTTTGATATGCTTAAAAATCAAATGGATTTGACCATTCAAGCGGATAGTATTGCGTCTGAAAAATACTTGATTGCAAAGGAACGCTACGTGTTAGGCAATTTGAGCATCACCGATTTGAGCATCGCTTTTACCGAAAAAGACCAAGCCAAACGGGATTTTATAGAGACTTTGAGGCAATATTGGGCAGCTTTTTATAGATTGAGATGGTTGACGCTTTATGATTTTGAGAAAGGGGAGAAAATTAAGTGAAATAGGAAGAACTTAGATAAACACGATTTGGTCAGATGGTAAAAGCGCTTTAAAAGATTCCTTTTTTCTTAGGGGGCTTATATTATCTAAAGTTATGACAATAAGTTTAGGCAATGGTTGAGGAAGACGTTGAAGTAAACCCTGAATTTTAGGAACAAAAAGAGATAAATGCTCCCACTTACTTGTAGGCGTATCAATTAAAAAAATGCAAAAGTTGATTTTTTGAAAATTTTGTTGGAAAGGAATATTCTTATCGGCGGTGATAAAGATATCAAATTTTTTATCATTAAGTTTTTCTCGTAGTTCGCCATTTTTGAGACCCTGCCAAGCAAAATCTTTTGGCTCGAAAATATTAAAAGCGGATAAATAAATCTTCAAATTAACATGAAGCTGTTCATCAAGAAATATTCTCATGGTGTACTTTCTTTCTCTGTTTTGAGGTTACTTTTTTGGCAGCAATTGACAATACTTCTTCAACCATTTCCATTGTGATAGAAGGAAAACCATAAAGAAATTCTGAAATTCCTGGTTCTGGAAGGTGGTCAAAAAGTGCTTGAATGGGTACACGAGTACCCCTAAAAACGGGCGTTCCACCCATAATTTCTGGATCTATATTAATTACACTTAATTTCATTTTTATAAATTTTAATCCAAAGTTAAGTCAAAAACCTAAATAATCAAAAATATGATTCATTTAAAAAACATCGAAAAAATCTATCGCACGGATACTATTGAAACCCTTGCGCTCAATAATATTAACCTTGAAGTGGGTAAAGGCGAGTTCGTTTCTATCATGGGTCCTTCGGGATGTGGTAAAAGTACGCTTTTAAATATTATGGGTCTTTTGGATGAGCCATCGAAAGGACAAATTGAAATTGCTAACCAAACTATCACAAATTATTCGGATAAAAAGCTGGCGCAATTCCGCAATAAAGAGATTGGTTTTATCTTTCAAAGCTATCACCTCATCAATGATTTGCCTGTGTTAGACAATGTGGAATTGCCCCTACTCTATCGCAAAGTCTCCGCCAGCGAACGCCATCAATTGGCAGCGGAGGCGTTGGCAAAAGTGGGTTTGAGCAACCGCATGAAACATTATCCCAATCAGCTTTCGGGTGGCCAACGGCAGCGTGTCGCCATTGCCAGAGCCATAGTCGGGCAGCCCAATATCATCCTCGCGGATGAACCTACGGGCAATTTAGATTCCGTCATGGGTAATGAAGTCATGGAAATCCTTGAAAGCCTCAATAATACTGAGGGGGTCACTATTATCATGGTGACGCACGACGAAAATATGGCGAAGCGGACGCATCGGTTGGTGCGGCTTTTTGATGGCTCGCAAGTGGCGTGATAAAAGTAAGAAACTAAGAATCGAGTAATTTTAGAAAATCTCTTATTGTTAACAAATTGACTTTTGGGAAGCCCGTTTTTAGTAAAATATTATAATGTCGGTCGTTTGTAACTAAATAATGAACGCCTTGTGCAATAGCACAATCAGCAAATTTGTCATCATCAGCATCTTGGGTAATGAGTAGAAAGCGGTAGTAAATTGTACTTTGATGGACATTAGGCAAAATAGAAAGAAAATCAAGGAAAGTATGAGCCACTGCTGCATTGTGTAATTGAGCAATTTTCTCTTCGTATTCAAGTAAGATTTCTGTACTCACAAAAAGGTCGTATTTGTCTTCTAATAGTTTGTTTATGATGATTTTGTATGGCGAGTTTCGACCTAAAGAACTGATAATAATATTGGTATCCAAGACGATTTTAAGTCTCATAAGTCGCCTTTTACAAGTTTTTCATAGAAATTTTTATCAAAACCCTGTTCATCAAAATTTTTATCAATGCCATCGTTTATTTTTTCCATCAGAAACCGAGCGATTACAAAGCGAAGCTCTCGCAGTTGTTCATCAGGTAGCTGCATAGCAAAAACTTTAAGTAGCTCTACTTGAACATTAGTCATAACAGGTTGGGCTTTAAGAGCAGACATATTATACAATTTTAATAATTAAGTTCCTTTATTCCTTACAAAAATAGTGTTTTTTATTTTAAAAGCAAAAAAGAAAAATGTTCAAAAACTATCTAAAAATAACGTGGGCGGTGATGAAAAGGCGTAAATTTTACACTTTTATCAGCCTGTTTGGTATCAGCTTGACGCTGACGGTTCTGATTGTTTTGGCTTCGTTTATTGACCAAACGCTTGCTCCTGATTATCCCGAAACCCATCGCAACCGCTCTCTATATGTACAGTCAATTAAGATAATTGATACAAAAAATAGCAGTACCAGCATGAACCCTTTGAGTGCTTTTTTTATAAAAAAGTACATCAAAACCATGCCTTTGCCCGAAAAGGTTGCCATGACTTCTAGTCCTAATCCTCTAAATGTTTACGTTAATAAGCAAAAGGCAAAGGTTTTTATTAAATATACTGACGCTGAATTTTGGGACATTACGCAGTTCGCTTTTTTAGAAGGCCGAGGATTTACGGCTGAAACCATCAAAGGGAATGATAATTCCGTTGTAATCACCGATTTGGTACGTGACCAATATTTTGGCAAAGACATCTCTGTGGTTGGTAAATCTTTAGAAATTGATGATGAAGTATTTCATATCGTAGGGGTCGTAAAAAACTGTCCTATTACCCAAGTTTATGTGGGTTCCGACATTTATTTACCTTATACTGCGGACAAAAGTCCTCAAGCAGAAGGTGAATTAGCGGGGCGTTATTACGCGATAATATTGGCTCGCAACCCAACGGATATGCCTAAAATTCGGCAAAATTTCTTGGAAATGCTGCCCAAAATTCCTTTGCAAAATGATAAAGATGTTGCCAAAAAGAAATTGGGGAGTTTCAATAGTACGGGTAACGGCTTTGAACCCGACTCACTGGTTGCCAATGCTGAAACGTACGCTGAAAGTTTTACGAGCAATGTAACGGGTGGAGGTAACGATAGCGGTAAAACGACATTTTTTATACTTTTATCGCTTTTTGCTTTCCTTTTCATGCTTTTACCTGCTCTAAATCTCATCAATGTCAATATCAGCCGCATCATGGAGCGAGCCTCAGAAATTGGTATTCGCAAAGCCTTTGGCGCATCGGCCGGCACTTTGACCCTTCAGTTTATTATTGAAAACGTAATTTTGACAATTGTTGGTGGAGTCATCGCCATTGTTTTATCGGTCTTGGTCATCTTTTATATCAATCGACGTGGTATAGGTCCCTTGCCCAATTTAAATTTGAGCATCAATTGGACAGTGGTTTTTGTAGCCTTCCTTTTATGCTTGGTTTTTGGTCTTATGTCAGGCGTTTATCCAGCTTGGCGAATGTCAAAATTATCGGTTGTTGATGCTTTAAAAAACTAATAGCCCCCTAACCCCCAAAGGCAGGGTTGATTGGTTCTAAAATATATGATAAATGTACGAGTCCAGCGGACTCGTACATAAATACCAATTTTTAGAACCAATCAGCCCTGCCCCAAAGGGGGAATGTTTGGAAAAGGCTTTTTTATTAATCTTCCTCTATGTTTCCCCCTTTGGGGGTTAGGGGGCTAATCATAATTGAAATGATAAATCATCTTTTTAAAATGATATGGAAAAGGCGCAAAACCAACTTCTTGATTATGCTTGAAGTGTTTGTTGCTTTTATAATTCTTTTTGCGGTGAGTAGCTTGTCCGTTTATTCCTATAAAAATTATGTGCAACCTTCGGGTATCAAAACTGATAATGTATGGGCTGTTTATGTGAATTACAATTCGTTTGACGATAGCCTTAATAAACAAAATGGCATATTGATTGAGCAAAAACTCAAAAATTTTAAGGAAATCGAATCTTATTCCTTTGGGTCAGGGGTATTTCCTTACGGTAACACCCACAACAACCGAGGGTTTGGTAGAAATGGAAAAGATTTCATGATTGCCACTATGGATGCCGACGAAGCCTACCCCTCAGTATTGGGGGTTGAATTATCTGAAGGAACGTGGTTCAAGAATACGGATTCCATTCAACTTGAAACGCCCGTTATCATTTCCCAAATGCTTAAAGAGGAGTTATTTGGAAATGAAAATGCCATTGGCAAATTGATTGATGAAAAAGCCGAAGGTAAAAAAGAAAAAGTGGTGGGCGTCATCCCCCATTTTAAGCACAATAGTGATTTTCAGTCGCCTGAAAATTGTATTATTACGCCATTTCATGGTACAAAATCATCATTCCTTGTAAAAACTACCCCCTCAGTATCGGCGGAATTTGAGGCGGAATTTGCCAAATCTTTAAGGCAATTGGGTAAAAATTGGAATATTGAAATATTACACATGGACGATATGAAAGCAGAATGCAACGAAATTTATATCGTTCCTCTGACGATAGGTTTCATCGTGTGTGGTTTTTTAATCATCAATGTCGCTTTCGGTTTGTTCGGTGTTTTATTTCAAAATATCAATCGCCGGCGGGGTGAAATAGGTCTCAGGCGGGCAATGGGCGCTACCGGAGGAGATATTTCATTTCAGTTTGTGGGCGAAATGTCGGTTTTAGCCACTTTTGCCATTGCTTTGGGTGTGTTCTTTGCGGTACAATTTCCGATATTAAATGTCTTCGATGTGGCCACGAGTGTGTATATTTGGGGAATCATTTCAGCCGTGGCTGCTGTTTATGGACTTGTTTTGCTGTGTTCGTGGCTTCCGAGCCGACAAGCCGCAGCAATACATCCTGCGGTGGCTTTGCATGAGGATTAA
>JANPGW010000296.1:0-12852 GCA_031424115.1 Saprospiraceae bacterium | reverse complement strand
ATTTAATGCCCGTCAAGGATATGGAAACTATCTTTAAAATCATCACTAAAGACATTAAACTGAAAATTGAACTTTTATCCTAATTTATAATTCATTCATTTTCAAAACTTAGCGAATTGCTGTGGAAACTATATTAAGTTCAGATTTTATTTTTCTTATTGTAAGCATAATTGCAGGGATAGTTTTGCTATACATGGGAATACAATATATATTTAATAAAGAAAATTTTTTTGAAAAAATGATAAAATTTCAGAAGATAAAGGAAGGGTCAATTCAATATAGGTACTTGAAAAATAAATCAAATAAGGTTTTTCATAAAATAACAGGAATAGCTTTAATAATAGGTGGTATTATTTTCATTATTGCGCCTATATTGAGATTATTAAATTGGATAAAATGATTGTCACCAGTTGTGTTAAGTAACCGTTCGCCTAAGTGTTCGGTTTTGTAACATACCCCGTTCGCCTAAGTGTTCAGTTTCGCCTTTTAGCAGTGTGCCGTTGTGGTAAATTGCCATATACTGAGGGGGGGTATTATTTCTACTGAATAGATAAAAAAACGTTCATTAGCCCCTACAAACAAGCCAATATTTACCCTTTTACCATTAAAAAATCTAAAAACATCAACATGACAAAATATTTTATTCCGCTGATAGTGCTACTCAGCGTAGCCCTTTCTCCCCGCGTGCTTGTGGGGCAAACCGCTATGGCAGATACGCTCAACCTATTGGTGTATAACACAGGTGCGCGCCTCCAACTCACGCAAGCCGACTTCGGTGGCAATATCACCCAAGACCTTATCGGTACAATGGCACGAGCATTTGATACGGTCATGGTATTCAAACCAGGCGCCCGCACCGATAGTACGGGCAAAAAATGGAATGAACACCAAGCCGAACGCCGTGCCGACAAAATATCTCCGGATTTGAAGGATAAAATCGTGGTCATGGAGTTGAACAAAGATGTGGATGTCACCCAAACGTGTATGAATATACAGCGAAGCGGCGCCAAAGCCATTATCCTTATCCACACCTCCAATAAAAAACAGGACATTAAGCTGAAAAAACTGGGCATTTATAAAGACGATTTGCGTATTCCCTGCTTCACCGTTCGCAATGGAGTAGGTGATAGCTTAATGACCATGCTGCCCTCGATAGCAGGTATTAGAGCACCCACCGCCACGCCGCCGCAAGCGTTACAATCATCGTTAGCGACGCTGTCGAATATAGAACAATCGGCAAACAAAGAAAAAATAGCCCCAAACACGCCAACATCTTCCCCAAACGAAACCCTACAAAATAGCCCTTTTTATGAAAAAACGGGTTGGGACATTTCCCCCAATCCTGCCCGACAAGACGTGACCTTGCGGTACAATTTTACCACCGTCGCGCAACTCAGCATCGAGGTTTTCAACGAAGCGGGTCAGTTGGTGACCAATTACACTTTGCGAGATACCCAATCAGGAACATTGACGATGGATGTATCGGCATGGCAAAGTGGGTCGTACACTGTGCGCTTGACGAATGGAGGCGTGAGGGAGGTGAAGCGGTTGGTGGTGGTGAGGTAGTGAAAAGTGAAAAGTGAATAGTGAAAAGTTGAAAAGTGACCCCGTGTATATGGGGGAAAAGTGAAAAGCCGTTTTAAACCCGATAGTGGGATTTAAAACGGCTTTTTATTATTCTTTCAGATTCGGGTTTTTAACCAATTCGTCTTGTATTTTTTTGACAAAAGCCAAAGGTACATCCAGCACACGAGCGATAATATCAACACTCAAGAGTCTTTCTTTGAGTAAATTGATGGTGGCAATGCGCGCTTTATTAAGTTCACCTTTTTGCTCTCCAATCATTTCCCCTTCAATAAAACGAGGGCCTTTAGTTAAATCATAAGTTATAGGCATTTTATCAGCTTGTTTTTTTGTTTCAGATTGCAACTTACGCAGTCCTGATAATATTTCCAAATCTGTTGTAACTCATGGAGTTCAGGTTCATTGTGGGCTCATTTTTGTAGCTTTCCCATAATTTGGCGAACGATTTCGGAAGATTTTTTTCTATCAAAATGATAATATAGCAATCATCGCCCTCGATACCATCCATGCACCTACAAAAAAAAGTCATTCCGAATTTTCAAGAATTCAGAATGACTTTTTTGTTTACTGCACCACCTGTTACATGGTATTTCTTTCACTGCCTACAACCTCCACCCAATATCCCGGCTGACGCGCCGTAATTGTATTGTCATACATCGCTTCGCAGAGTTGTGAGGGAAGGTAAAAACGCCCGACATACGCAGCATTCAGTTGAACGCGATAGGTGTGTGATTTGCCGAGGGGCAATTCAAAAAAGCTATTCACTCGATCATCGCGAATATCCTGATATCGAGGAACGCTGGTGTTGGTAAAGCCTTGAACTTGTTCCATCCGCGAATTAAGAATTTCCCAACCGGAAGGAAATACCTGCGCCAATGCCATTTCTTTATAATTTTTCCCCAATGAGCTGGGATTCGCAACGGTGATTTCAGCCACAAAATCAGTGCCTTGACGGATACTTTGTGGATTTAATAGCTCGCCTTTCAGGGTTTTATACTGAATAGACATTTTTAAATTGCTCGCTATCGGTTGTTCATTTGTTTGACCGACTATGGGTTGACCCCTCAGTATCACTCGGACAAAAAGCTGGTTTTTACCGGTGTTTTTGATGGACAGATTATTGGCTGTACTAACCGGCATGTCAATCTGGGCAATAGGAGAGGAGGCGGTGAAATTGCCCGATTTACCATTGATTGTATAAGCAAAAGTGAAGTTATCTTCCGCTTTTGATTTGCCGGCAAACTTAGCCATTGCCATCAAACCGTAAGCCACCGATTGCGTGCCGTACCAATCGCCTGAACTCAACTTTTGGCTAACATCTCGGGCGACTTGTAAAGCTTGATTTTGGTTTTGCATCAAAACAAGCGCTTCTAAAATAATGGCTTGGTCTCTCAATTCAGAGCCGTACGTATAGGATATTTCCCGATATTTTGGAATGTCAGTCGGGATATTAGTAACAATCTGACGTGAAACTTCAGGTTTTCCTGCCAGAGCATAAGCGGATGCTAATGACCACCGAGCGGCTACAGATAGATTTTTCTTTTCACGCAAGGAGTTCATGGCTCCTACTTCCGGTGATTTGGCTAAGGCTAAGGTGTAAAGGCGATAGGCTTGGGTCAAATCGCGGCTTTCTTCTGACCAACCCATACTTTCTGCCGGATTAGCCGGGTTCGGATTCCAGCGTTTAGCGATTTGTTGCTGCGATTTTTGCCAACGTTCGAGCATATTGGGCGGTAGTGCATACCCAACACTTTTAGCCTCGAGTAAGAAATGACCGACATAATTAGTCGCCCAAGAATCCGGATAATCTTCACCCTGCCAATACCCGAAACCACCGTTGGCTGTCTGAAACATTTTCAAACGGTCAATGGCTGCTTTGACGTTGGTTGCCATCTGTTTCTTTTTATTATCGTCCAAATTCATCAACCTATCGACATATAATTGTGGAAATGCAGCACTCGTGGTCTGTTCCACACAACCATAAGGATATTGCATCAAAAACGATAAACGGCTTGCCAAATCAATGGGCGGAATGGTGGATACTTCTAAAGTAGCCGTATTCGTTCCTGCCGAACCAAGTGCGTTGAATGGCAAGTTAAAACTTTGACCGGCTTGTACAACGGATTGTTTGACATCGGTAACAAAAGGATTTGGATTTCGGACGTCAATCTCAATGTCGTGCGATGTCTTTTCACCGCCACCTTCAGCCGTGATTTTAAATTTCGCTACACCGGAGCCTTCCTTAACCGCAATATCAAAATCTATCATTTTATCCATCGGTTTATCAAAACTCACGGATTTTGAACTTTGACCGATTATTTGCACCAAACCACTCGATTCTTGAACTGTAATTGTGGCATTTTTAATTTTTTTATCCATTGCAAATACATCTACCGGCAATTTGAGTGTTTCTTTCGGGCTTAAAACGCGAGGAAGTGTTGCCAATACCATTAATGGTTTTTTGACGGCAACCGTTTTTTCGCCACAACCATAAGCCCCACTGTTGGCAGCTACCACCATTGCGCGAACTGACCCGACATAATTGGGGATAGTAATATTGTGCCGTGCTGAGCCTCCATTAAGGAAAAATGGGCCTAAAGTCATCACCACCGGTTTGAAACGGTTGGCAGTTTGGGCGTTTTTAGGTTTTCCGGCTTTATCACCACCGATATTCAGAATTCGCTCTAATTTGCCACCATATGCGCCCAACACTTGGTCATAAACGTCAAAAGTTTGCACGCCCAAAGCTTCGCGGGCATAAAAAGTTTCCCAAGGATTAGGTGTTTGGAAACGGGTCAAATCCAAAAGTCCTTCGTCAACTATAGCCACGGTATAAGCCATGGGTTTACCATTTTTTTCCCGCACTTCGATGGTCACTTTTTCTTCCGGTTTCATCTCATCGGGAGTTTTCACGATGGGCTCAAGTTTGGTTTTAGGGTCTTCTACGTTTATAGGAGTAACACCATACATCCGAATCGGCAAATCATTTTTATCGTTGTTATGCCCTTGAATTAAAGTGACGAAAGCATACACAGTCGGTGCCATTTCAGAAGTAGCTTTGAAAGTATATTTTGAAATACCGTTTTTGGTATTAATCCACTTGGTTTCAAGCACTTTTGAGCCATTTTCAATGGATACTAAGGCTTTACCACCGTCAGGAGTCGGAATATTGAGTTCAACTAATTCACCGACTTCATATTTTTCTTTACTTGAATTGAAACTGAGCATAGAGGCATTATTGCGACTCATGCCGGCATTTTCATCATCGTTCCAAGGGTAGCCTGCATAAACATAATCGCCGGCATAGTGGTTACTGAGGGGGTCACCGGCATAGACCAAATAGCGTCCCCATTTGTCCACATTTACTTCAAGCGTAGCCAAACCGTCCGCATTGGTCAATACTTTTTCAGATATTACGGGTTTCATATCTTTTGATGACGTGAATTGTGCCGCATCATCATCCCCTGTTTCCCACCACCAACGCCACTCGACGCGATAGACATTCACAGCGACTGAACGATTGCGGAGCGGTGTACCGTTTTTATCAACGATGGCAAATTGAACTGGGGTGTTTTTGCCAATATCCAAACGTTTTTCCCCATATTTATTTTTCGGAATTGAAATGCCGGTATAAGTTTTAAACGGCGAATAGTCCATTGACATATAATCACTTGAAAAATCGCCGGAAGGTTCAAATGCTCGGATTTTAAACCCGACTTTCATTTTTCCCGAAGCCTGTTCGGCTTTAGGTATTGAGCCTGAAATTTTGGCAGTACCATTATCATCAACAACACCGTCATAAAATACGGAAGGGTCTGATTTGAAACTTCTGACCGGATTATCAAAAACAAACTCTTTGTATTTTGGAAACTCGGTTTTCACGGCAGCCATCGTTGCCTCTATTTTCACCTTTACATTGCGCGCCGGAGAGCCATGCAACCAATTGACTTGCATGTTGGCGCTAAGGTTTTCTTCACCCGCAGCGATATCTTTTTTACCGAAATCAACGTTGATTTTCAACCGATTAGGTTTTATTGTCTCAATTTTAATCGGTTGTGAAAACGTTGCCCCACCGGCTTTTACGTCAGCCCGCCATGTACCCGTCGGCGCATCAGCTCTGGTAGCAATTTTAAAAGGATAAATATCTTTGACATTTTCGATACTTGTAGTTCTGATTTGTAAAACGCCTTTCGGGTCGTACAATTCAAGAGTGATAGGGTAGTCATCAGGCAATTTTTGTTCTTTATCTTCCAGAATAAAATTTAAAGCCAACGAATCGCCCGGTCTCCAAACGCCTCTTTCACCGTACAAAAAGCCTTTTAAGCCTTTTTGGATGGTCGCGCCCGCTACATCAAAACGACTGAGACTCAATGAATTGTTGCTACTGAGGGGTAAGTAACCGCGTTCAGTACCGGCGGTAGCCACTACAACCCAGGGTTTACCAACCACATCTTTAATGACAGCAACACCATCCGAATTGGTCGTGGCACTTGAAATAATTTGATTTTGATAATCATAAATATCCAATTTAATATTACCCCGTGGAAAAGTGCTTTTCAAATCGGAAACGGCTACGAAAATAGAACCATCTCCACCTTTTTTGGCGATGATACCGAGATCTGAAGCAAATATATTTCGGCGAACAAAGTTATCGCTGTTGTAATAAGAAGCATGGCAAGGGTTTTGGCGTTGATTCCATTCGTAGCCACTTGCCTTCTCGCCACCGTTCCAATTATATCTGAAAATGGAAGATTTATTTTCCCAGTTATTAGAGTCATTGTCATTTTCTTCAGATTCAACAAAATCGCCGTCCTGCACCATTTTCATACCATTTAAATCGTCTTTTGCGGTACTATGACCACAATTAGAGTTGGTATAACTTCTTCTGAAAGCGACTCTGATCTGATAAATAGCGGTAGGATCTTGTTTGATTAAGTCACTCAGATTCAAACCGTAGCGCGTCCACCGCATGGCTGATGCATTGGGGTTAAGGTCTTTGAGGGCAATTCTTTTTTGTAAAATGATTTTGCCTACGCGTTCCAATTCGCCATTGCCATCTAAATCATTGGTTTGTAAAAATTGAAGAATATTGTTATTGAAAATTTTAACAATTTCAACATCCACAAAATTGAGATTGATGGCTTCAAACGGAAAGTTTAAACCATCTGAATTGGGTAAAATTACGCCCCTGCCAACCAACCTAACTTGTGGTTTAATATCTGCAAATGACAAAGTATAATTGATAGGCGCTGTCAGTTTTTTGCCTTGAATATTTTGAACAGCGGCATCAATATAAACATTTTTATCACCCGTTACGCGCTCACTGGGGTATATCAAAATGCTGTTACCATCTACAGTATGTCGCAATGAGCCATACCAATCTGTAATTTTGACTAACCCGTTCAAATCCTGTTGGGTATTGAGGGGGTCGCTAAAATTCACTTTGACATATTGTTCTGCGTCTTGCACCAATCGCATATTCATCACAGTAAAATTGCCAATAGCAGGAATTTCGATTTCTTTGGAATCACTGAAATCGACACCAATTGGCTTCCCATTGGAGGCTAAAGTGACCTTTGACGCATTTTCGCCTCTGGCGACTTCTTTCACTTTAAATGTATGGTGAATACCATCATCGGCGTGTATCCAATTGATTTTCAATGTTTTACCGTTCTGGTTAGCGGTTAGAACTTGCTCAATAGCTTTTTCATCGGCTCGGTCTGAAACAATTATTTGACCCACGAGTTCTTGTTTACTCAAATCGTTGGCATTCTCCGGTTGGATGCCATCAGCGACAACTTCATAATAGAGTTCCCTTATTCTGAAATCAAATTGAAATTCTTCGGCGTCGCTCGGGACATTTTTAAAAAGCCGCTTGAGTTTCACGGCAGTTAAATAAGTCTGACCTGAACCGAAGCTGCTTTCAGGGGTAAAACGAATGGTTTGTTGGTCTTCCCAAATAGCTGACCCGGATACTGAGGGGGTGATGCTGAACACACCACTCTCTACCGATTTACCAACTTCTTCCGGTTTGACGAGTGAGGATGCGAAACGAATGCGCACCGGTTGCTCTCGTGAAATGGTGCCTGACGTAAAGGCATACACATAAGCAGCCATATTTTTAGTCATTTTTTTGGCTGCTAAATCACGCTTGCACGACATAATGGAAAATGCCATCAATCCAATGAGGATTAGGCGAATGGAGAGAACATTTGGTTTAATCATAACACGTTGAAAATGAATGGTTTGTGGAAATAATCGTTATGAAATTATAACGTGCCTTCTGAATATAGAATTGTGCATGAAAGATAATCCGTTTTTTTCAAATTAGCTACTAATTTTTTGTAAAAATGGTGTAGCTTGACTTTTGTTAGGGCAAAGCCAATACGTTAAATTTATATTAATCTGACTTTCTTAAACATAAAAACTATATTTTTACGTATTTGCGCCACGAATTTATTTCATTTGGAGTTCAGCGGGTTATTTGAATTAATATGTTTTTAATAATATAATTTTTAATATGAAAAAGATTGGCTTCTTATTTGTTGATTGAAATTCGAATCTCGATTTTCATTATATTCATAAGACCAAAACGTTTTACAATGCAGACATCTATTTTAATCTATTTGTTATCAATAGTTTCTTGGGCAAAACCTATTTCTACACCCTATTCACTTCCTGCTTCTTTGGTTTCTGATACCACAACTGCCCTCTCGATGGATAGTCTTTATCTTGAACTGAATACGGAATTTGAGAAAGAAGAATTGGCGGACTACGTGAAAATAGTGCGGTATTTAGACTTTATGGACGAAACCGGTGTGATGTCCCTTCTCAAAAATAAACAGATACTGGCCGGAGAGCACAATTATAATGCTGAAAGGCTATTAAAACTTCATAATGCTGCATTAAATTTGGATGACCAATCTAAAGTAGCGCGTTGGATTAGGAGAACCAATAAGTTTCAATCGAGTACAGAATCAAAAAACAGAGTCAAAAGTGATATTTTAAACTATCTTTCAGCTCGTCAATACAGATTACCCGAATGGATAAATTTCACGGATTTATCGGTCATTGAAGACAAAAAATTTGGTCAATCAAACCCTAAAATCACTTCTTTTTTTAAAAAAATTAACACCCGATTTTCAGACGATACACCATGGTGTGCTGCTTATGTAGGTTCTAAATTGAAAGAATATGACCCGAATTTCAAACTGCCTGTGCATCCTTACAGAGCGGCTTCTTACGGTGGTTTTGGCAATTCGTTGTTCAATTTTGCAAAAATTTCGGTAAAAAGTAAATCATTGAATGGGCGTTTTGAGGATTTAGAGGATTTAGATTTTTTACCTCATTCCGGCTACCACGATTTTACTTTTGACGATTTTCAGAATAAAAATGTCGTTCCATTAGGATCGATGGTTATTTTTAAAAGAAAGGGTGGTGGGCATATTGGTTTCGCGGTAGGGACAATTCAAGATAGTTATGCAGTTGTTGAAAATGGTATTTCGAGAACAGTCAACCGCAAAGGAGTTGTTGTGCTGGGAGGCAATCAGAATGATGCCGTACAGTTTATGGTTTTCTACGATTTGGATATGGTAAAGGCCATTTCGATGCCTACATCTTTTCCTAAAGAAGAATATGTGGCTTTACCCGAATTGAAAAATTACCACGATTTACCTGAATTTTACGATAAATATAAGCGGGATTAAAAATAAAAAAGGGAGGAAACCATGATGATTTCCTCCCTTTTTTATTTTTTCAACTTAGGATTTTTCTTTAACTCTTTTTGGATATTTAGGACAAAATCTACCGCGCAAGGTTTTAATTACGGGTAAATTTTGCTTTTTTTTCAGAAAAGTCTTTTTAATTACTATCGTTTGTATATCTTTGGAAACGTTCAGTCGACAATATTAGGGCGAACCAATTTTTGGAATTAGTTACAACTTTTAGACAATTTAAACAAAACTGCTATGAAACCTAAAACGTCTGCCTACTTGACAATTGCAGGAGGAGTTATCTTGATGTTATATTTCTTGCCTCACTTTTTTCTCGGATATCCTACGATGACCGAAATTTTGAAAAACGAAAACGCTTCACTTCGACTTACTTATTCAGTTCAGAATATCTGGATTTTTTCGTCCATAACCATGCTTTTATGCGGTTTATGGGCTTACCAATTGGGATATACTGAATTGAAAAGCCATTCATTCAATAAAATAGGGCAAATAGCATTGGGTGCCGGGATTACTCTTTTTGCCATTTTTGGGGTTTATAATAGTTTGCCTGATTTCGGATTGATTATATTTTTGCTTCCGGGTTTGTTGATTCTCGTTCCGGCTTTGTTAAGAAAAAGGTAAATTGTTAGTATTTAGAGAAAAAAACAACTTTCAATCTAAACTGAAAGTTCTGAAAATTTGTTATCTTTGTATTAAAATTATAAAAGATGAAATCTACTGCTGATATACAAGTAATATTGTCCGATTCGACGCTTGCTCCTGAGTTTAAAACCATCGCTCAAAAGGTAAAAAATGGTGAACGCATCACGGATACTGAGGGGGTACTTCTATACGAAAAAGCTGACTTAAGTTTTGTAGGAGCATTGGCTAATTATGTGCGTGAGCGCAAAAATGGTGATAATACTTATTTCAACCGCAATTTCCACATCGAACCCACTAATTTGTGTATCTATACTTGTAAGTTTTGTTCTTATTCCCGACTGATAAAACAGCGCGGTGACAATTCATGGGAATACACGATGGACGATATGATGAATATTGTGAAAAGTTATGATGGCAAACCCGTTACGGAAGTGCACATTGTCGGGGGTGTTTTGCCTCAATATCATTTGCCATTTTACCTTGAATTTTTTAAGAAAATAAAAGAACACCGCCCAGAATTGCACGTCAAAGCCCTGACGCCTGTCGAGTACCATTACATTTTTAAAAAAGCGAAAGTGTCTTATACTGAGGGGATGCGTTTGGTGAAAGAATCGGGCGTTGATTCGTTGCCGGGTGGTGGTGCGGAGATTTTTCACCCCGACGTGCGCAAAGAAATAGCTAACGACAAATGTACAGGCGAGCAATGGCTTGAAATGCACGAAATCTGGCACAACTTGGGTATGCGCTCGAATGCCACGATGCTTTACGGACATATCGAAAAATATGAACACCGCATTCATCACATGGAACAATTGCGTCAATTACAAGATAGAACTGGTGGTTTCCAGACGTTTATTCCGTTAAAATTTCGCAATCAGGACAATGAAATGTCCCACATTTCGGAATCGACTACTGTTGAAGATTTGAAAAACTATGCTATTGCGCGCATTTATCTCGACAATTTTGACCATATCAAAGCATATTGGCCCATGATTGGACGCACAACGGCGCAAGTTGCCTTGAGTTTTGGCGTGGATGACATTGACGGAACGATTGATGATACAACCAAAATCTACTCAATGGCGGGCAGTGAGGAACAAAATCCGGCTCTTTCGACTCAAGATTTAGTGAATATGATTCGTCGAGTGGGCAGAACACCCATCGAGCGCGATACTTTATATAATATCGTTACTGATTTTACCAATGTGGAATTTGAAGAAGATAAACAGTTTAGAGGGTATTTGGAATTACCGGTTTTGAATTAAATACTTTTTGTTTTTATATACAAATAATAGATTAGTAAATGACGCTCTATATTATCAGACATGGTGAAACCGATATGAACCGACAAGGGGTCGTTCAAGGCAGCGGGGTGGATTCTGAACTCAATAACTTGGGTCGGAAACAAGCACATTTATTTTATAAGTATTACAATAATGTACATTTTGACCATATTATCACGTCCAATTTGAAACGGACACACCAAACCGTTGAGCCTTTTTTAAAAAGAGGTACGTACAAAAACTGGGTCAAATTACCTGAACTGAACGAGATTTCGTGGGGCATACATGAAGGCAAAAAAGGCAATCCGATGCAACACGAATCTTATAAGCAACTGATGTCTGATTGGGAATCGGGTGTGTACGATACCAAAATAGAAGGTGGTGAAAGTGCGGCTGAGTTACATCAACGGGTTAATAAAGCGCTTGATTTTTTGAAACAAGAACATCATCATGGTAAAAATATATTGTTATGTACGCATGGTCGCACGTTGCTCTGTCTGCTCACAATCCTCAATGGACACCCCCTCAGTATGATGAATACTTTTAAACATCAAAACACTTGTTTATATAAAGTACATTATTTGGATGGGGAGTTTATTTTTGAGGCGGAGAATGATGTGCGGCATTTAGGCAAGTTACAAACGGTCGATTTTTAGAGTTGAATGAACGTTAACCTTAAAAAATGACACACTTAACAAAAAGAAAATGAAAAAAATAAATGTTACAGCGGTGAGTTACCTCAATACTAAACCTTTTTTGTACGGCATTTTTAAAAGTGATGTACAAGAAGAGATTGAATTGAGTTTGGATATACCCTCTGTGTGTGCCGCTAAATTGGAATCCGGCGAGGCTGATTTGGGTTTAATTCCGGTGGCAGCCATCCCTTATCTCAGCACACCACATATCATTTCGGATTATTGCATCGGGTCGACCGGTGCGGTTAAGACTGTTTGTTTGTATTCCAATACGCTCATAAAAGATGTATCAAAAGTGTATCTCGATTTTCATTCAAAAACGTCGGTGGCATTGACCAAGATCTTATTGAAAAAATATTGGAAAATCAATCCTGTGCTCATCAACACTACTGAGGGGTACTTAGACAATATCGAAAAAGACGCCGCCTACTTAGCCATTGGCGATAAAACCATCGGCTTAGACATGCGCTTTGAGTATGTCTATGATTTGGGTGAAATTTGGCAGAAATGGACAGGTTTGCCTTTCGTCTTCGCTGCATGGGTGTCTAATAAAAAATTACCGGCTGACTTTATCCAACGTTTCAATGAAGCATTGAATATTGGTTTAGAACACATACAAGAGCTCATTTATATATTGCCTACCCAATATTTTGAGTTTGACTTGAAAGAATATTTTACCAAAAATATCTCTTATACCCTCGATGCCGCTAAACGCAAAGGGCTTGAGCGGTTTTTGAGAGAGATAGATATGTACGCGGAGGCTTTGAGTTGAAAGAATAATCAATTCGAAAAAACCCTTTTCATCCGGTTAATACTCCTGCATCAGTACTTCTAATGGTATGTGCAATTTCTTGTTTAATCCCCTAATCATATCAAGCGTTAATTTTCGTTTGCCTTTCAAAATTTCGCTTACTC
>JANPGW010000295.1:0-14960 GCA_031424115.1 Saprospiraceae bacterium | reverse complement strand
CAAAAACCATGTGCTCTATGAGCCTATGTGTTATAAAAAAAATGACTGATACTTTACTTGTTGAACTGTATTTCATTCTCCCAATTAAATATACTGCCTCAACATTTCCACGCTCTTTCTAACCCCCGTTTCCGCTGCCTCATTCCCTTCAAACTCGATGGACAAATACCCTTGATAATTCACTTTTTTTAAAATGTTGACAATGCGTTCATAATCTAAATCAAGGCTGTACCATACGCCACCGCCGTAATAGGTTTTAGCTTGCACAAAACACGTTTTGGACGCTATCATATCCAATTTATCGTAAGGATTTTCTAAAAAATTACCGGTATCCATCAGCAATTGCAACCACTGCGAATTGATGGCTTCGTGAATGCGCAACATGCCTTGCGGCGTGGCTGCCAAACCCCAATGGTTTTCTAAAGCCAGCAAAACACCCAATTCTTGGGCTCGTTTCACACATTCAGCCACACTGTCGATGCACCACCCAAAAGCATCCTCTTCGGAATAGCCCGCAATAGCCGGTTCTTGTCCGCGGTTTTTCATAAATTCATCAAACGATTTGATGGTATTCCAACGTCCTGTGTTGAGGCGCATACTGGGGATGCCCATTTTAGCCGCCAATTCTATGCAATGCAGCGTATGATCAATATTTTTTTGCCGTTCTGCCTTGTCCGGAAACACAAAACCTTGATGAATGGACAAGCATGTGAGCGCAATCCCATTCTCAAAAGCGTGACGCTTGAGTTTTTGGAGATAAGCATTGTCCTCCCCTACCATTTGACGATGCAAAATATCAATGCCATCGAGTCCCATTCTGGCAGCTTCGTCAATCACTTTTTCAATCGGGTATTTATCCCCTTTAAAATGCCAATAAGAATAACTCGACACACTCAATTTTATTCTTGGGTTTAAAGATTGATGGGTGGTGTCCACCGCTTTAATGGGCATCGCAAAAGCAGCAGAACCCAGAGTAGCGGTTTTAAAAAAGTCTCGTCTTTCCATGATTGTTTTTTTTTAATGCGGTATCAATTGCGTATATTTAAAATTTGTCCCTTGTTTATGCCTTAAAAAGCATAACATACTGAGGGGGGGACATTCTAATGTTTCAATTCTTCTTTTGCTTTAGCAACCATATTATCGCTGAAAAAGCAACCACCACAAAGGCAAACACCCCTAAATAAATATAACCTTTTGTAAAATCAGGGACGAATGCAGCAGTATTGGCAACGAGCAGTTGATATTCTGGGACAATCCAACTGAAGGCATACGCTTGACCCAAAACAATTAAGCTAATAAACAGCAACATAATAAAACTATGCTTTACGGTAAACCTAAAAAGGTCGGATTCTTTGCCAATCAAATCACCAGCGGCGGCAGCAACTGCAATGGATTGTGGTGAAATCATCTTGCCCACCACGCCACCCGATACATTGGCTCCAACGGTTATCACAGGATCAACACCGATGGACGTTGCCGTTGATGCTTGTAACTTGCCAAATAAAGCATTGGCGGAAGTATCTGAACCCGTTATGAAAACGCCCAACCAACCCAGCAGCGGGGCAAAAAACGGAAATAAAACACCCGTATTGGCTAAAGCTTCAGCCATGGTCAGGGTAATGCCTGAATCATTGACGATATAAGCAAAGCCTAAAACCGCCGATATGGTCAGAATCGGGAATTTCAATTGAATCAGCGTTTCCTTAAATATTGTTATTGCTTCTCCCCATTTTAAGCCAATTAAAGGAATGGATACAATGGCGGACAGTAATATGGCTGTACCTGAAGCCGATAAATAATTGAATTTAAAAATATGGGCAATACCTTTGCCGTTTTTATCAATAATCACATTGTGAATGCCCGGAAACTCAAATGACACTGTTCCAAGGACGTTGAAAATGTCCTTAATCGGTTTCATGCCCCACGCCATGATAAAAAGTGTTAATAAGATAAAAGGAGACCACGCTCGTATTATTTGAGCTGTTGTGTAGGTAATGTCTGTGTTGAGGGTCGGCGCTGGTTCATGCGGAAAACGCCAGATATTTTTGGGTTTCCAAAATGTCAATAAAAACATTAAACTCAAAATAGAGCCAATGCCCGCTATCACATCCGGCAGTGCCGGTCCAATATAATTGGATGAAAACCATTGTAGAAAAGCAAAAGATACGCCCGAAACGATGATAGCGGGCAAAACTTCAAGGGCTTTTTTGAAGCCCGACATAATAACAACCAAATAAAAAGGCAATACAATCGATAAAATCGGGAGTGTGCGACCGACCAACTGCGAAATGGCCATTTCAGGAATAGCCGTCACTTGCGAGGCAACCGTTATGGGTATGCCAATCGCCCCAAACGCCACAGGGGCGGTATTGGCAATCAAACAAATGCCCGCCGCATAAAGAGGATTGAAACCCAAACCCACCAGCATAGCCGCTGTTATTGCCACGGGTGCGCCAAAACCCGCCGTGCCTTCCAAAAATGAACCGAAAGAAAACGCAATCAGTAAGGCTTGTAATCGCCTATCGGCGGTGATTGAAGCCATAAAATGCTTAATAATCTCGAATTGTCTGCTTTTTATGGTAATATTAAACAAGAAAACAGCAGTAATGATAATCCAACAAATGGGAAACAACCCATACAAAGCACCATTAGCGGTGGAAAGCAAAGCTAATTTTAAGGGCATGCCATAAGCTGAAATGGCGATGAATATGGCTAAAGAGGAAGCCATCAAACTGGCTTGATAGCCTTTCATTTTTTTGATAATCAAAGCCCAAAAAATAAAAACAATGGGTATGACAGCCAACAAGGCAGATAAACCAATATTATTAAATGGATCAATCACTTGTTTCCAGTTCATATCATTGTTTTTCTAAATGGGTTGAAAAAATGGACACCTCATCTAATAACTTTAAAATGGACTCATAATTTTTACCCACCGCTCCTGACAATGCCATTTCACACGTTTTTGAAGTAGAGTAATAGCCATCGTACTCTTTTTGTTTGACTTCGTTGGATTCAATTTTTGTCGCTGCCTTTATCAATTCTGGATAATAAAAACCTCTATCTCCTGCCATACCACAGCAGCCGGCAAACGTCGGTATATCGGCTTGCTTGGCGCAGGCTTTGCCAATCAATTGTAATTTGGGCAATGTTCCCATTTTTTGGATGGAGCAAACAGGGTGAAAAACGATTTTATCTTTGGGTTTTGAAATGGTCAAACGGGGTAAAAGCTTGTCGGCAGCAAAATCTATGACATCCCAAAAAATCATTTTATCAAAACGGGCTTTGTTGTCATCGGTCAAAGAAGGGCGACACGTTTTCAGGGTTTGGGTACAACTCGTTACATCCATGACGATAGCAATTTTACCCCCCTCAGTATGTCGCCATAATTTCTCAATGGTTTGATTGGTGGTGAAATTATACGCCTGTGTGTAGCCTTTTGAAGAGAAAATTTGTCCACAACATGTTCCACCAATATCCTGTGGAATAACCACTTGGATATTGGCTTTTTTACAAACAGATAAAAAAGTAGTGAAAATATCGCCACCCATCATGCGAGAAATGCAGCTTGAAAAATACAGAATCTGCGCGTTTTCAGCGTCTAATCTTACGAAGGTTTTAGAACCTTCGTAAGGTTGTGGCTGGGACAAGCGTGGCGGTTTACCCATATAATTCGACCATAAAGGCATAATCCGCATTACCTTTTTAACACCTGTGGTCAAATTTTTCATAAAATTTTCACCGAAAAAACGATTGAAAGTGAAGCCGGTTTTCAAGGCAATTCGGGCAGAAGTTTCCAAAGTACCGAAGTTTTTAGCCGCTTTTAACGCCATTTTATTGTAAAAAGCCGAATGGCTTTCACGCCTTAAACGTTTCACTAAATCACCTGTATTAATATCCACAGGGCAATTTGTGGCGCACATACCATCCGTTGCACAGGTTCCCAAACCATCATAGACATAATCTTTCAATAATGCGTCTCTTGTAACAGTATCTTCTGAGGTATCCAAACGTTTAATCGCTCGGCGAACACCGATGCGGCGGCGGGGAGTCAACGTCACATCACGGCTTGGGCAGCTTTGTTCGCAAAAACCACATTCTATACATTTATCCACTTCTTCTTCGACAATCGGCATCACTTTGAGGTTGTGAACGTGTGCCTGTTTATCTTCGGTAATGATAATGCCCGGGTTCAGCAAGTTGGTTGGGTCAAGCAATTGTTTGAGTTTTTTCATCACTTGATAAGCCTCTCTCCCCCACTCTGTTTCAACATACGCCGACACCGCCCTGCCTGTACTGTGTTCCGCTTTTAAAGCCCCATCATATTTATTTAACACCAAATCGAATAAATCATCGTTGAATTTTTCATAATGGTCAATATCAATTGGCGTGGCATACGATTGAGAAATGACAAAATGCAAATTCCCATCTTTGGCATGACCGAAGATGATACCGTTTTCATATCGGTATTTGTCAAACAGTTTTTGAACATCTACCACCGCTTCACCCAAACGCTCAACCGGAAAGGTGAAATCTTCCATCAAAGCCGATGTGCCTTTCGCCCGCATGCCCGCTACTGACGGGTACATCCCCTTGCGAATTTTCCACATCATCGCCTGTTCTTTGGCGTCTTGTGTGAAATTGGGGGCAAAAAGCAAAGGCAATTTGGCAAAAGTCGGTTTTGCTTTGTCAAGTTTTTCCAACAGCCCACCTTCTTGGAGTTCTTGAAATTCACATAAAATAGCGGCGGTGGTTTCAGATAAATCTTTTAAAAAAGACGGTACACCCGGCATATTTTCAACAGAACGCAAAGATGCTCTATCCATAAATTCCAAAGCGGCCGCACCCGTTTTAATCAATTGTGGAATGGCATTGCAGGCTATTTCGGGGCTTTCAAAATACAGCATTTCGGTCATTTTATACGGCAAATCAGGCACCGTATTTAAGACTGCTTCGGCAATAAAAGCCAAAGTCCCTTCGCCTCCGATAATGAGATGGGTTAAAATATCCAACGGATGTTCAAAATCCACGAAGGCATTCATACCATAGCCGACAGTATTTTTCTGCTTGTATTTCTTGCGAATACGCGCTACTAAGTCTGCATTTTGTAAAACATCCCCCCTCAGTATTTTCAGACCTTCGGCAATATCAGCGGCTTCTATTTCAAAACGCCGGTAATCTTCCGGCTTTTCCGTATTGAAAACCAAGCCATTAGGCAGGACAAAAGTCATGGATTTTAAGGTGTGATACGCATTTTGCACCACGCCACAACACATGCCGCTTGAGTTGTTGGACAATATACCACCCATCATACAAGCATTGATGGAAGCAGGATCTGGGCCTATTTTGCGCCCATATTTTTTTAAGGCGATATTGACATTTGCGCCAATTACCGCAGGCTCAACCCGGACTGTTTCGCCTTCTTTTTCAGGCGTGACTGCCCGCCAATAATTGCTTAAATCCACCAAAAGCCCATCTGTTACGCCTTGTCCCGAAAGGCTGGTGCCACCCGCTCGAAAAGTAATGTGCATTTTATGCTGATGCGACCATTCAAAAATTTTTTGAATTTCCTCAATTGAGATAGGTTGCACAATAGCTTTTGGGACTAAATAAAAATGACTGGCATCGCTTGCATACGCATAACGGTCAATGAGGCGGGTTTTAATACGCTCTTTGGGCAGTATTTTATGTAGTGCGTTGAGCATGCAAAAAAGCGTTTTATTTAGTTTTCTATTCTTTCAAAATCAACATTGGCTAAAGACCTAACAGTTGAAGCAATCGTTAAAAATACTACCCTTTTTGTAAAATTTCTCAATACTTATAAACATATTTATGAGAAAAGTGGGTGATGAAATTGATTTCGCTTTACACAATGCTTTTCATTTCATAATCTTTTCATAATCTGCCGAAGATGGTCATTATTACCCGTCATCTGCCAATGCCCCAAAGCTGTTGGAATACTGCCCATGGCATTCAATTGGTCGAAAAAATCTTTTAATTTAAAGGGCTCTTTTAGGGATTCTTTTAACCGAGCCATTTCAGCCATGGCATTTTCAGCGAGGTATTTTCCAGTGATATAACTCGTGCCATAACCCGGTTGACGCAAATAAAGGTGTTGCTCAAAGGCGCGCAATTCTTTCTCCGTTTTCATCCAACCGCGCGGCGTAAATTCGGTATGAATGCCCCCCGCTTCTTCCATGGTCATCTCGTTGGCGTGGGCGTAGAGAGAACCCAGCCCCCGTGCTGCCCGCTGAGCAATCAAGATATAAACCATCTCTTTCACTCTCGGGTTGTCATCATACAAACCCGATTGCATGAACATTTCCTCGACTGCGGTGGCGAGTCCTTCATTGTGAGAAACAAAGATGTTGTACAATAAAGGTGCGCGCCGTATCTCATCCTTATGCGGTTCTTTATCCATCAAAGCCAATTCAAACCAATGGTAAAAATGCGAATACAGTGGTCGAGGGTCGTAATGCATGGTGATATTGAAAAAATTTCTTTTCTCTTTTGGGACGAATTTTCCCAAATGTTCTTGCAAAGCCGGGGCAAAATAGTCTTTGATAGTTAAAACATCTTCTTTTTCTAAAAATGTCATAAAGCTTCGGGCGGAACGTTTGGCAAGTACCTCGTAGGCTTCGGGCGAAGTGACTTCCTTAAGTTCAGGCAATTTGCGATTGCGGTGTTCTTCTAATTTGAGGGACGACCAAGCTCGGGCAAGTTCCCTTTTTAAAAGTATGACTTCATCATCCCATGTCATAGGCACCATATTCACGTTTTGGAGATACCACGTATAGTTTTCTTTCCCAATACCCGAAGGGCCCGTTTTGGTTTTGGCTTCTTTTTCTAACCAAGCGACCAAATCAAGCGTGGAACTGATAGCAGATTGAATTGTTTTTGTCAATTCAGCATTTGCTTTCACACCCGCTTGTTCCAAAAGCTGTTTAAGATCGTCCACTTGCGATTGAATTTCACGAATACCCGCAATCCAAAGATCTTTGGCGTTGCCTGTCAAATTGCGCTTGGCTTGCTCATTGAGCGGTGAAATGACTTTTAAATCATTTAATAGCCTGTTTTTCTCCGTTATACTGAGAGGGTAAGAGTAAGTCCAAAGTTCCGTTGTCCGATGGTGCGTGGGGCCCTCATGAGCGGGAACATCACTGCGTTCCGTCCAAACGGATTTATAAAAAGCCGGGTCACGTACCCATGGCTGCAAGATGCGGTAATTGAAATCATAACCGTTCATTTCAGCGCGTACGATATGCCAATCTACTTTTTGTTCCACTGTCCACGAAGTCGTGTCCATTGTCACAAGTTTGGCTTGTAGTTTTTTAAACTGCGGCAACCGTTTTTTGAAAGTTTCAGCCGTGTAATCGGGTGCACCCTCGCGCAGGGGTGGCGTTTCAAACGTTCGCCATTCTTTGAAAAGGGCGACTAAGTCTGTGTATTTGCTGGAGACCCGATTTGACGCTTGCTTTTTGGAGGATTGAAATCCACAAAAAAGGCAAAATGAGCAGAGTATTAAAAAAGATAAATTACTTTTCATATTATTCCGATTTAGAGTAAACAAGATACATATTCATTGCAACTCAACAGCCATACTCGACAATGTTTTTCTATTTTTACTTTTAAAATGTGGCTTTTGAAATTAAAATAGGCGAAACAAAATGCTTTACTTTATACCCTTTTTCAAACAGCCTTTTTGGGCAAAATCTTAACACCTATGAAAAAACAGAGGATAATAATAATCGGGTTATTTTGTTTGTATTTCCTACCGACGGTCAACGCACAAGGTCAAAACCAAACAATTCAACAAGCCTTCAACAAAGCTAAAGCAGCCGGTTTTAGCGGTGTGGTATTGGTGGCAAAGGACGGAAAAATAATATTTCACGAAGCCACCGGCAATCGGCATTTTGAAACAAATATCGCTTTACAAAAAAACGATATTTTTGAATTGGCTTCGGTTAGTAAGCAGTTTACCGCGATGATTATTATGATGCTGAAAGAAAAAGGGAAATTGAATTATGATGACCCCATCAATAAGTACGTACAAGTCCCTTATCCGGACATTACTATTCGCCACCTACTGACCCATACGAGCGGTTTGCCTGACTATCAAGAAATGATGGATAAACATTGGGATAAAAAGAAGGTAGCGGGCAATCCTGAGATTATTCAATACATCAACCGCTATGCCCCTCCTGCCCTTTTCAAGCCAGGAACACAATATGAATACAGCAATACCGGCTATATTTTATTGGCAAGCATTGCAGAACGCGCATCTGGGGAAGATTTTATAACTCTTTGCCGACACCGGCTATTTAGACCTCTAAAAATGAAGGATACCGACATTCGGACATTGGAAGCCAAAGCAAAAGTCAAAAACTTTGCCGCCGGGCATCTTATGGACTCTACTAACCACTACGTTAATGCCAATAAATTTCACAACTCTGATTATACCGTTTGGCTTGGCAACCGCAAAGGCTCGGGACGCATCAGCAGTACCACTGAGGATTTGTTGAAATGGGATAAAGCTTTATACACCCAAAAATTAGTCAGCTTTGCCACTTTAAAAGAAGCCTTCACGCCAGCTCAACTGAACAATGGCTCAATGACAAAATACGGTTTTGGGTGGGAGATAGAAACAGATAGCTCCGGCAACAAAATCGTGCAACATACCGGCGATAATCCGGGTTATAAAACGATTATAATCCGCTACCTTAATCTGCATAAAACCATCATCGTCTTGAATAATAATGCCCATCCTGCCATGAATAGTTTGGTGGAAGATTTGATGAAATAATAAAACTAATGGGCTTTCTATTACAGCTATCAAAAAATTTCGGCGGGCGCAATAAAACAGACACAAAAACACAATTAATTAATCACTAAAAAAGAATCCAAACACCAACAAAAAAAACGCTTCCTTTTGTTGGTGTTTCCTTTTTTAATAAATTTTTAATTCTTTTTCCTTTTTATACCCTCATAAACTGATGATAATCAATCACTTATGAGCCTAAGTGTAGCAGAAATGGGAGTAAGTGTAGCAAATTTGGGAAAGAGTGTAGCAAAAATGGGATTTAATGTAGCACATTTGGGATTTAATGTAGCAGAAATGGGAGTAAGTGTAGCAAATTTGGGAGATTTTGTTTGGTTTTATGGGTGTTTATATTAATTTTGCTACTGATATCGCTGAAATATTGGGTTCTTTCCCAATTTTGCTACACTTGTTTTAATTTTTGATTTCACTATGGCAAAGAAAAGTCAAAATAAGGGCATTGTCCTTATTAAAAAATCGAATGAGTTAATTGAATCGCGCTTCAAATTTGATATTTGGGAGATGCGCTTTTTTCTGTCGGTTATTTCACAAATACGCCGAGAAGATGATGATTTCAGGGTGTACCGCATTTGGTTCAGTGATATTATAAAAACATTTAACATCAAGACGCACCAATCTTATGATATGCTTCGAGACGCGGCAAATAAATTGATGCGCAAGACTTTTATATTGGACACCAGCGATGAAGGTTTCGCGCGGAAAAAAGTGTATCATATCATCCGAATGGTGGATTATTTAGCGGAAGGGCAAGGCAATAAAAAAGGCATTGAGAAGCAAGAGTATATTGATGTCACCGTTGAAACGGACTTAAAACCCTATTTACTGCAACTGCAAAGTCGTTTTACGGCTTATGATATCCGCAACGTTATCAAATTGGGCGCATATCCCATTCGGTTTTATGAACTTTTAAAACAATACGAAAGCATTGGAAGCCGTACTTTGGGATTTGATGAAATGAAACGCATGTTTGAATTGGAAAATGAATACCCTCGGTTTTCTACTTTTTATCAACGCATCATTGCTCCCGCGGTCAAGGAAATCAATGAATACACGGATTTAGAGATATTGAAATTAGACAAAATTAAACAAGGCAAGAAGATAACGGGCATCCATATCAAATTCCGCAGCAAAGTACTGCCGGTGGTTATTAATCCGGTTCAAATGGTGAATGAACCGATAAAATCGCTCACACAGGATATTCAGAATGGGGATTTACTGCTTATTCATGACGAAAAAGAAGCGACCGCTGATAATGACAATCGCATCAAAAATTTCTACCCTAAGATAGTAGAGTCTTTAGGAGTGACCCCCTCAGTATTCTTCGATTTATTAAAATCTTTCAGCGATGAACAAATAGAACAAGCTATTCGCGTCACCAACCGTGCTAAAATGGAAGGGCAAATCAAGGCAAACCCCTCCGGTTTTTTTGTTCAGGCTTTGAAAAATGGTTATACCGACCAAAAAGAAGAGCGCAAGAAAAAAGAAAAGAAAGAAGAAACCCAAAAACGCCTCAATAAGGAATTGGTTCAGTTAGAAATAGATAAGCAAGAACGCATTTTCGATAGAATCAAAGAGTTAACTTCTTCTGATCCTTCTTTAACAGTTGAAGCCATTGAAACATTGAAATTCATTGAAGCAGGCAAAACTATGATTCAACAAGAAGAGAGTAAACTGCAAAGACCCCTCACCGTAGAAGATTTTAGACAAATTAAACCTCTCCGCAGTCTGGTCATAGATACTCTTTTTATCAAAAACATGGATAGCTTTAAAGATATTTTGCAAGAATTCGATGGGAAAATAAATGCTTTGCGCCATTTTTGATTGATGTATTGTTATATTGTTGTTGCACTCAATGGGCATAACATTACTGCAATTTAACAACTCACTTCTCCAAATACGCCACAATTGCCGCATTCACCAATTCACTCATGGTACTGAATTGCCCTTTATATTTTTGAATCAGAGCCACCGTCATTCGGTCTTTGAGTTCGGTCGGAATATCCGCAAAGATACGAGAGTATTCTATTGCTTCATTTTTGTAAGTAGGTCTGCCGATGCGCTTTTTTACCACCACTTCTTGAATGATAGGCTTGGGTACTGAGGGGGTGTTTTCCTTTGCCTTATTGATATTAGCGAGTTTATCTTGGAGATTTTTCATATCTATTATGAATTTATTATTTTAATTGTTTAATCTAAAATTAGTTTATTAGTTTAAAATACTAAAACTATTTTTTATTATCTTCGGGCAATTCTCCCTTTTCACCACTTTTTAAATGCAAAAAGTTTTCCTCTGAAATGACCTTTAAGCCTTTTTTTTCGAGGTTGCGTCTTGCTTTGCCTGCTTCATAGCCCCCTTTTTGGGCAACTTCATGATTTTCCTCAAAACCTTGTACATCGTCTTTGATGGCAAACTGTCGGGTTACCTCTTCGCCGAAAGATGTTAGAATGAGTTCGAGGGGTGTCATGTGATCGCGTAGATTGTGGGCAGGGTTAGTCAATCCTTTGAACTCCTTATGCTCCGTTGGCGTTAAGCCAAAAGTGCCTTTAGCAATGACAGCTGTCAACAGAGAATATTCCTTTCCTTCTACCACCCCCCTTTTTTGCCATTCGTTGGTCAACCTTTTGCGCGTTTCGATGGACTGGATGCGTTCTTTGATCCATTCGTCTGAATATCCTTTGGCTTTGTAGATTTCTTTCATCCGCTCAAAGCCCAATTCAGGGTTCTCGGTTTCTTCAATGCGTTCGGCACTGACTTGGGCCATCCATTTTTTGAGCGGCTCCGCTTTAGGTGAAGGCACTGACATGATGATGCGAAGTACCCCCTCAGTATGGGTGCAATCAGTACTATAGTTTTTATTGTCGGCCGCTTTAAATTTCAGTTGTACGATATTTTCGTACAACTGACTACCCTCCGTATTTAACTTTCTTTTTAAATCCGTCCAATAGCGTTTAGGTGAAGAGCTATCCGTCAAAACGTCTATTACATCAACAATTGAGAAATACCATTGCTCGTTGTGCCAAGCCTTGCGAATGGGTTTTCCTTCAAAGGGAATAAGATTTGAGTTTTCCATATTGATTGTACGTTGATGATAGAAAAAAGAGAAGTTATAGAGTTTATTAATTTAATCGTTTAATCTTAAATTAGTTTATTAGTTTAAAATAATAAATTATAAAATAATAAACTAAAAAATTGTTAAAGGGAAACTAATCTGCAATAGCACCCTCTTCTATTAGGGCGATTATTTCGTTTCCCAGACGACTTATTTCATCTTTAGCCTTTTCATCGTTTCCCGAAAAAATACTGTCAGAATAGAGCAAACACCGCTCAAATTCGACGCGCTTATTCACTTCGGTATTCAATAACTTGATTCCCTTGTTGCGCAGGTGCGCTTTAATATCTTCAACGTGTTTTGAGCCCGGCGCACTCATGTTCAGAACCACACCCATTCGCAAATCGGGTTTTAGTTTTTTCGCTTCATTAATGAGTTCAACCGTGCCCTCAATAGCGAACATATCAAAAACGGCGGGTTTGGTAGGCACTAAAACAAAATCGGCAATCTGAAATATCTCGTTCAGATTGGTGGAAAGATAGGGTGGTGTGTCAATCAATAGCACCTGATATTGGTTGAATTGTGTCAAGTCAGAGAAGGATTTAAAGCTTTTGCGCGGTATCAAATTGACCGTCCCGTAAGCATCGTTTTCACCAAAGCTGCTGATGAGACTCGAAATGGAACCCTGAGCATCGGCATCTACAACGGCACTCGTAGCCCCGCTTCGATTGAAAAAACTCACCAGATTCAGAGCCAATGTGGACTTCCCGACTCCCCCTTTTTGGTGCGCCACTGCAATTATCAAAGGCATAATTCTTTATTTTTTATTGAGTTTGTGAATGTGTTTTTTACGGCTTTTCATCCACAACAAATGTAATATATTTAGTTTAAACTAAAAAACAATTAATCTAATTATTTATTTAAGCAAATATTAGTTTAATCTAATAAATTATTAAAAAATTGATTATCAACTATTTAAGTTAAATTAGTTTAAACTAATTTAATAATTAATTTAAAATTTTGATAGGATAGGGTAGGGGCAAGGCTGAAAGTGGTTTATCTTTTAAGGACAGTCCACTGTTGGCTGCCATGCCAAATGAAGATGTGTAGAAGTCTCAAAAAACATCCTTTTTATAAGCCAAAAGAAAAAGTTATATTTGCCTACATTCATACTCCAAAAAGTCAAACAAACGGTAGGGTGTAAGTTATTATATCATTTCTAAAGAAAATTTTGAGATTTTTTTGTTGCCTTAGTTTCTTTGGGGAATAAATTCAAAAATTTCAAGGTTTATTCTTCAATTATCTTTTAAAACCATACAACAATGAAAATAATTCAATCATTTGTTATCCTCATTTGCCTCACTCTTTTACAACAAGGCATCAGCCAAAACGCTTTTCCACCTGCTTATGACATCGTGACCGATACCATTGGCACGATAACACTGCCCGCTACGAATTGGCAATATTCCGAAGATAGAGCA
Source organism: Saprospiraceae bacterium (assembly GCA_031424115.1). GTDB lineage: Bacteria > Bacteroidota > Bacteroidia > Chitinophagales > Saprospiraceae > JAAFJT01. The sequence continues at coordinate 1,590 of JANPGW010000295.1, read as the reverse complement.
GCTACGTGGACGATTGATTCGGTTCGTCAATTGCCTGTTACTGATAAATTTCACCTCAATACACCTGAAAAATCGGATAATAATGACCCTATGTACAACTATTGGGTGCGTTTCCGATTGAAAAATACTATGAATAGAGAAGCCCATATTGCTTTGCAATTCCTTGTGGGTTTTCAATCTGATATGTACCTTTTTGAATCCAATGGAAAAGAACACCATTTAGTGAATGGAGTGTCAACCCCTTGGAGCAAAAAAGATGGGCATTCATTAAAAAATCCGTGGGGTAGTGGCGGATACACCGCTGTTTCTCTTTTGGCTGGTGATGAATGGGTGGTTTATATGAGAAGCAATTCTAAATTAGGTGCGGGAGTGATGCCATCGAGATTGTTGATTCGGCTATATTCTATGGATAAAATGAATTCAGAGTTGAGGAAAGAAGAAGATAGCAATTATATACAGTCTATCGGATTTTGATGAAAATTTGCCTAAAATCAATGTCATACCGCAACACATCGGGCGGGTTTTATTGAATGTGATAAACAATGCGTTTTATGCCGTCAACGAACGAAACCTTCGAGGTTTTATCCCGAAAGGTTTGAAAACTTACACCCCCTCAGTTACAGTTTTTACACAACATACTGACAATCAAATTATTATAAAAGTCAAAGCAATGGCATCGGCATGTCAGAATCAACTAAAGCCAAAGTTTTCCAACCATTTTTCACCACCAAACCGACAGAGCAGGGGACAGGTTTAGGACTTTCTTTGGCTTATGATATTGTGACCAAAGGGCATGGTGGGAGTTTGGAAGTCGAAAGTAAAGAAGGAGAATTTACAGAATTTATTATCAAATTGCCTTAACTTTGTTAAAACTAAAGACAAATGAAAATATTAATCGTTGATAATGAAAAAGATATGAAAGCACTATTCCAACAGCGTTTTCGCCGTGAAATACGCGAAGGTGTATTCGAGTTTTCATTCAAATTTTCGGGTGAAGAAGCTTTAACGTTCTTAAAAGAGCAGGAACAAAAAGCTGTTTTAATCCTCTCGGACATTAATATGCCCGGTATGAGTGGATTGGAATTGTTGCGGCGCATAAGACTTCATGCGCCAACGCCACCTCCTGTCATCATGATAGTAACCGCTTATGGCGATAAACAAGATACTGAACAAGCTGTGCGCTTAGGCGCAAATCATATCTTAAATAAACCGTTGGATTTTAATGCCCTTAAAGATACACTAACGGTTTTGCGCAATCCAAAATCTTAAAAGTGGAGGATGAAAGAGAGATTTGTTCCAATCATAAAACGTGTGTAGATTGTTAAATTAACATAAATTACATTATTGATAGTCAGACAAATGCTACTATTTCAGTCTATAAACAGAAAATGAGACAGAATTATATTCTGTCTCATTTTTTTTACGGTGGAGGGTTTATCCTTAAACTAATGCCTAATTTTGACATTCAGTCTGCCATGTTCGATATTTAAAACACTTTCTTAATGGTATGGTAGAATGTTTCATCACCGGCCCGGACTTCCACGACATAGACACCGTTGGGCAATTGAGTGATGTCATAACGGGTATGTA